>NZ_JBSFKI010000064.1:0-35548 GCF_053598475.1 Kitasatospora sp. NPDC001119
TCTCAACGTGCTCTGGGCCCTCATACGCGACAGCCGCACCTTCGATGCAGTTGCGCCCAAGAACGCCGCCCCAGCGCAGTAAGGCAGTCACGAGGGGTCACCGCCCTGGCTTGACAACATCATTGGGAATCTCCCTGGTTCGGCCTCAGTCCGCCAGGCCCAGTGGGTCCGGGGCGGTGTCCAGCAGGTGGGGGCCGTTGTTGCGGACGCTGTTGACGGTGGTGGGGACGGCGCGGACGCGCAGGGCGTCGTCGGCGGGGCTGTGCAGCAGGTGGTGGAGTTCGGCGGGGTCGGTGTGGGCGGGGGAGAGCCAGGTGGCGAGGTCGTCGGGGGCGATGGTGAGGGGCATCCGGTCGTGGACGCGGCCGGCGGAGTCGGTGGCGTCGGTGGTGATGACGGTGGCGGTGGCCAGCCAGGCGAGCGGGTCGTCCTCGGGGCGGGTGGGGTCGCGCCAGAACTCGTAGAGGCCGGCCATCAGCATCAGGCCGCCGGTGCTGAGGAAGTAGGGCTGCTTGTACTTCTTCCGGTCGGCGGCGGGGACCTCGCGCCACTCGAAGTAGCCGTCGGCGGGGATCACGCAGCGGCGGGTGGTGAAGGCCTTGCGGAAGGCGGGCTTGGTGTCGACGGTCTCCGAGCGGGCATTGATCAGGCGGGCGCCGCCGGACGGGTCCTTGGCCCAGGACGGGACCAGGCCCCAGCGCAGCGGGCGCAGTTGGCGCAGCAGCTCGCCGGTGTCCCGGTCGACGCGTTCCAGGACGGCCGGGACCGGGTCGGTCGGGGCGACGTTCCAGCTCGGCGCGAAGGTCTCGGCCGGGTCCCACCGGAGCTCCCCGAGCAGGGAGACGAGGTCCTGGGGCGTGGTGGTGGAGACGAAGCGGCCGCACATGCCCCCAGCCTGCCACGCGGTACGGACAACGGCGTTCAGCGCGGCGCGCGCCCGCCCGGGGTGTGTCCGAAGGCGCGGCGGTACACGTCGATGAAGGCGCTGGCGGAGGCCCAGCCGCAGCGGTGTGCCACGGTGGTGACGGGCAGGCCCTCGGCGAGCAGCACCAGGGCGTGGTGCAGCCGCAGCTGGGTGCGCCACTGGGGGAAGGTCATGCCGAGGTCGGTGCGGAACAGCCGGGAGAGGGTGCGGTCGCTGGCGCCGACGGCGTGGCCGAGTTCGGCGAGCGTACGGCCGTCGGCCGGGTCGGCCTCCAGCAGCGCGCACAGGGCGCGGAGCAGGGGTGTGGCGGGGGTGGGGAGGTGGAGCGGGCTCTGCGGGGAGGCGCGCAGCTGGTCGAGCAGGACGGCGCGCAGCCGGGTGCGTTCGGGGGTGTCCTGGTCGGGGGTGCGGGTGTAGGCGACGATCAGTTCGCGCAGCAGCGGGCCGACGGCGAGGACGGTCGGGCGGTCCAGGCCGAGCGGGTTGTCGGCGGCGGGCAGGCCGACCAGGTGGAGTTCGAGTTCGCCGTGGGCCTGGTGGGCGTGGACGGTGCCGGCCGGGATCCACAGCGCGCGGTCGCCGGGGGCGACCCAGGAGCCGGCGTCGGTGGTGATGCCGACCACGCCCCGGGCGGCGTAGGCGATCTGGTGGTCGTCGTGCCGGTGCGCGTCGATGGCGCCGCCGGAGGGCAGCAGGCGGGTCTCGGTCGACGCGACGGGAGTGTGGCGCGAGGCGACGGGTGTATGGCGCGACGCGACGGGTGTACGGCGCGAGGCGACGGGATCGTGGCGGATTCTCGGCATCGGATGGCAGGTTATCGGAAGTCCGACAGCGGGTGCGGGCCCGAGGCTGGCGGCATGCCGAAACGATCCTCCGACCGAAGGTCGATCCTCCTGCTCTCCGTCGGGCACTCCTGTGTGGACGTCTACCAGGGCGCGGTGGCGGCCCTGGTGCCGTTCTTCGCGGCCGAGCGCCACTACGGCTACGCCGCCGTGTCCGGGGTGGTGCTCGCCGCCTCGCTGCTCTCCTCGGTGGCGCAGCCGCTGTTCGGGGCGCTCACCGACCGCCGGCCGCTGCCCTGGCTGCTGCCGGTCAGCACGCTGCTGGGCGGCGCGGGCATCGCGCTCAGCGGGGTGGGCGGCTCGTACGGGCTGACGCTGGCCTTCGTGGCGCTGTCCGGGGTCGGGGTGGCGGCCTACCACCCGGAGTCGGCCCGGGTGGCCCGGCTGGCGGCGCGGCGGGCGGTGGACGGGCGGCGCGGCCTGGGCACCCACCGGGGGATGGCCTGGTTCTCGCTGGGCGGCAACCTGGGCTTCGCCGCCGCCCCGCTGCTGGTCGCGGCCGTGGTGGGGACGGGCGGGCTGCGGCTGACCCCGCTGCTGGCGCTGCCCGCGCTCGCGGGCGCCGCGCTCTGCCTGCCGGTGCTGCGCGAGCTGGAGCGGCGGCGGGCGGCCGGGGAGGCGCGCGAGCCGGTTCCGGGGGCCGACGACCGGGCGGCCTTCGTGCGGTTGTCGCTGGCGGTGGTCTGCCGCTCGGTCGCGTTCGTCGGGCTGAGCACCTTCCTGTCGCTGTTCACCACCCAGCGCCTGGGCGGCGGTGCGGCGGCGGGCACGGCGGCGCTGGTGGTGCTGTACGCGGGCGGCGCGGTGGGCTCGGTGCTGGGCGGCGCGCTGGCGGACCGGTGGGGGCGGGTGGCGGTGGCCCGCTGGTCGTACCTGGTGGCGGCGGTCGCGGTGGCCGGGGTGCTGCTGGTGCCGGGCCCGGCGCTGTACCTGTTCGTGGCGCTGACCTCGGCGGGCCTGTACGTGCCGTTCTCCCTGCAGGTCACGCTGGGGCAGGACTACCTGCCGTCGCGGATCGGTACGGCGAGCGGGATCACCCTCGGGCTGACGGTGAGCGTCGGCGGGCTGGCGAGCCCGGTGATCGGCGCTCTCGCGGACGCGACCTCGCTGCGTACGGCGCTGCTGCCGCTGGTGCTGATGCCGGTGCTGAGCTGGGCGCTGTTCCGGACGCTGCCGGAACCGGTGGTGACGGAGCCGGTGGCTCCCGAGGCCGGGACGGCGCCGGTCGGGCGGTGACCGCCTCCGGGTAGGCGGCGGGAAAGACGATCACCTCATTGTGTTCATATCTGCTACGGTCGTTTTCGAAACGAACGATTGATGGGTGAACGCTATGAAGATGTTCGGCAGGCGCCGGTGGCTCTGGGGCTCACTGCTGTCCGTGGCCGTGCTGCTGGCCGGCGCGGGCGGCTGGGTGGTCTACCAGAACGACTACGACCTCACGGAGGAGCGGGTCACCGTCACCGGCGGCAGGCAGCCGCTCCAGGGCGTCCTGGCCCGCCCCACCGGCGGCCACGGGCCGTACGGACTGGTGGTCTTCGTCCACGGCGACGGGCCCGTGGACGCCACCCACGACACCTTCTACCGGCCGCTCTGGGAGGCCATGGCGAAGGCCGGGTACGCGACGCTGTCCTGGGACAAGCCCGGCGTCAACAACGCCCCCGGCGACTGGCTGGACCAGAGCATGCAGGACCGCGTCGACGAGACCCTCGCCGCGATCCGCTGGGCGAAGGCCCAGCCCGGGATCGACCCGAACCGGATCGGGCTCTGGGGCGCCAGCCAGGCCGGCTGGGTGATGCCCAAGGCCGCCCGGCAGTCCCCG
This sequence comes from Kitasatospora sp. NPDC001119, assembly GCF_053598475.1. Taxonomy (NCBI): domain Bacteria; kingdom Bacillati; phylum Actinomycetota; class Actinomycetes; order Kitasatosporales; family Streptomycetaceae; genus Kitasatospora; species Kitasatospora sp. NPDC001119. Next base: position 3,587 of record NZ_JBSFKI010000064.1, read on the forward strand.
GACGTCAGGTTCGTGATCGCCGTCGGCACCGCCGTCAACTGGCTCCAGCAGGGCCGCTACAACCTGCTCGCCGAGCTGGGGGAACGGCACGCCTCGCCCGCGGAGACCGCGGCCGCCGTCGCCCGCAGCGACCGCAACCTGGCCGCCCTGCGGGCCGGTTCGACCTTCGAGGAGTACCGGGCCGCCGGCGGCGACGTCGACGGGCTGACCCCCGAGCGCTGGGCGTTCAACAAGCGCAACCACCTCTCCGACGCCACCGAGGACCTCGCCGCCCTCCGGGTGCCGGTGCAGCTCGTCCTCGGCGGCCGGGACGTCAACGTCGACAGCGACGACACCGAGGCCGCCTACCGCCGCCTCGTCACCACCCCGGGCCTGCTCCACGTCCTGCGCTTCCCGGACTCGACCCACAACATGGTGCCCAAGGACGTCGAGGACTCCGAGCTGCGCAGCACCTTCCTCGCCGTCGCCGCACCGCGCTCGCTGTTCACCCCCGGCTACCTCGACGGCATGCGGGACTTCCTGTCCTCGCTCGACCCGGCCTCGCCCGACCATCCGAAGGGCTGACCCGCGACGAAACGTGGAGCTGTAGGACCACTCAGCGGCCGTGCGGTTCGCGCTCCGGGTCAAGGCCCGGCTCGTACGCGGTCCAAGGGCGCAGCTTCTCCGGGTTGCGGACCGCCCAGACGCGGGTGATCCGGCCGTCGGCCAGGTCGAAGGCCGCCACCGTCGCGGTGCGGCCGCCGAGCCGGGCGACCAGGCCGGGGCGGCCGTTGACGGTCCGTTCGAGGAGGGTGAGCCCGGGGGCGAGGTCGGCGAAGTGGACCAGGTACCGGGCGATCCGCTCGCCGCCCACCACCGGGCGCAGGGCGGCGCCGGCCAGGCCGCCGCCGTCGGCGGTCATCGTGGCGTCGGGGGCGAGCAGGCCGACCAGGGCCGCGATGTCCCGGGCCTCCCAGGCCCGTTTGAAGTCCCGTACCAGCCCGGCCTGGGTGCCCGTCGGGGTCGCCGGGGCCTGGGCGGCCCTGATCCGGCGGCGGGCGGAGGAGGCCAGCTGGCGGCAGGCCGCCGGGGTGCGGCCGACGATCCCGGCCACCTCGGGGAAGGGGTAGCGGAAGACGTCGTGCAGGATGAACGCCACCCGCTCCGCCGGGGTCATCGCCTCCAGGACGACCAGGAAGGCCATGGTCACCGACTCGTCCAAGGTGACCCAGTCCGCGGGATCGGCCGGCCTGCCGTCGGTCGGGCCGCCGATCCACTCGCCGCGGTCGGGCAGCGGCTCGGGCAGCCACTCGCCGACGTAGCGCTCGCGCCGGGCCCGCGCCGACCCGAGCTGGTCCAGGCAGATCCGGCCGGCCACCGTGGACAGCCAGGCACCCGGCGAGGCGATGGCCTCCTGCTGCTCCCGGGACAGCGCGTACCACCGGGCGTACGTCTCCTGCACCGCGTCCTCGGCCTCGGCCAGCGAACCGAGCAGCCGGTAGGCCAGGTTGATCAGCTGCCGCCGCTCGCCGACGACCACGCCCGGATCCGGTACGGAGGGGGTGCTCACGGTCGGGGCCGCTCCCCGGGTCTGCTCGTCCGTCATGGACCCTCGCCTCACACTTCGCCGGCCTGTCTCGTCGGATGACCGGGACACTATCGATCAGCTGCCGCGAGGCAGAAGAGGGGAGCGCGTCATGGCCATCGGAACGACGGCGGAGGCGGCCACGGGCACCAGGGGCACCACGGACACGGCGGCGGGGCTGCGCGCCCACACCTTCCTCCGGGCCTCCGTGGCGCTCCAGACCGTGGCGGTCCTCTTCCAGGCGGTCACGGCCGGGCTGCTGCTCTCCACCTCCTACGGCGAGACGCTGCACAGCGTCGGCGCGCGCGTGATGTACGGGTCCTCGATGCTGTACCTGCTCGCCGCCGTCCTGGCCTGGCGGCCCGGCGGCGGCTCGCCCCGTCCGGTCCTGTACGCCACCGGGTTCCTGGTGCTGGCCTCGGCGCAGGTCGTGCTGGGCCTCGCGCACGTGCCGTCGGTCCACGTCCCGCTGGGCGTGGCCGTCTTCGGGCTGAGCGTGGCGGTACTGGTCCGGATGCCGGCCGTCCGCGCCACGCGGCGGACGGCCGGCACGAGGGGCTGAGCGGGCCCTCAGGACCCGAGGGTCCAGCGCTGGCCGGTGGCCGGGCGGGTGGTGACGGGGGTGCCGGCGGTGCCGGCGCCCCCGTCGAGGGCGAGGCCGGTGGCGACGTTGGTGACGGTGACGGAGCCGGTGGCCTGGTCCTGGGTCAGCTTCCACTCCTGCCAGGGGTTGCCGGGCGACAGGTCGAGCAGGTAGGCGCTGTCACCGGCCGAGGCCCCGGCGGAGAGCACGGTGTGCCGGTGGGTGCCGGTGGCGCAGTTGTCGCTGATCCGGACGGTCCCGTCGGGGTTGCCGGTGAAGGTCCACTGCTGCGCCGGGTCGCCGGGGCGCGCGGGCTCCAGGTCGGTGATCGAGCCGAGCGGCGCGGTGCAGGAGCCGAGCAGGGACAGCGCGAGGCCGCCGCTGCTCAGGGAGTGGTACGCACCGTCGTCGACCACGCCGGACGGCCCGCCGGTGCCCTGCTTGGCGAGCCGGTAGAGGGCCGCGCCGTGCGGCGGGAGGGAAGCGCTGATCGGACCGGTGACGGTCGAACCCGCGCCCGTCCACAGCTCCTTGGCCTGGTAGCCGGAGCCGCCGAGGCCGAGTTCGGCGAGGCTGGTGGCGACGGTGCGGCCGGCCGACGGGTCCTGGTTGACCAGCAGCACGGCGGTGTCGCCGTTGGCGAGCTGCCGCTTGAGGACCACCGGGGCGTGCCCGTCGGCCGGCTTGGCGCCGACCAGGGTGGCGGGCTTCGCCAGGCCGTCCTGGTCGACGGCGATGACCTCCTTGTTCTTCAGGATCGCCAGGCTGGTGTCGTTGATCCCGGTGGACCAGGTGTAGCCGTCCGCGCTGTGCTGCGACTGCGCGGCGGTGCGCAGGTCGGCGCCGGAGATCATCGGCGCGGCGAGCATGGCGAGGACCGAGGCCTCCGTCCGCGACTCGTCGTCGGTGAAGGGCTTGTGGCAGGTGCAGGTGTCGGTGGTGCCCCACAGGCCGTAGACGTCCTGCCAGCCGGTGAACATCATGTCCAGGTCGTTCCAGCTGCCCGGGCGGACGTTGCCCGGGTACTGCAGCGCGGTCTGCAACTGCCCGTTCCAGAGCACCCCGTCGAGCTCGCTGTCCCGGTCGCCGCCGATCCGGCAGAGGTTGGCGACCTGGCCGCACCAGATGCCGGTGGGCGCGTAGCCGGGGGCGTGGAAGGGGGCGGTCCCGGCGGCCTGGACCACCGGGTCGGTGCGGGCCGGGTCGTCGGCGGCGAGCAGGTACGGGACCCCGCTGTGGACGGGCTGGGCGGAGACGCTGAGGGTGACCTTGGGCTTCCCCTGGGCGGCGGAGGCCGCGTCCAGCGCGTGCTGGAAGGTCTGCACCCGGGCGTAGATGGAGCGGGTCAGCTCCTTGCCCTCGCCCTGGGTGTAGTAGTTGTGCCCGTCCGGGCCGATGATCTGCGGGCCGTACGGGCAGTCGTCGTACTTGACGAAGTCGACGCCCCAGGAGACGAAGTCGGCGGCGTCGGTGGACTCGTGGCCGAGGCTGCCGGGGTGCATCTGGCAGGTGAGGTAGGTGTCGGTGGCGTAGAGGCCGAACTTCATGCCCTTGCTGTGCGCGTACTGGGCGAGGTACGCGATGCCGTTGACGGTGTGGCCGTCGACGGTCCGCTCGGGAAAGTGGTCGGGGCGCGGGACCAGGTGGCCGGAGGTGGGGTCGTTGCCGGTGCCGTCGGTGCCGCTGACCGGGTTGCCGGCGTTGTCGTACAGCTGGAGGCCGCCGTCGGCGTTGCGGACCAGGTCGGAGCTCTGGCCGTCGCGGTGCCAGAGCGACCAGCCGTCGTCGATGGTGACGGTGTCGTAGCCGGCCGCGACCAGGCCGTTGGCGGTCATGAAGTCGATGGTCTGGACGACCTGCTCCTGGGTGACCTCGGTGCCGAGGGAGTTCCAGGAGTTCCAGCCCATCGGCGGGGTCAGGGCGTTGCCGTTGCCGAGGCTGGGGCCGGTGCCGATCGCGGTGGGGGTGGGGGTGGGGGTGGCGGTGGCGGGAGCGGCCGTGCCGAGGCCGACGGCTCCGAGGCCGGCGGTCGCGAGGGCGAGGGAGAGCAGGGATGCCGCGACACGGCGGCGGGTTCGGCGCATGAGCGCCCTCCTGAGGGGTGGGGGATGGTGAGATGACGAACCGTCAGGAAGCGAGGGGGTGCGGCCGGCCGGGTGGGGCCGGCCGGCCGCGGTTGTGCTGTGTGGGGGTCAGTCGGTGACGGTCGCGGTCGCGGAGCGTCCGGGCGCGAGGGTCACGGTGATGGAGGTGTAGGTCGTGCCGTCGACGGTCGTGGTGCGGGCCTCCCGCTGCTCGCCGTCGACGGTGGCGTGGGCGTGCTGACCGGGGAAGCGGGCCTCCCAAGTAACAGGCTCCGTACCGGTGTTGGTGACGGTGCTGCGCTGCGCGCCGTCGTGGCGGACGGTCACCGTGCCGCCGCCCACCGGGATGCCCGCGACCTGGAGCCAGCCCATCGAGGCGGGCAGCTGCGGGGTGGTGGAGAGCGCGTGGCCGGCGGCGTCGGGGGTGACGCCGAGCAGGCCCTGGACGGTCTGGGCGAGCAGGGTGAACGGGACCTCGGGGTAGTCGCCGTTCAGCATCGCGCCGCTCACGTGCGGCTCGCCGACGCTCTCGTAGACGTGCCGCATCCACTTCCAGGCGGTGCTGCCGTCGTGGTTGGCGAAGAAGGCGTCCGGCAGGTAGGTGTAGGCCTCCAGGTTCGCCGAGCGCTCCGGGCCGGAGTCGGCGGCGTCGATGGCGGCGAGCTGGGCGTCCCGGCGCGGGCCCGGGTCGAGCAGCCCCTTGACCGGCATCAGCACGCTCGCCTCGTAGCCCCAGCCGGTGATCGGCTTGCCGGCGGTGTCGTAGCCGTGGACGACCTCGCCGGGCTGCGAACCGTCCACGCTCCAGGTGGAGTTGACGTACGTGCGCAGCTGCTCGGCGGCCTTCCGGTAGCCGGCGGCGGAGGCGGCGTCGCCCCGGGCGTCGGCCAGCGCGGCGGCGGAGAGGTAGGCCTGGTACTGGGCGCCGACCGCGTCCCCGGCCTCGGCGTAGGTGCGGGTGGCGTTCTCGGCGTAGCTGGCGGTGCCGGCGAAGATGCTGCGGCTGGTGGCCTGCGGGATCGGCACCCCGCCGTTGTCGACCGGGCCGGGGCGGGCGGCGATGAACGGGCCGAGCGTGTTGCGCACGTACCGGCCCAGGCCCGGGTCCTCGGCGTAGTCGCGGTCGCCGGTCCAGCGGTAGGCCTCGCCGGCCTGCTGGACGAGTTCGAACGGCGCGGGCAGCTCGCGGACGAAGCGGTCGGGGCTCCGGTAGTCGATGGCGCCGTAGCTGCGGGCGTCGAAGTTGAGCGCCCAGACCGGGTAGAGCTTGTTGACCTCGGTGGCCGAGGCCGCGAAGCCGCGCAGCATGGTCTTGTTCTCGGCGTCCAGGCCGAGCAGGTGGGCGCCGACCAGCTGGTGGGCGAAGTCGCGGCTGTAGAAGGCGGAGCGGAACGGGTAGCCGGCCCAGTAGGTGGCGTCGTAGGTGGTGGTGCCGGTGCCGCCGGGGTGGTTCTCGTCCTGGTCGAGCACGCCGGTGGCGCCGGCCTGCTGCACCCAGCTGTTGGCCTTGGCCTTGGCCCAGTCGAAGAGGGCGACGGCCTCGGGGTCGGAGGAGCTGATCACCGGGTCGTTGGGGGCGGCCGGGGCGACGGCGGCGTCGTCCACGTTGATCCAACCCGTGGGGGAGGAGCCGATGGTGAGGGTCAGCCGGTCGCCGGGGGCGACCCGGACCCGGAGGAGGGTGTACTTCGCGTAGAGGGACTGCTCGGGCAGCGGGAGGGAGCGCACCACGGTGCCGTTGACGCTCACCGAGAGGCTGCCGCCGGCGCCGCCCGTCGCGATCCAGGCGGACAGGTCGTAGCTGCCCGCGGTGACGGCGGTCACCTGCTGGCTCACCGCGTAGCCGGGGCCGGCGTCGAGGTAGGCGAGGCGGGTGCCGCCGTGCGGGTTGTTGGTGGCGGTGCCGGTGTGGGGGGTGAAGGTCCAGCCGCCGGAGGTGCTGCGGGCGGTGGCGGCGCCGTTCGTGCCGTTCGTCCCGCTCGTACCGTTCGTGCCGCTCTGCTCGAAGCCGGGGTCGGCGAGGACCAGCGGCTCGGTGCGGGTGAGCGTCCAGCGGTGGGCGGGGCGGTTGTCGCAGTGGTGGGCCACCGGGGCCGGGTCGGCGGTCAGGCAGCCGCCGGTGCCGCGGGTGGTGAGGGTGTAGGTGCCCTGCGGCGCGCGGGAGACGGTGAAGCGTTCGGCCTCGGGGGAGCTGCCGCAGTCGGCGGTGGCGGGGCGGCGGTCCGGGCCGCCGAGGGTGAGGCAGCGGCCGCTGGCGGCGTTGACCAGCAGGTAGTCGGTGCCGGCGCGGCGCAGCTGCCAGCGCTGGCTGAGCAGCCGCCCGCAGGCGGCGCCGACCACCGGGGTGCCGGGGGCGGGCTGGGCGTACTGCGGGCCGAGGCAGCTGCCGTCCAGGGCGGAGCCGAGGAGGTAGCCGCCGCCGTCGACGAGCGGCGTTCCGGCGGCCGCCAGGGCCGGGGCGGCGCCGAGGGCCTGGGCGGCGAGGACGGCCAGGAGGGCGAGACCGGTGGGTAAGGCGCGGGGGCGGGGCGGCATGGCGGAGCTACCTCCGGTCGGGTGGCGGGGCGATGGCGTTTGAACGTTCAAATCGGATGGGTGGTGTGCGTTACGATGCATCGCATGTGATGGGTGACATTTCACATGGTGGGCTCGGCCACGTCAACGGGATGCGCGGTGACGGCTTCCGGGAGACAGCTGGGAGAAGAGGTGAAGGCCCCTGCCCGACGGGGGTGGGCAGTGGCCTTCACGATCTGGGAACGGTCGCGGTCCGGGCCTCGTGACGGTCGGGGCCCGGCCCGCGACCGGGCTCAGTGGCCCGAGGGTCTCAGCGCTTAGGCTGGGCTCAGCGCGTCAGGGCCGCGAGCGTCTCGTCCAGGCTCGGCGTGCCGGGGCGGGGCCGGTTGTACGGGAGCTTGGAGAGCATCGAGCCCATCGCGCAGGTGTTGGTCAGCGCGGAGAAGGCCAGCCCGCCGCCGACGGCGGCGGAGACCCAGCGGGCACCCGGCAGGGCGAGGTCGACCAGCACGCCGGCCAGCACCAGCGAGCCGGCCACCAGGCGGACCTGGCGGTCCAGCGCCCACACCCGGCGGGCGCCGGCCACCTGGTCCAGCGGCCGCCCGGCGCTCGCCCAGGCGTTGGTGCCACCGGCCAGGGTGAGGGTCGGGATGCCGGCGTCGGCCAGCACGCGGCAGGCGTTGTCGGCGCGCGGCCCGGCGGCGCAGACCACGGCGATCTCGCCGTGCCCGGCGGCCTCGCGCAGCGCGGGCAGGGCGCGGTCGAGCTGGTCGAGCGGGACGTTCAGGGCGCCGGGGATGTGGCCGGCGGCGTACTCGCCGGGGGAGCGGACGTCGATGAGGGTGAGCAGGCCGAGGCGGGGCTGGAGCTGCTCGACGGTCAGCGGCGTGGTCATGGGAGTGGGGGGTCCTCTCGGGAAGGGGTGTCGGTGCGGTGCGGTGCGTGTGGTGCGGGGAGGGTTCGGGGGTCGGCTCGCCGGGGTGATCAGCTCACCGTGGTGATGAGCATCAGCGCGGCGACGGCGAGCAGGGCGATGGCGAAGGCCTTCTGGAGGGTTCGCCCGCTGAGCTTGTCGGCCAGCCGCTTGCCGTCCCAGGCGCCGAGGATCGCGGCCCCGGTGAAGGGGGCGGCCACGGCCCAGTCGATCGCCCCGGCCGAGCCGTGGCGGGGCAGCAGGGCGGCGAGCGAGTTGGCGGTGATGACCAGCAGGCTGGTGCCGACGGCCTCGGCCATGGTGAAGGCGAGCACCGAGACCAGGGCCGGTACGGCGAGGAAGCCGCCGCCGACACCGAGCAGTCCGGTGACGGCGCCGAGCCCGGCGCCCGCCGCCGTGGAGCGGCCGACTCCGGCGGCGGAACGTTCCTGCGCGTTCTTCGCGGGCGGCTTCAGCATCCGCCACGCCGCGAGCGCCGCCAGCACCGAGAAGGCACCGGTCAGCAGCGCGCCCGGCAGATGGGCGGACAGCGCCCCGGCGGCCATGGCGGCGGGCAGTCCGGCGGCGGCGAACAGCGCGCCGGTGCGCCAGCGGACCCGGCCCGCCCGGGCGTGGGCGAGCAGCCCGGTCAGCGAGGTCGCGGCGACGATCACCAGGCTGGCCGTGGTGGCCAGCGCCGGGCTGAAGCCCAGCAGGTAGACCAGGGCGGGGACGGCGAGCATGCTGCCGCCGCCGCCCAGCCCGCCCAGGGCGAGCCCGACCACCGCACCGGCGGCGAGCGCCAGGATCAGCGTGGTCATATCACATGCCCGGCGCCGCCGTCGGGCGTGGTGACCGGCAGCCCGGCCAGCGCCCAGGCGCCCATGCCGCCGACCACGTTCAGCGCCTCGACGCCGCGCTGTGCGAGCAGCTCCGCCGCGCGCTGGGAGCGGTTGCCGGAGCGGCAGATCGCCAGCACGGTCCGCCCGGCCGCCTCGGTCGGCAGCGGGACACCGGCGGCCAGCCCGATCAACGGCTGGTGCAGCGCGCCGGGGGCGTGTCCGGCGGCGAACTCGGCGGCCTCCCGGACGTCCAGCAGGACGGCGGTGCCGGTGCGGGCGAGCTCGTGGGCCTCGGCGGGGGTGGTCCGCCCGGGGGCGCCCGGTCCGTGGGCGTCGGGCCGGCGGGGGTGGGGCCCGTGGGCGTGCGGCAGCAAGGGCATGAGGTGTCTCCAGTGGTGCAGACCGGACCGCAGTGGTCCGGCGGGTCGGGGGGCGGCGCGGGCGTCCGTACGGGCCCGGTGGCCCGGTGCGGGTGGTGTGCCGGGTGCGTGGCATGACCGGTGCGTCCTCGGTCCCGCCGGTACCTGGCCCGTACCTGGCTCGGCGGCGGTGGCCGGCCCCTCGGTGCCTCACCATAGTACCCCCGGGGGTATTATCGAAATCGTTCGGCGATACCCCGACCCGTATCGGCTCAGGTAGCCGTATGCTCGCAAATATACCGAGGGGGGGTATTGGAGCGGCACTGCGGCGCCCGACACCGCCCAGGCCTACGAGCCGCCCACCCCCCCCGCACCGCCCGGCCCCGAGCCCCCAGTCCTATGCCGCCCAGGAAGGTCCCCCGTGTACTTCGCCCAGTTCTACCTCGACTGCCTCTCCCAGGCCTCGTACCTGATCGCCGACGAGCGCACCGGCCAGGCCGTGATCGTCGACCCCCGCCGGGACGTCGACGAGTACCTCGCCGACGCCACAGCACGCGGCCTGACCGTCGTCGGCGTCATCAACACCCACTTCCACGCCGACTTCCTGGCCGGCCACCTCGAACTGGCCGACCGCACCGGCGCCTGGATCGGGTACGGGCGCCGCGCGGAGACCGACTACCCCATCCGCCACCTCACCGACGGCGAGCGGATCGAGCTCGGCGACGTCACCCTGCAGATCCTGGAAACCCCCGGGCACACGCCCGAGTCGATCAGCATCCTGGTCTTCGAGCAGCCCGACGACACCGTCCCGTACGGCGTGCTCACCGGGGACGCGCTGTTCATCGGCGACGTCGGCCGCCCCGACCTGCTCGCCTCGGTCGGCGTCACCGCCGCCGAACTCGGCGCGATGCTCTACGACAGCGTGCACCGCAAGCTGATGGGCCTGCCCGACGAGACCCTCGTCTTCCCCGCCCACGGCGCCGGCTCGGCCTGCGGCAAGAACCTCTCCACCGACCGCCAGTCCACCATCGGCGCGCAGCGACTGACCAACTACGCCTGCCAGCCGATGGACCAGGACACCTTCGTCCGCATCGTCACCGCCGGCCAGTCCGCCGCCCCCGCCTACTTCGGGCACGACGCCGCCCTCAACCGGCAGGACCGCCCGCTGCTCGACCGCACGAACGCCACCCGCCCCCTGTGCCCCGAAGGCTTCAGGGAGGCCCGCACCGCGGGCGCCGTCGTCCTCGACGCCCGCAGCCCCCAGGACTTCGGCGCGGGACACCTGCGCGGCGCCGTCAACGTCCCCGTCGACGGCCGCTTCGCCGAACAGGCCGGCACCGTCCTCACCCCCGACAGCACCATCGCGATCATCGCCCCGCAGGACCGCGAGGACGAGGTCGTCACCCGCCTCGCCCGCATCGGCTTCGACCACATCGCCGGCTACCTGCGCAACCCCGACAACGCCCTGCCCGCCCTCGCCGACGACCTCACCCCCGCCAGCCGCCTCACCGCCGACCAGCTCCGCAGCGCCCTCACCGCCGAACAGCCGCCCACCGTCCTGGACGTGCGCACCTGCGGCGAACGCGAAACGGGCTTCATCGAAGGATCCCTGCACATCACCCTGGCCGAACTCCCCGGCCGCCTGGACGAGATCCCCACCGACCGCCCCCTGGTCGTCCACTGCGCCAGCGGCCACCGCTCCTCCATCGCCGCCAGCCTGCTGCGCCACCACGGCCACCCCGACGTCTCCGACCTCCTCGGCGGCTACGGCGCCTGGCACGCCCTCACCCACCCCGCCCAGGCCTGACCCCAGCCGACCCGGCCAACCCCGTCCGGGCCACGGGCAGGGAAGCGGGACGTGGCCGTGGTGGGGGCGGGGGAAGGTGGGTGTCGGTCACTGCTGCGGCAGCGCGAGCAGTCGGGCGTGCAGGCGTTGTGCATCCCGGCTGCTGCCGATGCTCCGGGCGTGGAGGGCGAGGGTGGCGCCGGCCCACACTTCGGCGTCGTCGGGGGTGTGCGGCTTGACGCGGGCGGCGCGGACTTCAGCCTCGCCCTGCTGGAGAACGGCCAGGTCTTCGCGTGGGGGCGCGGCATCAACGGCCAGCTCGGCACCGGCAACCGGGCCACCAGCTCGGTGCCGCGCCAAGTGACAGGCCTGGAGGTCGTCCTCGCCATCGCGGCCGGCGTGTACCACGCCCTCGCCCTGATGCCGGACGGCCATGGGCACCCGTGCGGCGCCGGGCGCCCGGCCGGCGCACTTCGTGCGGTCAGCCGGCGGCGCGCAGCCGGGCGAGGGTGGCGTCGATATCCAGGTGGTCGGTTTCCGATCCTGCGGGCACCAGGGTGAACGAGTCCGTGAGGAAGGCTGTCACGGCGTCCTCCGGGGCGCTGAGCACCGCCCGGCCGTCGGGGCCCTGCAGGGTGATGAGGACTTCGCCGACCGGTCCGGGGCTGATCTTGACGTCCCCGGTGCCGGTGGGGACGTGGCGCCCCTCGTTCAGTAGATCCCGGCTGAAGTACCAGCACACCTCGGCGTCGGAGCCGGTGCAGCCGCACGGGGTCAGCGGGAACACCAGGCATGCCGCATACGGAAGGGCCGTGTCGAAGCGGAGCTCCACGTCGACCGGGACGTCGGGCAGCGGGCTGTCGGGGAACGTGACGGGCATCGGGCGGACAGCGGACTTCTGCATCGGATCACCCTCCTGCGACGGCTGTGTGCGTCGGCCTCCGGTGGGCCGACGCATGCCAACGCGCCTACCCCAGCGCCCACGCGCCAGTCGGCAGGCTGGATATCTGCACAACTCCCTTGCTTTCGAGGAGTGTTGCATGTCGCAGCCACATGGGTGGAGCTCGGCAGGCCGGACAGGGACGAGCGCGCCGACGCCCTCTGCAACGTGATTCTCCGCCTGCCGGGAGCGCCAGGAGCGCACGGCCGGCGCGGACCACCGGCCTGTCCGGCAGGTATGCGTACCGGGCGGGGCAGGTCCTCCGGCGGACGGCTGCTCATCACGGACCTGTGGGAAACGACGGGCCAGAGCCGCCGTGCGGATCGTCTCCGACGATGCGTGGTGGCATGCTCGGATGATCGCGGCCCGTGTACGGAGGGAGTTTGCTGCGTCGCCACCGTCGTCCTCGGCGCCGTCGCCACCGGAGCCCTGATCGCGCCCGTGGCCTTCCACCGCTTCCTCACCGGCCACGGCATGAAACCCGAACTGGTCCACGTCGCCAGTCGCCTCATCGCCGTCGGACTCATCACCCTGGCCCTGACCATCGCCGCCGCGCTGCTGCTCCTGCTGCGCACCGCCACCGGCAACCCGGCCGCCGCCTGGGGCCTCAGCGCCGCCTGCCTGATCTGGTTCGCCACCAGCTGGCTCGTCCTGCCCCAGGTCGTGCTGCGTCGCACAGCCGCCGCGCGCCGGGCTGCCGTATCCGGGCTCGGTGCCCCCCGCGGCGGTGGCCGCCCCCCGCAGTGACAGCCCCTGCAATCCCGGCCTACCCGGGCCGCGGGTCCCGCCCGCCCGACGGCGTCACGCCGTCTCGCCCCCGCCTGGGTCGGCCAGGGCCCGCTGGGCGCGGGCCAGGGCGGGTCGCAGCAGCCGGCCGGTCCGGGCTTCCTGGGCGCGGAGCGCGGCGCGGGCGGCGTTCGCGCCGCAGGCGCCGTGCACGCCACCGCCCGGGTGGGCCGAGGCGGAGGCGAGGTAGAGGCGCTGGATGGGGGTCTCGGGCCGCCCCGTGCCGGGTAGCGGGCGGAGCAGCGCCTGTTGGTGGAGGGCCGCGGTGCCGCAGTTGATCGCCCCGCCGACCAGGTTCTGGTCCAGGTGTTCCAGCACCGGCGGGGTGAGTACGTGCCGGGCCTGGATCCGGCCGGTGAAGCCGGGGGCGAAGCGTTCGACCTGTGCTTCCATGCGGCGGGCGATGGCTTCGCTTTCCCTGTCGTCCCAGGACCCGGTGATGCCGTCGGGCCCGAGGTCGTCGGCGATGTGCTGGGGGACGTGGGTGTAGATCCAGGCCGATTCGGTGCCCGCGGGTGAGCGGGACGGGTCGGCGGTGGTCATCTGGCCGAGCAGCCCGAAGGGGCGGGCCGGTAGACGGCCGGTGCTGACCTGGAGTGCGTAGTCGCTCAGTTCCGTCCAGTCGGCGCCGAGGTGGACGGTGCCGGCCCGGTGTGCCTGCTCGGCGGTCCAGGGGATCGGCGCGTCGAGGGCCCAGTCGACCTTGACGGTGGCGAAGTCCCACTGGAAGCGGCGTACGGCGTCGCGGAATCCGGGCGGCAGGCGTCCTTCCCGGACCAGGCGGCCGTACAGGTGCGGAGCGGGCACGTCGGCGAGCACGGCTCGGCGCGCGCGGACGTAGTCTCCCTGGGCGGTGCGGATGCCCAGCGCCCGGCCGGCGCGGACGACGACCTCGCTGACCGGGGCACCGCGGCGGATCGTTCCCCCGCGCGATTCCAGACGCCGCACCAGGGCGCCGCTGAGGGCGCTGGCTCCGCCGACCGGTACCGGCCAGCCGTACTGCTCGCCGAGCATCGCCATGAGCCAGCCGAAGGCGGCGCTGCCCGGCGATTCGGGCAGTAGATCGGCGTGCAGCGCGCAGCCGGCCAGCAGCAGCCCCGGGCCGTCCCGGTCGAACTCCTCCTCGGCCAGTCGCCGTACGGGCAGCGCCGCTAAGCGGGCCAGCCGCAGCAGGCCGGGCGCCCGGAGACGCGCGGCCAGCGCCAGGCAGGCGCGTACCGGCGGGAACGGCGCGAACATCGCCCCTACCAGGTACGGGTCCAGGTCCTGCCAGAGCTGTGACAGCCGTCGCCAGGCGAGCGCGTCCGGCCGGCCGAAGCTCCGCCCGATGTCGTCGATGTTCGCCTCCGGTCCGCGCCGCAGCAGTGCGCAGTGACCGTCGGGCAGGGGATGGGCGAGCACGATCGGCGCGTGGCTCCAGGCGAGGCCGTGCTCTTCGAGGCGCAGGGCCGCGATCACCGGCGAGGCGGCGGCCAGCGGGTAGAACGAGCTGAACAGGTCGCTGACGTAGTCGGGGTGGACGCCGCGGTCGCTGCGGACAGCGCCGCCGGCCTGGTCCTGGGCCTCCAGCACCTCCACCTCCCAGCCGGCGTCGGCCAGCACGTTCGCGGCGACCAGGCCGTTCGGCCCGGCCCCGATCACGACGGCGTCGGCCATGACGGACCTCCCCCCGACGCGGACGCTTCCAGGCCGGCCGCCCGGGGCGCCTGCTCGACCGTGCGGGCGAGGCGGGCGAGCAGTCGGCGGTGGCGCAGATCCAGCACCAGGTCAGCGGGCGCCGTGTGGAGGCTCCCGCCCAGGCCCCGCAGCGGGTGCTCGTCGACGATCACCAGTGTGGCGTCGCCCCACGCGATCAGCTCGATGGCGATCCGGACGGTGCCGAGCCGCCCGGCGAAGGCCTCCAGTTCCAGCCGGTGCCCACTGTCGGACACACGTACGACGATGTGGCCTTCGAAGCGGAACGGGCCGGCGCTGACGGTGTAGCGCAAGCTCGACCCGACTGCGGGCCACCGGCCCTCACCCGGGCGGGTCCGCCCCGTGCCGGGCACCCACCGGCCGTACGCGGCCGGGTCGCCCAACACGCTCCACACCGCCTGCGGAGCCCGCTCTATCAGGACGTGTCTCACAGCCATCGGCTGTGCCTCCTTGTGTCCGGTCCCTGACGAATCACCCGTACCTCAAAAGGCGCATACCCGGTTAGTTCCCCTGAACGCGACACTCGCAGCGGCCCGTTCTCCGCCGTGGGGCAGGGCCACCCGTCCCACCGGAACCCCGACTGGTCGCCGCCGGGCCCCGTCCAGGGCAGCGTCTGTGCCGAGCCCGGCATGCCCGCCCACGGCCTGCGGGCCGGCAGGTGATTCCGCACGGACACCGGGCGGTATCACCCACGGCGGTTTCATCGCGGCGCGAGCGGTTAGCCGCTCTCCGGGCCTCGTTCGCCCACCAGGAGCCACGCCCGCGCTGTGGAGGAGTTCGGTGATGAAGGTTTCCGACTACGTGCCGCCGGCTGGGAGGCGCTGGCGGATGCGATCCTCGCGGAGACCTCCGCCGACTGCCTGCACCCCACCGGCCGGTGGCAGCGCTCCCCAGGCCGGACGGGCGTGGACGCGGCCCTGCTGCTGCCCGCCATCCGCGGCGCCCTGCCTGCCGAAGACCCGCGCGCCGTCGCCACCCTGCGAGCGGTGCGCGCCGATCTCGCGCAGGACCACCACGTCTACCGGTTCCGCCACGACCGGAGACCCCTTCAGGACGCCGAGGGCGCCTTCCTGCTGTGCGGATTCGTCATGGCCCTGGCGGAACACCAGCAGCACAACGACGTCGAAGCCGTGCGCTGGTTCGAACGCAACCGTGCCGCCTGCGGTCCGCCCGGCCTCTATGCGGAGGAGTTCGACGTCGCCCAGCGCCAGCTGCGCGGCAACCTGCCCCAAGCGTTCGTCCACGGGTTGATGCTCGAAGCCGCCGCGACGCTCGCACCCGGTCACTGAGCCCGTTGTGATCCGCCGCACCCGCGTGTCGGAGCAGCAGCGACCGCTGCGGGGTCTCGCCCGCTCGGCCCTGCCTGGCCTACTGCCCCCGCGGTTGTGCGAGCGCGCATGGCGGCGGTGTTCGCCTGCGTACGGCTTCGGGCTGCAGGACTGCCCCGGCGCCTCCAGGCTCCAGGCTCCAAGCCGGGCGCGAAGGTTTGAGCCGTTGTCCGGCGGGCAGCCGCGCCCCACAGCGCGGGCGGCCGTGAGCCGCCTCGCACCGACCTCAGGACGGAGGGCTTTGAGATGACCACCAATCCCGGACCGCCTGGAGGACGCCCCCAGCCGCCCCCGGTCACGGAGGCTCCCCATCCAGGCCCTCCCTCGGGGGGCGAGCGCGATGCCAAGGACATCGCGCTGGACGCCTTCCGGGCCCCGGAGCCGGACGGTGCGCTCACCACCGATCAGGGGATCCGGGTCGACGACACCGACAACTCCCTGACCGTGGGCGAGCGTGGCCCGACGCTGTTGGAGGACTTCCACCTGCGGGAGAAGCTCACCCGCTTCGACCACGAGCGCATTCCCGAGCGGGTGGTGCACGCCCGCGGTGCCGGCGCGTACGGTTTCTTCGAACCGTACGAGTCGCTGGCCGAGTTCACCTGCGCCGACTTCCTCCAGGAGGCCGGCCGCCGGACCCCGGTGTTCGTCCGCTTCTCGACCGTCCAGGGGCCGCGCGGCTCCGCCGACACGGTGCGCGACGTCCGCGGCTTCGCCACCAAGTTCTACACCCGGCAGGGCAATTACGACCTGGTCGGCAACAACATGCCGGTGTTCTTCATCCAGGACGCGATCAAGTTCCCCGACTTCGTGCACGCGGTGAAGATGGAGCCGCACAACGAGATCCCCACCGGCGGCACCGCACACGACACGTTCTGGGACTTCTGTTCGCTGCAGCCCGAGTCCACCCACATGCTGATGTGGGCGATGTCGGACCGGGCGATCCCGCGCAGCTTCCGGATGATGCAGGGCTTCGGCGTGCACACCTTCCGCCTCGTGACCGCCGACGGGCGCGCCACCTTCGTCAAGTTCCACTGGAAGCCAAAACTCGGCGTCGCGTGCCAGGTCTGGGACGAGGCCCAGATCACCGCCGGCCGCGACCCCGACTTCCACCGCCGGGACCTGTGGGAGGCGATCGAGGCCGGCGAGTTCCCGGAGTGGGAGCTCGGCGTCCAGCTGATCCCGGAGAAGGACGAGTTCTCGTTCCCGTTCGACCTGCTGGACCCGACGAAGCTGGTGCCGGAGGAACTCGTGCCGGTGCGGCCGGTCGGCCGGATGGTCCTCGACCGGAACCCGGAGAACTTCTTCGCCGAGACCGAGCAGGTCGCCTTCCACACCGCCAACGTCGTTCCCGGCATCGACTTCACCAACGACCCGCTGCTGCAGGGCCGCAACTTCTCCTACCTGGACACCCAGTTGATCCGCCTGGGCGGCCCCAACTTCTCCCAACTGCCGGTCAACCGTCCGCTCGCCGAGGTGCGCACCGACCAGCGCGACGGCTACGGCCAGCAGGTGATCCACTCCGGGACGAGCTACGCGCCGAACTCGGTCGGCGGCGGATGCCCGGCCACCCTGGGCGGCGGGCGCCTCGCCGAGGGGGTGTTCGAGCACTATCAGGAGCGTGTCGACGGGCAGGCGATCCGCCGGCGCAGTCCGAGCTTCGCCGACCACTACGGCCAGGCCGCGCTGTTCTGGCGCAGCATGGCCGGCTGGGAGCAGGAGCACATCATCGCCGCGTTCTCCTTCGAGCTCGGCAAGGTCGGGGACCAGGCCGTGCGGCACCGGATGGTCGCCAACCTGGCCCGTGTCGATCAGGAGCTGGCTGTGGAGGTCGCCCGCCGCATCGGCGAACCCGAGCCCGCGCCCGAGCCCGCACCGGACCGGCCCACCGGCGACCGCGAAGCCGGAGCAGTGGGGGAGCGGGTCTCGCCCGCGCTGAGCCTGGAGAACCTGCACGGCCACGGCATCCGTACCCGCAAGGTCGCCGTCCTGGTGGCGCAGGGCGTGGACGCCGCCCAGGTGCGGGCGGCGCGCACCGCCCTGCGGGCCGAGGGCGCCACGGTGGAGACCCTGGCCCGGTACGGCGGGAGCGTGGCCGGCAGCGACGGCCAGGACGTGGAGGTCGACCGGGCGTTGGCGACCACCGCCTCGGTGCTGTACGACGCCGTGGTCGTCCCGGACGGCGCAGAGGACGTGCTGGTCGTGGAACCGGACGCCGTCCGGTTCGTCAACGAGGCACTGCGGCACGGCAAACCGGTGGCCGCGCTCGGCACCGGCACGGCGCTCCTGCGGGCCGCAGGGGCCCGCGAGGCGGAGCAGCTCGCCGGGGTCGCCCTGTGCGGCCCGGACCGGCAGCCCGGCGCCTCGTTCTGGGAGGACTTCGTCCACCTGATCGAACAGCACCGGTTCCCGCAGCGCTGAACCCGAGCCCGAATCGCCCGCGCGACCTGCCCAGGAGGACGAGGTCGGTGGGCCCTGCCCCGTTCGCCGGCTTGGCCCGTTCGCGGTCGAGTCCGTCGGCCTGGTGGTGCTGTCAGGGAGCACTCGAAGGACCTTCGGCCTAGCGTGGTGGCGACAGTGCCCGGGGGCCGCCGCCGCCCGAGGCGGGGGAGGACGTTCACGAAGGAGCGGATTCCGATTGACCGAGTACGGCTACTTCCTGTCGTGTGAGGAGTTCACCCCCGCGGAGCTGATCGACCAGGCCCGTCGCGCGCAGCAGGCCGGGTTCACCCGGTTGGCGGTCTCCGATCACTTCCATCCGTGGAACGACGCGCAGGGCAACAGCGCGTTCGTGTGGTCGGTGATCGGGGCGCTGTCGCAGGCCGTCTCGCTGCCGGTCACCACGCTGGTGACCTGTCCGACGGTGCGGCTGCATCCGGCGGTGACCGCGCAGGCCGCCGCGACCTCCAGCGTTCTGCTGGGTGGGCGTTTCGCTCTCGGTGTCGGGACGGGGGAGGCGTTGAACGAGCACGTGCACGGCGATGCGTGGCCGTCCTTCGAGGTACGGGCCGAGATGCTGGAGGAGGCCGTCGAGGTGATGCGCGAGTTGTTCACCGGGGAACCGGTCAGCCACCGCGGCCGGCACTACACCGTCGACAACGCCCGCCTGTACACCGTCCCCGACCAGCCGCTGCCGGTCTACGTCTCGGCGTTCGGGCCGAAGGCCGCCGAGTTGGCCGGCCGGATCGGGGACGGTTTCGTCACCATGACCCCGGACGCCGACCTCGTGGGCGCGTTCCGCGAGGCCGGGGGCCAGGGCAAGAAGGTGGTGGGCGGCGTGAAGGTGTGCTGGAGCAGCAACCGGGAAACGGCCGTGGACGTGGTGCACCGGCTGTGGCCGACCGAGCTGCTGCCCGGCGAGCTCGCCCAGCTCCTGCCCACCCCGGCGCACTTCGAACAGGCAAGTCAGCTCGTCACCCGCGACATGGTTGCCGACGCGGTCACCTGCGGCGACGACGTGGAGCAGCACGTGGAGACAGCGCGCGCATATGAGCGCGCCGGGTTCGACGAGGTCTACGTCGGACAGATCGGCCCCGATCAGGAGGTCTTCTTCGACGCCTACCGTGAGCTGGTCCTGCCCGCCCTGAACCGCTGACCCGGTCTGTCCGACCTATGGCCGCTGAAGCCGCGTCCGCACACGGGAGAGGCCCCGCTACAGGGTCCGGCCCCGGCAGGTGGCCCCTTCGGGCGCAGACGCCTTCGAGAGGCAGAGGTGGTTGCGGCGGCACGGCAGGGTACTTCGCGGCGCCGGGGCGCTCGGCGCCGGCCGGATGCCCCGGGTTCTGGCACCTGACCGGCGTGCGAAGGCGTGCACTGTGAGAGCGGTCTGGCACCGGTTGCGCTTTGTGTGCGGGCGGGCGTGGGGGCGCGGGTTGGAGATCGAGCTGATGCAGCGTTCGCTGGCCTTCGCCGCGCTGTTCTTCGTGACCCTGGTGCCGTTGCTCATGGTCATCGCGGCGGCTTCCCCTGCCCGCGGCAACGGGATCGCCCAGTGGATCACCGACGGCCTGGGGCTGTCGCCGCGCGGTGGCCAGGCCGTCGAGACGCTGTTCGGTTCACGCGGGCAGGTCCTCAGCACGACCACCGGGTTCAGCCTCGCCGCGCTGGCTTTCTTCGGCGTCTCGCTGACGGGTGCGATGCAGGGCGCCTACGAGCGGATCTGGGGCCTGCCGCGAGGACCGTGGCACCGGGTGGGGCGCCAGGTCGTCGCGCTGGCCGGGGTGACCGGCTACCTCGTCCTCGCGGCCTGGAGCGGCGTGCCCTGGCAGCACACCGCCGTCCAACCGACCCTGCGGATCCTCGCCACGGTGCTGGGCGGTCTGCTGCTGTTCTGGTGGCTTCCGCGCTTCCTGCTCGGGGCCCGTGCCCCGCGGCGAGGGCTGGTGCCCGGGGCGGTGGCCACGATGGTCGCCCTGGCCGGTCTCCGGCTGTTCTCCCGGCTGGTCTTCGCCCCGCTACTGGTCTCCAACGCCGTTTCCTACGGCACGGTCGGCGCAGTCCTGGTGGTCCAGTCCTGGCTGATCGGGGTGGGCTTCACGGTGTACGGCGGAAGCCTCGTGGGGTGGGCGCTGTCCGGCGGCGACCGGTCAGCCGCGGGCGACGGTGGTGAGGGGGGCCGCGGCACACCGGCAGCCGGCGAGGAGCCGGCTGACGAGGCCGGCGGGGCGCCAGGCGGAACACCACCGGGCGAAGCGGACGACTGATCCGGTGCGGCACGGGACCAAGGCCCGCAGGCGGGCGAGGTCGGGTCTAGGGAGCGGGACGGCGAGCCGCCACCAGGTCGGATCCGGGCGCCCGCACAACACGCAGTCCTGCGG
The DNA here is from genome assembly GCF_053598475.1 of Kitasatospora sp. NPDC001119. NCBI lineage: Bacteria > Bacillati > Actinomycetota > Actinomycetes > Kitasatosporales > Streptomycetaceae > Kitasatospora > Kitasatospora sp. NPDC001119. Next base: position 23,795 of record NZ_JBSFKI010000064.1, read on the forward strand.
CATCGAGTTCCTCCGCGAGCTGTTCGGGCGGGACGGGCCACATGTCGAACGCCTCCCGGGCCTCGCGCAGGAGCTCCTGCGCGCGTTCGACGCGGTAGGTGAAGACCACGCGCAGGACGCCGCGATGGGGCCGTCGGGTGACGTCGGCGCTGTACAGGTCAGGACCCACCCGCACCGGGCCGAGCCGTCCCGCCGCCTCGCACCCGTCGGGCAGGCCGGCGGGCGGCGGATCGAACAGGAGCAGGCCACCGGGCAGGAGGGCTGCCGAGATCGCCTTCCAGGTGGCCCGCCTGGTCGGGGGATCCAGACAGGCGATCACGTTGGAGGCGACGGCCAGGTCCGCCACGGCCGTCAGGCCTGTCGCCGCGAGGGGCTCGGGGTGCACGGTGACGCGAGCGCGCTGGTCCGCCCCGAGGTGCGCCAGGCGCGACAGCAGGGCGGCGCGCATGGCCGGGGCCGGTTCGACGGCGTGGACGGGCACACCGGAGGCGCGCAGCAGGACCTCGGTGGCGGTGCCGGTGCCCGCGCCGACATCAAGGACGGCGTGGCGGGCCCGCGTGGCGGCCGCGGCGAAGCGCCGCTCGGCCAGACGGCGGTCGGTCTCGGCCTGCAGGAGATCGTAGAACTCCGCGGAGACCGTGTACCCGCCGTCGGGGGAGTCGTCCACGGCCGCGCGCTCAGCCGCGTACGGGCTGGAAGTGCGTCGGGTCCGCGAGGGCGCTGGAATCGAGGCGGGCAAGGAGGTCGCCGACATCGGTGTGGACCTCAAGGGCTCCCGCCGAGCGCAGGGCCCGCTCGCCGAAGCCGCCGGAGAGCACCGCCACGCCGGTGACCGGGGCTCCGGCGGCGGCCTGGACGTCCCACGGGGTGTCGCCGACGAACAGCGCCTCGCCTGGCATCGAAGCCTCCCTTACTCACGCCCCCGGCATGTCCACCCTGTCGACGCTACGGCCCGACGACCGGCCACGCACGCGGCGCGGCGCCGGGCCGTTTGCCCCGCTGTTTCCCGGAAACCCGAAGCAGTATGGAAACTTCCTGCCGGACCATCGTCATCACCGGGGCCAGCGGTGGCATCGGCCGTGCGACCGCCGAGGCGTTCGCGCCCGCGGAGACCGGCTCGCGCCGATCGCCCGCGGCCGGGTCGGCCTCGAAGCGGCGGTGCGCGATGCCGAGCGGGCCGGCGCTGCCAAGGTCATCGCCATCGAGGCCGACGTCGCCGACGCACACGCGGTGGAGGCCGCCGCCGAACGGGCCGAGGAAGAACTCGGGCCGGTCGACGTGTGGGTCAACGACGCGTTCGCCTCCGTCTTCGCCCCGTTCACCGAGGTCTCCCCGGAGGAGTTCCGGCGCGTCACCGAGGTCACGTACCTCGGCTACGTCTACGCCACCCGGGCCGCCCTGGCCCGGATGCTGCCCCGCGATGCCGGGGTGATCGTGCAGGTCGGCTCGGCGATCGCCTACCGCGGCATTCCGCTGCAGAGCGCCTACAGCGGCGCCAAGCACGCCATCCAGGGCTTCAACGAGGCGCTGCGCTGCGAGCTGCTCGCTTCCGGTACTCGGGTGCGGACCACGATGGTGCAGATGCCGGCCGTCAACACCCCGCAGTTCGACTGGGTCCGGTCCCGCCTGCCCCGTCGGGCGCAGCCGGTTCCACCGATCTACCAGCCCGAGGTCGCTGCCCGCGCGGTGCTGTTCGCCGCCGACCACCCCGGGCGGAGGGAGTACTGGGTGGGCGGCAGTACGGTGGCGACCCTGGTGACGAACGCCGTCGTGCCCGGGCTGCTGGACCGCTACCTGGCCCGCACGGGCTTCGACTCCCAGCAGGAGGACCGTCGGCGCCGCGCCACGGACCCGGACAACCTGTTCGAGCCGGTGGACGCCCGGCGGGACTTCGGGGCGCACGGCCGGTTCGACGGCCGGGCCCGGGATCGCAGCCGCCAGCAGCAGGTGGCGCACGCCCTCGGCGGCCTCGCCGACGCGCTGGGGCGCGCGGCTGGACGGGTGCAAGCCGGTTTGCCCGGTGCCGGTAGCGGGTTCCTCTCACGGATGCGGGGAACACGCACCCCGCAGTCATCGGACAGGAGTGTGTGACCATGCCTCGCGGATCGAGTCCCAAACGGGAGCGGCAGTACGAGCACATCAAGGACAGTGCGCTGGAGCGCGGTGAGAGCGAGAAGCGCGCCGAGGAGATCGCCGCCCGCACCGTGAACAAGGAGCGGGCCCGGCACGGGGAGTCGAAGACCGCCAGCCGCAGCTCGCTGAAGGACATGTCCTCCTCCCGTCGCGGTGGGCTGCGGTCGCACAGCGGCGCCCAGGGGCCGACGAAGGAGCAGCTCTACAACGAGGCGAGGCAGCGCAACATCCACGGGCGCTCGAAGATGAACAAGAAGGAACTCGAACACGCCCTGGGCCGATAGGAGCTGGTCACCGTGGGTACCGTTCCCGTGCCGCCCGACCCCGATGTCACCCCGGTTCCGCCGTCGCCCAGCCCGCCGGAGCCGGTGGAGCCACCGGTGCCGCCGGATCCGCCCGCGCCTCCCGGAACGCCCGAACCGCCCCCTGAGCCGCCGGCCCCGCCCGGCCCGGGCGAGCCCGCGGAGCCTGCCCCTCCGGAGCCCGGGCACCCCCGCCCGTCGGAGCCTCCCGACTGACCCGGAGGCCATGACACGGCCGGGCGGTGGACGGCGTGCGCGGAGGCACCGCCTGCGCCGCGGAGTCGCCAGGTGGCCGGCAACCGAACAACGGCCCGGAGGACTACAGGAGGTCAGGTGCTCACCCGGCTGGTGGAGACCGTGGTGTGGGGTGCTGCCCTGACGGGGCTGACGGTGGTGTTCGTCAGCTCCGTCTCGCCCGTCGAGCTGCTGGTCGCCGTTCTCGCCGCGTCGGGCGGGGCGGTCGCGGCCCGCAGGATGCGTCTGGCCGCACGTGTCCGCGTCGGAGGAGGGCGTGGCGCGGTGCGTGCGCTCCTCGCGCTGCCGGGCTCGGTCGTGCGCGGTCTGGCCGTGCTGACGGCCGCGATGGCCCCCGGTCACGGAGACGGGAGGGTACGGCGCATCCGGCTGCGCCCCGGAGCGGGAGCCGGGTGGGCCGGCACGCTGCTCGCCGCCTCCCCGGACACCTGCGTGATCGACGTGCCCCGCGACGACGAGGTCGTCGTGCACGCTCTGCGCCCGACCGCGGGACCGGTCGAGGAGGCCGTGGCCCGCACGGACGGCGCGCGGTGAACGCCTGGACAGCGGCGGCCCTGGTCCTGTTGGCGATTCCCGCGCCGACGTGCCTGTGGGTCGCGGCGCGCGGCACCGCGGTGCGCCGACTGCTCGGGGCGTCGATGCTGTCGACCGTGGCCGGCGCGGTGTTCCTGCTGCTCCCGATGGCGTACGACCGGTCCTCCTATCAGGACCTCGCGCTGATGCTGGCCGTCCTGGCCCCCGCCGGCACCCTTGTCTTCGCCCGCTTCGTCGCCGGCCGCCGCCACGACGCGCACCCGTACGGTTCCACGCCCGAGAACTGACGAGACCCCGCCCGGCCGGCCAGACCGGGGGTGGGGGAGGGAGTTCGGATTGACGCCACGCCATGTGATCGTGCTCGTGCTGCTGTGGGCCGGCGTGGGGTGTGTGCTGCTGTCCGCGGCCGCGGTGCTGCGGCTGCGCGGAGCGCTGGCGCGCCTGCACGCCCTGGCCCCGGCCTCGGTGGCCGGTGTGCCGCTGATCGCCGCGGCCGTGGCAGTCGACCAGGGACCGGGCCGGGGGGCGGCCAAGACGCTGTTCATCGGCCTGGTCTTCGCCGTCGGCGGGACGGTCACCACGATCGCCGTCGGCCGTGCCACCCGTGAAGCCGAGGCCGAAGCGGTGAGCAGGCCGTGAACGCATGGCTGATCGGATTCGTCGTCGCCTTCGTCGTCCTCGCCGCCACCACGGCGGTCCTCACCCGTGACCCGGCCCGCCAGGCGGTCGTCCTCTCCGTGCTCGGTCTGGGCCTGGCGATGCTGTTCGCGGTGCTGCAGGCGCCCGACGTGGCGCTCTCCCAGCTCGCCGTGGGCACCGCGCTGACCCCGTTGCTGATCCTGCTGACCGTACGCAAGGTCACCCGCCGACCCACCCGCACCGACGACCGGGCCAGCGCCGGCGACAACGGGCGGGAACGGAAGTGACGGCCCGCGCCCGGCTGACGATGTTCCTGGCAGCGGCCGCCGTCATCGCCGCGTTCTTCACGGCCGCGTGCACTCACCTCCCGCCGTTCGGCACGGACAGCCATTCCTACGGGGACCGGGCGGTGGCGGCGGCGCTGGACCGGCGCACCGCCAACGTCGTCTCCGCCGTCAACTTCGACATCCGCGCCTTCGACACCCTCGGCGAGGAGTCCATCCTCTTCGGCACCGTGCTCGGGGCGACCCTGCTGCTGCGCCGGGCCCGCGACGAACGCCACCGCCGCGCCGAAGCGGAGCGGGTCATGCCCACGACCCGCCTCTTCGGCGCGCTGCTGCTACCGGTCACCCTGGTCGTGGGCGTCTACATCGTCGCGCACGGCCAGCTCAGCCCCGGCGGCGGCTTCCAGGGCGGTGTCGTCCTCGCCACCGCCCTGCACCTGGCCTACGTGGCCGCCGACTACCGGGCCCTGAAGCAGCTGCGCCCGCTCGCCGCCCTCGACGTCGCGGACTCGCTCGCCGCCGCCTCCTACAGCCTCGTCGGCCTGGCCGGCCTGATCGCAGGCGGCGCGTTCCTCAAGAACGTGCTGCCGCTGGGCACCTTCAACACCGTCACCTCCGGCGGCACCGTCCCGGTCCTCAACGCCGCGGTCGGCGTCGAGGTCGCCTGCGGCCTGATCGCCCTGCTCGCACACTTCCTCGACCAGGCCGTCGAACTCACCGAACCCGACCAGCAGAGAGACGGAGACACCTGATGGGAACGTGGGTCTTCCTGGCCGCCGGATGGGTCCTGCTCATCGCCCTGTACGGCCTGGTCACCAGTCGCAACCTGATCCACGCCATCGGCTGCCTGGCCGTCGCCCAGTCCTCCACCTACCTCCTGCTCCTCGCCGTCGGCTACCGCCGCGGCGCGACCGCCCCCGTCTACTCCGACCTCACCCCCGGAACCCGCCCCGTCGTCGACCCCGTCGTGCAGGCCCTCGCCCTGACCGACGTCGTGGTCGGCGCGACCGTCACCGCGCTGTTGCTCGCCCTCACCATCCAGTTGCGCAAACGGCACCACACCGTCGACCCGCAGGCCCTCACCGGCCTCAAGGGCTGACCGTGACCGAAGCAGCCCTGCTGCCGCTCGCGGTGGCCATTCCCCTGCTCGGCGCCGCACTGCTCGCCGTCGCCGGCCGCAGACTTCCCCGGACCGGTTGCGACATCCTGGCCACCACCTGCGCCGGTGCCGAGGCAGCGTGCCTCGCCCTGCTCTGGGCGCGCACCGACGGGCGCCTCGTCACCGCCGACCTGGGCGGCTGGCCCGCCCGCCTCGGCATCGTGCTCGCCGCCGACCCCATCGGCGCCGGACTCGCGCTGCTCGTCGCCGTCCTGGTCCTCGCGGTCGTCGTCTACGCCTGGCGGTACTTCGACGAACCCACCGGCGAGCACGCCGGCGCCTTCCCCGCCCTGATCCTGCTGTTCGAAGCCGGCATGGCCGGCTTCGCGCTCACCGGCGACCTGTTCAACGCCTTCGTCTTCTTCGAACTCATGGGAGCCGCCGCCTACGCCCTGACCGGCTACCGCATCGAGGACCCCCGCCCGCTCCAGGGGGCGCTCACCTTCGGCATCGTCACCTCCTTCGCCGCCTACTGCTCCCTGCTCGGCATCGGCCTCCTCTACGCCCGCACCGGCGAACTCAACCTCGCCCGCCTCGGCCGGCAGCTCGCCGGCCACCACACCGACGTGCTGACCGTGGCCGCGTTCGCCCTGATCGCCACCGCCCTGCTGGTCAAGGCCGCCGCCGTGCCGTTCCACTTCTGGCTGCCCGACGCGCACGCGGTGGCGCCCACCCCGGTGTGCATGCTGATGTCCGGCGCCATGGTCGAACTCGGCGTCTACGGCATCGCCCGCGTCTACTGGACCGTCTTCTCCGGCCCGGGCGGCATCCACCCCCAGGCCTTCCGCACCACCTTCACCGCGATCGGTCTGCTGACCGCACTCCTCGGCGCCCTGATGTGCTGGCAGCAGCGCCACCTCAAGCGCCTGCTCGCGTTCTCCACCATCAGCCACGTCGGCCTGTTCCTCATCGCCGTCGCCCTGCTCACCCCCGACGGCGCCACCGGCACCGCGGTGTACGTCGCCGCGCACGGCCTGGTGAAGGCCGCGCTGTTCGCCCTCACCGGTGTACTGCTGGACCGGTACGGCTCCGTCGATGAACACGGGCTGCACGGCAAGGCACGCGACCTGCGCACCGTCGGCGTGCTGTTCGTGGTCGGCGCCCTGGCCCTGGCCGGCATGCCGCCGTTCGGTACCGGCCTTGGCAAGGCCCTGAGCGAGGAGGCCGCCGGCCATTGGCAGCCGTGGCTGCCCGCCGTGTTCGTCGCGGCCTCCGCCGCCACCGGCGCGGCCGCTCTCCGCGCGGCCCTGCGGATCTTCTTCGGCGCCGGCCCGGCCCCACAGAGCCGACCGGACGGGGACGAGACCACCGGCGAGGGCGAGGAACCCGAAATCCGCTCCCCGCAGCGCGCCTTGCCGCGAACCATGACGATCGTCCCGGCCGGTCTGATCGGCCTCGCCGTCCTCGTCGGTTCCCTACCCGCCATCCCCGCCGCCCTCGCCCGTGGCGCGGCCGTCTTCACCGACCCCGACGGCTACAGCGCCGTCGTCCTCACCCAGGCCAACACGCCGCCCGGACCCGTGCCGGCCGCGGACTGGACCGTGACCGGGGTGCTGCTGGGCCTGCTGTCCGCAGCCGTCGCCCTGGCCCTGGCCACGGCCGCCCTCCATCGGTCCGCCGCCGACCGGCACGCGGCTGCCCGAGCCGTACGGGCGCTGCGCCGCCTGCATTCCGGACACCTCGGCGACTACCTCGCCTGGCTCGCCCTCGGCGTCGCGGTGCTGTGCGTCGCGATCGCCGCCCAGACCTGAATCCTCCCAGGGTCCTACAGCCGCTCCTCCATCCCGATGGCTGCCTTCAGATCCTCGTAAGCCTGACCGCGCTTGCCTTCACGCTGCTCCAGCATCGCCCGGACGATCGCATCCAGCCTGTGCTGGATGGATACCGTCCCCGGTGGGTCGCGGGCGCGGCAACACGCTACACGGTGCCCTCCGCAGGCGGCGATCGCCGTCAGCCCGTCGCCGTCGCCCACGGCGTTGCCCGCGGACAGGCGGGGCGGGAGGCCTCTGGGCAGCGAGGATGCGGGGTGGGGGGGTTACCCCGATTGGCGTGGTGCCTCAAGGGTGTCGTCGAGGCCGGTCGGGCGGGCGACTCAGGCGGCCCCGGACGGTGGATTCCGAGCGCGGCGGGGCAGGATCACAAGCGGACAGCTTCCCTCGCGCGAGGAGGCCGGTCATGTCCCCCCACTACCGTCCGCTGAGGGCGTGCGCCTGTCGGGCCCCGCGGACCACGACCGCAGACCTGCCCGGGAGAACCGGCAGCGCCCGCCTGGACGGCAAGGCCGACCATGATCAGCGCGGCGGGTTGGAGGACGCCTTGGCGCGCTCGGTCAAGGAGGGCATGCCCTGTGTGATCGTCGACTTGCCCCGTCTCCTGTCGCGCGACTCCACTCGTCCTGACGCTCTGCTCCCAGTGCGCTTCACCGTGTACGCCGCCGCAATCGCCCCGGTGGTGGCCGCTTCGTTCCCTCAGACCCGGCGCCTGCGGCAGATCACCGGCGCAGACGAGATCTTCACCCGTCCGCGACACCGTCCGCGCCCTCACAGACGCCGGCGCACCCTGCAGAATGAGGCCCGCCATGGACATCCCTGAACGCTACGCGATCACCCTGCCGGGCCCACCAGGAGCGCATCGTCCGCCCGAGATCGTCGTTGTCCACGCCACCGGCGACAGGACACCCGACGGTACCCCGATCTACGCCGACGACACCGGAGCCTTCCGGGTCGAGATCCAAGCCGGTGTGGCCAGGCCCCTGGACGTCGCCACAGGGCCGGGCCAGCACACCTGCCTGCGCGCCACCCCGCTGACCTGACCGCGGCGTTGCCGGCCAGGCGTGATCGGCATCTCCCGTTCGGGGTCGTACATGTCGTCGTCCGGGAAGCAGCTGTGGCGCATCCGAGCGGAAACAGCGGATTCAGGCAGTGGACCCCCCGGTCAAAGCCCCGGGGCGTAGGGGGCGATTCCGATGATGAGGATGTCGCGGCGCCCTTCGTTCCCGTCGTCGCCGAGGCGGACCGGGCCGACGTAGTGGCTGACGCGCCGGTCGTGGACGCCGTAGCCGTCCAGCGGCTCGGTCAGTACGAAGCGGTCGTGGATCGCTTCCGGGGGCAGCGCGTCGGGTTGCCGGCCGGCGCTCTCCGGGGTGGCGATGACGTTCTCGCCGCCCTTCACGTTCCGGCGGCCGATCAGGTGGGCGAAGGTGAAGGTGGCCGGTGAACCGCCGTCCTGATGCAGGCAGTTCGGTGAGGACACCGCCTCCTGGTCCTGGTCGTGGACGCCGAGCGAGATCAGGTGGATGCCGACGTAGACGGGGACGCGGCGCAGGTCCTCCAGCCACAGGGCACGGTCCAGGTCGGCATGGACGAGGGCGTCGAGCAGCCGGTTGCGGTGCAGGGCTTCCGGGATGTCGGGCAGCCGGCGCCGCACCCGGGGGTACTCGGGGTTGTGCTCGTCCTGCCAGTACTCCGTGACGGTGCCGAACTCCTCGTCGGGGGTGCCCGGGATGTAGGAGAGCTCGCCGGTCCAGGGCAGGTGGACGGCGTGCGAGTAGCGGCGGAAGCGGTGGGTCTCACGGGCGTACGGATCCGGCGGCAGGTCCTGATAGGAGTCGGCGAGCCGGGTGAAGTCCTCGGCCAGGGCCACGGTGTCGATGCCGAGGTCGGCGGCGCTCAGGCGGGCGTACCCGTCACGGCGTACCCGCCCGCCGTGCTCCGGCGGGCGTCCGTGCTGCTCCGGGCTGTCGTCCATCGGCTTCTCCGGGCGTTCGCGGGCGTCCGTGGACATGGGTCCGCATGGCCTTCCGGCTTCCTCCACGCTGGCACACCCGTCGGGGGCGCGCCCCTGGGGGGTCCGCCGTACGGATGGCCGGGGCGGGACGGCCTGCAGGGTGGTCATGCAGGTCGCGAGGTCGTCCACGACCGCCGACAGGCCGCCGGCCCGGTGTGCGGCGCGCTGGCGGTGGGCGCCGCTGCCCCGGGCGGCCAGCCGGTCGACGAAGGCGGCGACCCGCTCCAGGTCTCCGAGTTCCTCCAGCGCGGGGCCGATGTGCTCGACGAGCCTCCGTGCGCGTTCCGGGGCGGGCAGGACGCGTCCGGTCAGCCCGTCCGCTCCCGGCCCCGGCCAGCCGTCGCGGGTCGCGTACCAGTACGAGCCGCGCAACAGCTCACCGCGAAGCTGCGGTCCCTTGTCGCCGCGCTCCGCCAGGCGGGCGGAGGTCACCACCAGGCCGCGCACGACAGCCGCCAGGGCCACCGAGTCGGCGGACTCGGCCGGAACGTCCATGCACCGCACTTCCAGCGTCGGCAGGCGCGGGTGCGGGCGGGTGTCCCAGAACGGCAGGTCGGCGAAGGAGCTCCCGCCGACCTCCGCCATCGCGGCGGCGACGCGCCGGTAGTCGTCGAAGGACTCGACCCACGGTGGCGGTCCGAGGGAGGGGAAGCGCAGCCGCAGCACCGAGCGCCAGCTCGCGTACCGGGTGTCCCGTCCGGCGTGGAAGGGCGAGTTGGCGCTCATCTCCACCAGCAGCGGCAGCCACGGGCGCAGATGGTTGCCGACCAGGGCCGCCACCTCGCGGTCGGGCAGGCAGACGTGGACGTGCAGGGCGCAGACGGCGAAGTCGTCCATCAGGCCGCGGAACAGTTCCACCCCGTCCAGGTACCGGGGGTGGTGGCCCACCGGCACCACGCCGCCGCCCCCGATCACGGGCGTCGCACTGGGGCACACGGCCAGGCCCTCGGCCTCGGCGCACGCGGCGAGCTCGCGGCGCAACCGGGCCAGCTGGGCGGACAGCTCGCGCATGGTGGCGCACGGCGGTGTCCGCACCTCGACCTGGAGGTCCGTGAACTCACCGGACACCAGGTCCCCCAGCACGCCCGCGGCGCGGGCGGCCAGCCGCGGGCCCGCGGGAACCACGGCCCGGGACACGGGGTCCACGAGGAAGTGCTCCTCCTCCACGCCCACCGTCGGCGTCGGCCCCCGGCCACGGCCCGCAGTGCCTGCCACGGGCTGCCGAGCTCCTCGCGCGCCCGGGGCGCCGCTGCCGTCCACCTGACCAGAGTCCCTTCTCCCGGCCACGTCGGCATCACGGATCCGGGGTCCGGCCCGAAGACGAGCGCTCGGGGCGGACCCGAGCAGACGCTCGGGACAAGTCCCGGTACGAGCCGCCGTGCGGCAGGTGTGAACCGTGCCGGGCCGGGCAACCGCTCGGCATGCTGCTGATCCGCCCGCCCGGGGTCTACGCGCCCCAGGGCGACACCGAACTGCTGGCCGCCTGTGTGCGCCGGGAGCCGCTGGACGGCTCCAGCCGGGTGCTCGACCTCTGCACCGGGACCGGGGCCGTCGCGATCACGGCGGCGCGCAGCGGGGCCCTGGTCACGGCGGTGGACCTGTCCGCCAGGGCGGTGGCCACCGCCTGGTGCAACGCCCGGCTGCACCACGACCGGGTCCGGCTGCGCCGGGGGGACCTTCTGGCCCCGCTGCCCGGTGAACGCTTCGACCTGGTGACCGCGAATCCCCCGTACGTCCCGACGGACCCGGACGGCGCGGCTCCCGGCCGGGGCGCCGCGCTGGCCTGGGACGCCGGACCGGACGGACGGCTGGTCCTGGACCGGATCTGCCGGACGGTTCCCGGGGTGCTGGCCGAGGGCGGCGTGCTGCTGGTCGTGCAGTCCGCGCTCGCGGGCGTGCCGGCCACTCTGGCGCTCCTGCGCGCGGCCGCGCTGCGCACAGAGGTGGCGGCTCGGCGGCGGCAGCCCTTCGGGCCGGTGATGACGGCCCGGGCCGCCCTGTTCGAGCGGCTCGGAGTGATCCGGCCCGGCGAGCGCGAGGAGGAGTTGGTGGTGGTGCGCGGTGTCCGCGGGCGCTGATCGCTACGCCACCCGGGTGGTCGTCGTGCCGGGCGGCCCTCTGCTGGTCGAGGGCCCGGTGGAGGTGGTCCTCCCCGACGGCACCCGGAGGCTGTCCGAGCGCCCGGTGGTGGCCCTGTGTGCCTGTCGGCGCAGCCGCACGTACCCGTTCTGCGACACCAGCCACCGGCGGCACGGACGGCCGCTGCGGGCCCGGGAGCAGGGCCCGCGCGACTCGGACGGTGCGGCCGGGGGGAGGTGAGCGGACGGACGGTCCGCACCGCTCACCGCGGCCGCCGCGCCGGATGCCATCGCGCCGGCCGCGGCGGCGACGAACGCCGCCCCGCCGACGGCTGGTAGGGGGAGCCCCGCAGTTGGGCGCCGTGATCACGGGCTTCGTCGTCGAAGCGGCCGTGTGCGCCGCAGTCGGCCTCCTGAGATGCCGTCCCCGCCCGGCGCGCTCCGGTCCGGGGAGGAGCGGCGCGGGCTTGCCGGGCGGCCACGATTCTCCCTAGGTGTTCTGACCCGTGAGGTTGGGGACGCGGCTGGCGGGTGGTTTGCCTGCGAGTGCGGTGTGTCCGCGGTGGTGATTGTAGGTGTGGAGC
>NZ_JBSFKI010000065.1:0-34852 GCF_053598475.1 Kitasatospora sp. NPDC001119
CTTGAAGCCCTCGTGATTGGTCTGGTACCAGCCGTCGATCCTGTCGAGGAACTCCTGGAGGGGCTTCGGGTACTCGTCGTTGTCCGGCATGACTCTCCCTTTCGCGTCCGCCGCGGCGGCGTCCCCTTTTCGGATCGCCTCTCCGGTCTCGGCGTCCACGAGTATGGTTGCGCCCCGGCCCGCCGCCGACCGGACACGCATGGGCGTCACCGGTCCGTGAATCCCCTTGCCGGTATGAGGAATTACCCCCTTCGACAACCGGCCGGAAAAGCCGAAACGTTCTTCCGGCCGCCTCGACCGGCCCCCGTCAGCCGACCGGCCGAAGCCGCCGGCCACGGCCGCGGGGCGCTCCCGTCCCAACGGCGGACGGCCGGATGGCGCATCGGAACGTCCCGGCGTCCCGCGGTCGCGGCCGGCGGGGTCGTTGCTCTGGCGGGGTGATCCGCCACCGCCGTGCGCACGTTGGGGCCCGTCGGGCGCCCGCCGTGCCGTAGGCATGACCCGTGTCCCGGGCCCGCTCCCGTCACCCGCGGAGCCGGGCCCCTCCCCCGCCCCCGTCGCGAAGGAACCGCCATGTCCGCCATGTCCCAGGAACCGGGCACCGTCACAGGGTCGTCGGACGCCGCGGCGTTCGCCAAGAGGACTCAGGTGAGCACCGACCCGAACGACTGGGTCCCCATCCTCCAGGCGGGCTTCGTCTGCACCGTCGCGCACCTCGAGATCAGCACCCTGGACGGCCAGCTGACGATCAGGCCCCGATGCGTCCCCATGGTCTACGCCTACCACGAGGAAGACGGCAGGAGGCTCCTCTACCTGCACGGGTCCATCTACTACCCGGACTGGATCCCGGTCTCACTGAAGCACCTGTGGAGCGATGACGGCGTGTCCGTCAGCCTGACCGCCACCGTCGTCGACGGCCTCGTCGTCGGCCGCGCGGCCATCAGCACCTCCCTCGACTACCGCTCCGTCGTCGTCAACGGCGTCGCCAGGAAGGTCGACCCCTCCGTGCGCGCGAAGACCTTCCACGCGCTGAGCGACCAGGTCATCCCCAACCGCTGGAGCGAGCTGCGCCCCATCGACGACACCGACCTGAACACGGACGGGCAGAATCACCCCACCATCGGGGTCCTCTCCGTCGACCTCGACGAGAAGGAGACGACCGTCCACGCCAAGATCGCGACCCACCCCGACGGGCCCGAACACGAGACCCAGCGGGACTTGGACTACCCCCACGCCTGGGGCGGCACCCTCACCGTGCGCCAGACGTACGGCGATCCCGTCCCCGACAAGCACGTCCCGCCGGGCACCCCCGTTCCCACGTCCGTGCAGGACCTCGTCAAGCGCCACCAGGCCACGTAGGACACGGCACCGCAGGCCCGGACCGTGCGTCACGGTCCGGGCCTGCGGTGGGTCACTGACGGCGTGTCACCGACGGTCGGTCACAGCTTCGCGCACTGGCCGCCCTTCGGGCCGCTCACGGTGTTGGCGAGGCCGCCGTTCACCGGGGCCGGGGTGTTGCCGGAGCAGTCCAGCGGGCCGCGCACGGTGGTGCCGGCCAGCAGGGTGGCGCCCTTGTTGAGCGCGAGGTGGAGCGGGCCGGACAGGGTGGCGCGCAGGATCGCCGTGGTGCCGGTGGTGCCGCTGACGGCGACCGGGCCGTTGACGGTGGTGTCGCTCAGCACCAGGGTGTTCGCGCCGCGGGCGGAGAGCGGGCCGGACAGGGTGGAGTCCAGCGCGACCAGGGAGGCTCCGGGCTGCACCAGGACCGGGCCGTCGACGGTGGCGCCCTGGAGGCAGGTGACGCCCGAGGTGACGGCGAGCGAGGAGTGCCGGCCGCGCACGGTGGTGGTGCAGGCGGGCAACGCGCCGACGGTGAGCGGCTGTTCGGCCGTCACCCCGCCGACGGTGACGCTCAGCGTCCCGCTGCCGGGGCGCAGCCCGGTCAGGGTGGCGGTGGCCGGGTCGTAGGCGGCGACGGCGGTGCGCGGGGCGCTCGCGGCGGTGCCGATGTGCACGGCGGTGCCGCCCCACTGGGCGGTGACGGGCCAGGCGACGGGCACGGTGCGCTCGCCGTCCTGGGTGAAGGTGGCGTGGACGGGGGCGGTTTCGAGCAGGCCGAGGGCGGTGGGGGCCTGGAGGTCGACGGTGTCGGCGCGGGCGCGGACCTCGGCGCGCAGCCAGGCGGAGGTGTCGTCGGCGGTGGCGTAGGGGTCGGTGACGCGGCCGGCGGCGGGGTTGACGCCGAGCATCGTCCAGCCGGTGAAGCCGCCGCGGTCGGGTTCGGCGGCGGGGCCCTTGCCGGAGTTGCCGTTGATCAGGTGCGGGACGCCGTCGATGCTCTGGGCGTGGAAGGCGCCGACGTGGCCGGTGACCATGGCGGCGGACTTGCCCTTGGTGCGGAAGTCGGCGAGCCACTGCTCGACGAGGGCGGCCTCCTTGCGGTCGCCGAGTTGGCTGCCCTGGTCGGGCAGCGGGTCGCGGGTGGGGTGGTGCTCGAAGAGCAGCAGGCCGGTGACGGACGGGTCCTGGGCGGCGCCGTCGAGGGCGGTGCGCAGGGTGGCGATCTGGTCGAAGCCGCTGCCGCGCAGGGTGCCGAGCGAGCTGTTGAGGGTGACGAAGCGGGTGCCCTTGACGTCGAAGACCTGGGTGGTGTCGCCGAAGGCGGCCTTGAAGTTGTCGATGGTGCCGGGGCCCATGACCTCGTGGTTGCCGGGCACGTAGTGCCAGGGGACGGTGCGGCCGGTGAGCTGGTCGAACTCGTCGAGGAGCGTGCGGGCGAGGGCGAAGTCGGCGGGGGCGGCCTCGTCGACGAAGTCGCCGTCGATGACGAGGAGTTCGGGTTTGGCGGCGGCGATGTCGCGCAGGGTGCGGCGGGCGGCCTGGACGATGTCGCTGTCGGGGCTGCGGGCGATGAACTGGGCGTCGGACATGACGGCGACGCGCAGCGGGCGGCCGTCGACGGTGCCGTGGGTGAGCACGACGGGGTCGGTGACCTTGGGCTGGACGGGCAGTTCGACGTCGGGGGCGACCTTGACGCGCAGGTCGGCGAGGGTGAGGGCGCCGGTGTAGGAGCGGGCGGCGCTGGTCTCCATCAGGCGGAAGCGCTGGAAGGTGAGCGGGTACTGGACGCCGGCGGGGACGGGGAACTCGACCTTGCGCCAGCCGGTCCAGGTGACCATCGGGGCGTCGAGGTTGGCGGTGACGCCGGCGGCGGTGCGGTACTGGACGCGCGGCCAGGCGCCGTTGCCGTCGCCCTCGATCCACATCGTGATGGAGCGGGGCTGGCCGGGCAGCACGATGCCCTCGGGGGCGATGGCGTACTGGCCGCGGGTGCCGGTGGAGTGGGTGAAGTCGTAGGCCAGGCGCAGGCCGTGGGTGCCGTCGGGGCCGGGGGCGGGGGCCGTCGAGCCGCCGGGGGCGCGGTCGTTGCCGGATTTCCAGGCGGCGGCGTCGGAGAAGTCGGCGAACGGCTTCTCGGTCATGCCGACGGTGACGGCGACGGCGCTCTCCAGGGTGCCGACGGTCAGTTTGAGGGTGGCGGACTTCCCGTCGGCCAGGGCCTTGAGGGCGATGGTGCCGTCGGGGGCGGCGCTCGTCTCGACCACGCCCTCGCCGCCGGTGACCTTGACGTCGGCGGCCTCGACGGGTGCGGTGTGGCCGAGCGCGTCGTAGCCGGTGACGGTGAGGCGGGCGGTGGCGCCGGCGCCTTCGAGGGCGATCGGCGCGCTGCCGGCGCTGACGCGTACCGCCGGGCCGAGCACGGTCAGCGGCAGGACGGCCTTCGCGGCGCCGGTGGCGGTGACGGCGACCTCGGCGGCGCCGGGGGCGCGGCCGGTGACGACCGCGTCCAGGCCGCGGCCCTCGACGCTCACGGTGGCGCCGGTGGCGGTGGACCACGCGGTGGCGGGCACCGTCGCGGTGACGGCGCCGTACGCCTCGTCGTGGGGCAGGGCGCGCACGGTGCGGTGCAGGCCGGGGAAGAGGCGGGCGGCGGTGTCCACGGCCGGGGCCGGGCGCAGCCGGAAGCCCTTGGCCTGGCCGGATCCGGGGGTGGAGAACAGGCCGAGGCCGTTGGCGACGGCGCGCTCCCCGCCGTTGTCGGAGGGGCTGCTGACGGTGCCGGCCCGCTCGGCGCCGGGCAGGCGGGCGGCCATCGCGGCGGAGCCGCCGCCGTCCATGTTGAGGGCGTTGTGGGCGCCCATGTCGCGCATCAGGACGGCGAGGTCGGGGAGGCTGATGCCGGGGCTGTCGGCCTGCCGGCCGTCGACGGTGACCAGGTACATGCGCCGGTTGTCGGCCGAGAAGCCCACGGCGGTACGGGCGTTGAGCTCGTTGCCGTCGTTCTCGCCGGAGTGCTGGGCGACGCCGTCGGCGACCAGGACCTGGTAGCCGCCGACGGCGACGGCGACCTCGCCGAAGGAGGCGCGCGGGCGGTAGCCGACGGAGACCCGGTCGCCGGGCCTGAGGTCGCGCAGGGCGCGGGCGCCGGCCTCGCGGCCGACCAGGACGGTGGCGCCCTCGGGGACGGCGGCGCCGAGCGTGTCGCGGACGGCGGTGACCCGGCCGTCGCGCAGTTCGACCTCGGCGACCTCGGCGGAGCCGTTGGCGACGTTGCCGCGGGTGGCGTCGCCCCAGGCGGGGGTGAAGACGCCGACGCCGTCGGCGGGCAGGCCGTAGGTGTTGACGCCGTTCAGCGTCAGCTCGCGGCCGCCGGGCAGGCTCGCGTGGCCCTCCAGGAAGACCTGGGCCATCCGGGCGAGGCCGTCGGTGCCGACGGTGACGGCCTGGTTCCAGCCCTCGACGGGGGCCTGGACCAGGCCGTCCTTGCGGGAGACGCCGACGCCGAGAGGGGCCTCGGAGGCGTTCATGTCGAAGTAGTCGCCGTTGATCGCGGCGACGGCTCCGGCGCCGCGGGCCATGTCGGTGACGCTCTGGCGGGTGGTCACCTTGCCGGAGGACAGGTAGTCGACGCTCAGGCCCTCGGTGTCCAGGTCGGCGACGAGGACCTTGCCGCGGATCCAGCCCGGGCCGCCGAGGCGGTCGAAGGAGGTCATGGTCAGGCCGGGAGCGATGGGGGTGACCTCGCGGCGGGTGACCACCGACTCCCCGGGGCGGTCCAGGACCAGGCCGGGGTCGGCTTGCGCCCGGCTCGGCGCGGGGACCGGTGCGGCCCAGGCGGGTGCGGCGAGGCCGGGCAGGCCGGCGGCCAGCGCGGTGGCCAGCGCGAGCGCGCCCAGGGCGCGGCGGCGGGTGCGGGTGCGGGTGCCGGCGGGCGGGGGTGGCATGGGGGTCTCCTCGTGCGGCGGCGGGCTCGGGCGTCTCCGGCGGCGTGCGGGGCGCCGGAAGTGCCGTTCGCCCGCGGACGGTGCGGCCCGGGGGCGTTTCCTCCCAGGTCGCGGGAAGTCAACCGTGCACGGACGGCCTCCAGTTCACGCGCCGGTGAACCGGCCCGCTCGGCGCCGCGAACAGGCGGGCGGATCCGGTGGGAAGGCTGACGTACCGCCACAAAGGGGGTGCGGCTCGCCTCTCCGTGTCCGCCCCCTTCCGTGTTCGTCCCCTTCCGCGTTCGGCGTTTGCCCCTCCCCCTGGGGCAGGGGGCACAGTGGCGGGCGTGCAGGACGACACGATCACCATCGGCGAACTCGCCGCCCGGACCAGGCTCAGCCTCAAGGCCCTGCGGCTCTACGGCGCGCGGGGGCTGCTGCCGCCCGCCCTGGTCGACCCGCGCACCGGCGTGCGGCGGTACGGCCCGGCGCAGGTCGAGCGGGCCCGGCGGATCGCGCTGCTGCGCGCCGCCGGGCTGCCGCTGGCGCGGATCGCGGCGGTGCTGGACGCGGCCGAGTCGGACGGCGACGCGGGCGAACGGGAGCTGCTGGCGTACTGGCGGGAGCGGGAGGCCGAGCACGCGGCCCGCCGGGAGGCGGTGGGCTACGCCCGCGAGGTCCTGGCCGGACGGGGCACGGCCGTGTTCGAGGTCGCCGAGCGCGACGTGCCCGAGCAGCACGTCCTGTTCGTCCGGCGGCACGTGGACGCCGCCGCGCTGCCCGGCTTCCTCGCCGAGGCCTCCGGGCTGCTGCTCGGCCGGCTGCGGGAGGCGGGGGCGTGCCTGTCGGGGCCGCTGTTCGCGGTCTACCACGGCCTGGTGGGCGAGGACTGCGAGGCCCTGGTCGAGGTCTGCGCCCCCACCCCGAACGCGGTCGGGCCGCACGGCGTCGGGCCGCACGGCCCGTTCGCGGTGCGCATCGAGCCCGCGCACCGCGAGGCGTACACCGCCCTGACCCGCCGGCGCACCGCCGCGATGGCCGCCGCCCACGACGCGGTCGCCGCCTGGGTCGCCGCGCGCGGGTACGGGCGGGGCGGGCCGAACCGGGAGGTGTACCACCCGAACTGGGCGACCGCCGGGCCGCAGGAGCACGTCGCGGACGTCGCCGTGCCGCTGGCGGGCGCGGGCGCGGGCTCGGGCGGCCCTCCGGGAGGAGCTGACGACGGGCTCACAACGGGCTGACGCCGCGCTCACGGCGGGCTCGTGCCGGCGCCCCGGCGGTGACGCGGCGGGGTCGGTCCCGTACGGACGGGCACCGCCCCGGTGTGGAATGGGCCACATTCCAGGGGTCGTTGACGGTCCGAAGTGACCAGGGTCACGTCCGGCGCGCGTTCGCGGCGCCCGGCGGCGCGGCCCCGTGGCGGGACTGGGCGGGCGCCGTGGCGGCACGGGCGAAGGGCCCGTCCGCTTCGGGACCTTGGTCGCGAATCCCCTCGACCTTCGCCCCGGTGGCGCCCCCTCGGAACCGGGGCAACCGTGGACGGTCGCCCGTTGTGACCGGGCGGTGGCGCCGTCCGAGGTGGGCGGCGTCTTCCCCTGCCGTCTACCCGGCGCACGGTGCGCAGTGCGTGCCGTACGCTCCGGAGGACCCCAAGTACATGTCCCAGACCATCGACAACGCCCCGTATACCGCGTTCCACCGCAGGCTGGCCCTCGCCTGTTCGGGCGGACCCCTGCTCGACGGCTACATCCTGAGCATCGTCGGCGTCGCCCTGATCGGGATGCGCCCGGACCTCGGACTCTCCACCGCCGAGGTCAGCCTGATCGGCGCCGCCGCCCTGGTCGGCATGTTCGTCGGAGGCGCGCTCTTCGGCGTGCTGACCGACAAGATCGGCCGGGAGGTGATGTACACCGCCGACCTGCTCGTGATGGTCGCCTGCTCGGTGCTCTCCTTCTGGGTGGACGCGGTGTGGGCGATCACCCTGCTGCGCTTCGTGCTCGGCATGGCCGTGGCCGCCGACTACCCCATCGCCACCTCGCTGCTCGCCGAGTGGCTGCCCGCCAAGAAGCGCGGCCGCCTGCTCGGGCAGCAGATCGTCGCCTGGTACGCCGGCTCGGTGCTCGCCTACGTGGTGGGCTACCTGTTCCTGGAGCTGGCCGGGCCGGGCAGCTGGCGGTGGATGCTGGCGAGTTCCACGGTGCTGTGCGTGGTGTTCCTGGTGATCCGCCGCGGCTCGCCGGAGTCGCCGCGCTGGCTGGCCGCCAACGGGCGGGTCGGCGACGCGGTGCGGGTGGTCGAGAAGCACCTCGGGGTCCGGGTCGACGGCCGGGAGCTGATGCCCGATCCGGCCGAGCGCGGCCGCCCCGCCGGACTGCGCCTGCTGATGACCCAGCCCTACCGGCGCCGCACCCTGTTCTGCGGCCTGTTCTTCATGTGCCAGGTCGGCCCGCTGTTCGCGATGCTCACCTTCGGCCCGCAGATCCTCTCCTCCTTCGGCATGCCGGGCGGCACCGTGATGGAGACCCTCGGCACCGGCCTGATCAGCCTGGTCTTCCTGCTCGGCTGCTACCCGGCGCTGCGCCTGATCGACACCCGCGGCCGGCGGCCCGTCATCATCTGGTCCTTCGCGCTGATGACCGTCCCGCTGGCGCTGCTGGGCGTGTGGCCCACCGCCCCGGCCGCGATCGCGCTGCTGGCGCTGTGCGCTTACGCCTTCCTGTGCGGCGGGCCCAACGTGCTCGACTGGACGTACCCCAACGAGCTGTTCCCGACCGAGATCCGGGCCACCGCCGTGGGCGTCGCCACCTCGGTGAGCCGGATCGGCGCGGCCGTCGGCACCTACCTGCTGCCGCTGTCGCTGACCGGGCTGGGCACCGGTCCGACCATGCTGATCGCCGCCGGGGTCACCGCTCTCGGGCTGCTGGTCTGCGTGGCGTGGGCGGAGGAGACCCGCGGCACCGCGCTGGGTGCCTCCCCCGCCGCCCCTGCTGCCCCTGCTGGTGCCTCCGCCGGCGCGCGGACCGCGCGGGGCGCCGTTCCGGCGCAGCGGGTGGCGCAGACGGCGCGCTGACGGAGGACCGTCCGTGCCGTTTCGGCCCCCGCCCGCCTGGGCGGGGGCCGAAACGGTTTCCGGGCCGGGCCCGCGGGTCAGGCCAGGTCGCCGCGTTCGCGCAGCAGGGGCAGGAGGTGGTCGCGGACGGCGGGGGCCAGGCGCAGGGTGTCGTCGCGGCCGTCGGTCCAGCGCAGGTCGGCGAGTTCGGCGGCGGGGACGGGCTCGCGGTCCAGGGTGGCGGTGAAGACGGTCATCAGCATGGGCACGCCTTCGAGGGCGGCGGTGGCGCGGATGTCGGTGAGGTGGCGGGGGTCGACCGGGGCCGCGCCGAGCTCCTCGCCCAGTTCGCGGGCCAGCGCCTGGAGGGCGTCCTCGCCGGGGTCGGGCTTGCCGCCGGGGAGGTAGAAGACCTCGGGGGCGGCCTGCTTGCTGACGACCAGGAGCCGGCCGTCCCGGATGATCGCGGCGGCGGCGACGGTGAGGGGCGTTTCCGGGATGCTGGTGGCTGCGGATTCGATCATGGAAGCGATTGTCGCAGGTGGGAGGGTGTCGGGAGGGCGCGCCGACGGGGAACCCTTGCGAGTCCGTGCGCACGCAACTATTGTTTACGAGTGTAAATGCAGCTGCAAAAGTTGCATGCTCGCCCTTGCTTCACCCTGCATCCTTGCTTCACCTGCGTCCTGGCGTCAGCCGACCCCACCGGGAGTCCGACATGAGCACCTCTCTCTTCGCCCCGCTCACCCTGCGGTCCCTGACCGTCCCCAACCGGATCTGGATGCCGGCGATGTGCCAGTACAGCGCGGCCCCGGACGGCGCCGCGGCCGGCGTCCCGACCGACTGGCACTTCACCCACCTCGCGGCCCGCGCCGCCGGCGGCACCGGGCTGATCATCACGGAGGCCACCGCGGTCAGCCCCGAGGGACGCATCAGCCCGTACGACCTCGGCATCTGGAACGACGAGCAGGCCGCCGCCTTCCGCCGGATCACCGCGTTCCTGAAGAGCCAGGGCACCGTCCCGGCCATCCAGCTCGCCCACGCCGGCCGCAAGGCCTCCACCGAGCGCACCTGGGTCGACCGCGGACGCCCCGTCGCCCCGGACGAGGAGCACGGCTGGACCCCGGTCGGCCCCGGCGCCGAGGCCTTCTCCCCCGCCCACACCACGCCGGACGAGCTCACCGAGGAGCAGATCGGCGAGATCGTGCGGCAGTTCGCCGACGCCGCCCGGCGCGCGCTCGACGCCGGCTTCCAGGTCGCCGAGGTCCACGGCGCCCACGGCTACCTCGTGCACCAGTTCCTCTCCCCCCACACCAACCGGCGCACCGACGGCTACGGCGGCTCCTTCGAGGGCCGCATCCGCTTCGCGCTGGAGGTCGTCGACGCCGTCCGCTCGGTGTGGCCCGAGGACCTGCCGGTCTTCTTCCGCGTCTCCGCGACCGACTGGCTCACCGAGAACCCGGAGGACGGCCGCGAGGGCTGGACCTCCCAGGACACCGTCCGCCTCGCCAAGGAGCTCCGGGCCCACGGCGTCGACCTGCTCGACGTCTCCACCGGCGGCCTCGTCCCCGACGCCCGGATCGAGGCCGCGCCCGGCTTCCAGGTGCCCTTCGCCGAGGCCGTACGCCGCGAGACCGACCTGCCGGTGGCCGCCGTCGGCCTGATCACCGACCCCGCCCAGGCCCAGACCCTCCTCGCCGAAGGCCGCACCGACGCCGTCCTGATCGGCCGCGAACTGCTGCGCGACCCCTACTGGGCCCGCCACGCCGCCACCACCCTCGGCGCCGAAGTCACCACCCCCATCCAGTACCACCGCTCCTGACCCCCCGCCCCACCCAGCGCAACGCGGGAAGTCGGCCCTACCGACTTCCCGCTCCACCCCGCGCGGGCACTTCCTCACCAACCACCCGCGCAGCATGGGAAGTCGGCCCCGCCGACTTCCCACTCACCCACCCGCGCACCCACCCCACCAACCGCCCAGCGCAACACAGTGGGCAGTCGACCCCGTCGACTGCCCACTCCACCTCACACGGGCGCTTCCCCATCAACTGCCCTACCCGGCACGAGAAGTCGGACCCGCCGACTTCCTACTCCGGCCCGCTCACCGCAGTCGCTCCACCAACTTCCCAACGCAGCACAGGAAGTCGAGCCCGCCGACTTCCCGATCCACCTCGCACGGGCGCTCCCCCACCAGCCGCCCCGCGCGCACGAGGCCTTGGCCCTACCGACTTCCCACTCACCCGCCCACGCATCCCCACCCAGCGGAACAGGGGCGAGGGTACAGAGCAGCGAAGCACAGGAAGTCGGCCCCATCGACTTCTCACTCCGATCCGCTCGCCGCAGCCATCAACAGACCAACGCAGCGTGGGAAGTCGAGCCATCCGACTTCCCATTTCACCCTCCCTCACCCAGCGAAGCCGGAAGGGAACGGAGTCGCGCAGCACGAGAAGTCGGACCCGCCGACTTCCCACTCCAGCCCCCGTGCCCACCCGCCACACCGCGCAGGCCAGGGCCCAAAAAGAGGGACTGCCAGCCAACCTGCGGGCGGACGAGCAAGGCTGACCGAGCTGCACCCGGCGAACATCGATGCGGCACGAGAAGTCGACCCCTCCGACTTCTCACTCCATTCCAACCCCCCACCCCCACCCGGCAGAGCGATGTGGGGGGGTGATGGGAGTGCCGCACACAGGAAGTCGAGCCCACCGGCTTCTCAATCACCCCGCCCACATCCCCACCCAGCGGAGCAGGGGCGAGGGGTCCGGAGCAACGAAGCACAGGAAGTCGGGCCCGCCGACTTCTCGCTCCAGCCCCCGTGCCCACCCGCCGAAGCGGTGCAGGTCGGGCCCGAACACCCGGGATAAGGAAGTGCCAGCCGATCTGCGGTGGACGAGGGGCGGCTGGACCGGCGCAGCGTAGGAACTCGAACCTGGCGACGTCCTACAGCAGGTGACACGGCGCGGGGAGTCGGGCCCGCTGACTTTCCGCTCCGGCCCGCACGCCCACCCTCCATTCTGTGCGGGCCGGGGCCCGGGGAACTGCGGGTGGGCTAGGGGTGGCGGGAGTGGCATGGCGTGGAAAGTCGGGGTGGGCGAGGGGTGGGTCAGGAGTTCTGCCGGCCCGGGATCTCGGTGGTGTCGGGGTCGATGGGGGTGGCGTCGCTCAGGTCTTCCACTCTCAGTGGCTGTTGGCCGTCGAAGACGACCGCCAGGCCGTAGGGGTCGCAGATGGGCAGGCGGCCTTCGGCGAAGTGGAGGTGCCACTCGTCGAGGTAGAAGTTGAGCTGGGGGGAGTCCAATGGGAAGTCCGCGGCCGGCAGGCGGAGGTAGGGCCGCGACTCCGCTTCGGTGAGGCCGAAGAGCGCCGGGTCGGCCGCCACTGCCTCGCGCACGAAGTGGAGCGCCGTCTCGAGGTAGTGGTCGATCCTGCCGAGGACCTCGGCGACCAGGGGGAGGTCGGCCCGGTCGAGGTCGTCGGTGTCTTCGAGGAGGATGGTTGCCTCGACGGGGGCGCCGTACAGGGCGCTCCTCGGTGCCTGGTCGATGCTCCAGACTCTCAGGCCGTCAGGACCGCGGGCGGGGAGCAGCCGTCCGATGCCGTTGCGGAAGACGTTCGGGGGCACGGTGACTCCGTCTCGCGGGACTCGGGACTCTGGGCGCGGCCGCGGGGGCTGCGGCCGTTCCCTCGGATGGTACGGCCGCAGGAAATCTTTCGGCACAGCCAGGGCATAGTTATGGCATTTCAGGGGGTCTGGACCGCAAATTTTCCTGCGGGGCGGGGTGCGTGTCGGATTTGAGGTGGAGTGCACTCCAAGTTCTACGGTTTCTGCCGTGGTCGCCGCCGCACGTGGTCGGCGGCGCGGCAACGGGAGAGGAGCGGCGCCGATGAGCAGGTCCGCGCACGAGGCCGAGGTCCGCCGGGAGCGTTTCGCGCGCGGGTTGGAGGTGCTGGAGCGGATCGACGGCGAGGTCGGGCGGCGGGTGGTGGACGCGCTGGGCGACGTCAGTCCGGAGCTCGGGCACCAGGTGGTCGCCTGGGGGTTCGGGGAGATCTACAGCCGGCCGGGGCTGCCGCCGCGCGATCGGCAGTTGGTCACCCTGGGCATGCTCACCGCGCTCGGCGGGTGCGAGCCGCAGCTGGAGGTCCATGTCAACGCCTCGCTGAACGTCGGGCTCACGCCGCAGGAGATCGTCGAGGCGCTGCTGCACTCCGCCGGCTACTGCGGCTTCCCGAAGGCCCTGAACGCCACCTTCGTCGCCAAGAAGGTGTTCGGCGAGCGCGGCCTGCTGCCGGTCGCGGCGGACCGGCAGGACGACCAGCGGGACGACCAGCGGGAGGACCGGCCGACGGACCGGCAGGCGGGCCGGCCGACCGACTGACCGGCAGCCGGCCGACGGACCGACCGGCCCGGTGGTGCGGACTTCGGCGCGGCAGAAGGTGCCGCAGCTGGCCCGCCCTGCTGGAACAGGGCAAGCCGGATCCCCTGGGTGGTGTCGAGTGGCAACGGCCGGGGAGACCGCGTGCATGGGGCGCGACAGGCCAATGCCGCGCCGGGCCCTGGCACCTCCGGCTCCTGGCCGGGGGCGGGGCTGGTGCGGGGCGCTCACCCCGCCGATATCCACTGAGGATGGCGTTTCGACTTCCTCGCGGCAAGCCCGAAAGCGCGCGGGAGGTCGGACGCGGCGGGCAGCGGGACCCGGGGGTGCGGACGGCCGGACGGCCGTGAGCTGCGAATTCCTGCTGACGGTTTTTCAATTTTGGCTGGGACAAGGCGAGAAACGGCGGCGTAAACCGTTGGACCGCCCCCGTGGTACACGGCGACCCTGTGCGTGGGTGTCCAGCCCGCCCGGCTCTGGAAGGCCGGACGGGCACGCGTGAGGACCCCGGTCGAGTGGCAGCAACCGCAACCCAGCGAAGCGGAGACCGCATGGAACAGCAGTACACCCCGGCCGCGAACGCGGCGTGCGTCGAGGTCCGGACGGCCCCCGGCATCCCGGTGCCGGTCCCGGCCACCGTGCTCGTGGTCGTCGTCCTCCTCCTCACCACCGCCCTGACCACCCTCGGCACCCCCGCCCGCACCGCCGTCGCCACCCTGGCCGGCGCCGGACTGCTCGGCATAGAGCTGGTCCGCCGCCTGGCCGAGGCGCTCACCGTCCGCCGGGCCCGCTAGGAGGCGGCCGGTGGGGCGCCTGAACAGCGCCCTGGCTGAGCAGGACAAGGAGGTCCGGACGCTCGCGCGGTGGCTGCGCGGACTGCGCGAGCGCTCCGGCCTCACCTACAGCCAGATGGCGCGCAAGACCGTCGAATTCACCCGGCCCGTCTCCCTCGCCACCCTCTCCCGCGCGGACGAGGGCCGTACGGTGCCGACCTGGCCGGTCACCGAGGCCTACGTCCGGGCCTGCGGCGGCTCGGTGCGCACCGCCGAGCGGCTGTGGCTGCGCGCCGACGCCCGCAGACCCGGCCGGAGGGGGAAGGTCGCGGGCTGCGGACCGGCCGCGCACCGGGCCCTGCGGTACGTCACGGAGCGTTCCGAACTGCTCGTCGCCATGCGGCGGTTGCGGCTGCGCGCCGGGAGCCCGACCCTGCGCGAGCTGGAGACCCGCGCGGTGCGGGGCGCGGTGAGCCACCTGCCGCGCAGCACCCTGCACGGGGTGCTGGCGGGCGAGCGGGACTGCACCGAGCGGGTCCTCGTCGAGTTCGTCCGGGCCTGCGGGGTGGGCCCGGCGGAGGAGGACGAGTGGGTCGCGGCCCTGCGCCGCACCGCCGGGGCGCCGCCCCCGCCGTCCTCCCAGCCCGACGTCCGCCGCCAACTCGCCGAGGCCCACGCGGAGATCCGGCACCTGCGCCGCGCCCTCGGCAGCCGCCCGGCGCGGGAAGTCGGCCCGTCCGACTTCCCGCGCCGCACCGGCCGGTTGGCGGGACGGTCCGTCCCCTGACCGGGAGGCCCCGCCCGGCCTGCGGGAGCGGGAAGCCGGCCCGGCCGACGTTTCATGCCGTGGCCGGTGGCTCCTCCTCGGGCAGCAGGTACCGGCCGAGGTGCGCCGTGAGGAACGCAGCGATCGTCTCCGCGTCGGTGGACTCCGCGGGCAGGTCACCCGGGCGGGGCTGGTGGATCCTGATGAGTTCGTCCCTCAACCGGGCGTCGAGAAGCGGCGCTTGGTAGCTGTCGATGGTCCCGCGGTAGAACAACCAGTCGAAGATCCTGACGGCGGGGCAGCGGCCGGACTGCGGCTCGTCCGACAGGTGGCTGTCCCCCCAGGCGCCGACGTAGACGTAGTCCGCGCGCCTCAGGGCTCCGTCGAGGTGCGGGGTGGGGTGGTCCTTCAGGTTCCAGTAGCTGCGGGCTTCGGCTTCGGGTACGGGTTCCGGGAACGCGGCAAGCCAGAGACGGAATTCGAACACCGGAACAGCCTGGCAGACCCGCACCGGATCCACCGCCACTTCCGCTCCCCCACTCCCGCACCCGCACCCGCACCCGCACCCGCACCCGCCGAGGGCGACCGCGCCGGCACGGGCGGAACGGGGATCCGGCGGGCGCGGGCGGGGGCGGGGGTCAGTCTCCCGGGCGGCGGCGCAGCCACCGGTAGAGCAGGGCGGCCGTGGCGGCGCCGGTGGCCAGCACGGCGGCGTCGAGCCAGGTAGGCACGGTCGGGTCCTGCCCGTGGTGCTGGTAGACGCCGGACAGCAGGGCCCGGGCGGCCAGGGCCGCCACCGCCCCGGCGCCGGTGGCGATGAGGGCCTCGATCTGGCCGGTGCGGCGGGAGGGCACCGGCTCAGAACCCGGTGAGGGTCGTCTTGCCGATCGCCGTACCGGACTCCTGGAGGCGGTGGGCCGCCCGGAGGTTGGCGGCGTTGACGGGGCCGAGGTCGCGGGTGGCGGTGGTGGTGAGGACGCCCGCGTCCACCAGGCGGGCGACCCGGTCGAGGATGCGGTGCTGCACCGCCCGGTCGGCGGTGGCGTGCAGGGAGCGGGTGAACATGAACTCCCAGTGGAAGGAGATGCTCTTGCCCTTGAGGACGCCGATGTCCAGGGAGTCGAAGTCGTCGACGGCGACGATGCCGCCGAAGGGCTTCAGGGCCTCGGCGTAGGCGGTGAGGTTGCGGTCGGTGGCGACGGTGCTGAAGACGTGGTCGAGGCCGCCGGGGGCGACCTCGGCCAGCTGCGGGCCGAGCGGGCGGCTGTGGTCGATCACGTGGTCGGCGCCCATGCGGCGGGCGAAGTCGGCCGATTCCGGGCGGGACGCGGTGCCGATCACCGTCAGGCCGGTGAGGGCGCGGGCGAGCTGGGTGACGAGGGAGCCGACGCCGCCCGCGGCGGCGGTCACCAGCAGGGTGCCGCCCTGCTCCGGTCCGCCGGTGCCCAGGCCGAGGCGTTCGAAGAGGCCCTCCCAGGCGGTGAGCGCGGTCAGCGGGAGCGCGGCGGCCCCGGCGAAGGAGAGGGTGGCGGGCTTGCGGCCGACCAGGCGCTCGTCCACCGCGTGGTAGCGGGAGTCGGCGCCGGGCCGGTCCAGGGCTCCGGCGTAGTACACCTCGTCGCCGACCCGGAACAGCTCCACCCGCGAGCCGACCGCGACCACGGTGCCGGCCGCGTCCCAGCCCAGCACCCGCGGCTCGCCGCCCGGGTCGGCGCTCTGGCGGACCTTGTGGTCCACCGGGTTGACGCCCACCGCCTCGACCCGCACCAGCAGGTCGCGCGGGCCCGGCCGGGGCACCGGCAGCTCGACGTCGAGCAGGCTCCGCGGGTCGTCGACCGGCAGGCTCCGGCGGTAGGCGACGGCGGGCATCGTCGCCGGGATCCCGGCGGTCTCGGGCGTCGGGGGCGTCGCGGGCGCGGCGGTCATCAGGGCTCTCCTCCTCGGGGCGCCCGGGGTGTCCGGGCACGTCGGAGACGGTATGCGGAAGGTAGTGGTTACCCGCAAGGACCATTGGTACCCGTTGGGTACCGAAGCAGTACCCGACGGGTACCAATGGGTACCATCGGCGCGTGACGACGACCCGTACGGCGAAGACCCACGCCCCCGACTGCACCGACCCCAAGTCCGTCTACGCCGCGGCCTGCCCCTGCCGCGACATGCTCGACCTGCTGGCCAACAAGTGGAGCGCCCTCGCCCTGGGCGCCCTGGAGGACGGCCCGCAGCGCTTCGGCGCACTGCGTACCCGCCTGCAGGGCGTCAGCCCGAAGGTCCTCACCCAGACCCTGCGCAGGCTGGAGGAGCACGGCCTGGTCCACCGCGAGATCCACGCCGAGGTCCCCCCGCGGGTCGAGTACAGCCTCACCCCGCTGGGCGTGGACGCCTGCGCCCCGCTGGCGCACCTGCGCACCTGGGTGGAACGCAACATCGACCGCTTCCCCGTGACCGGCTGAGGACGATCGGCGGCGGACGCCTGCGGCCGTGCTCGGCGACCGGTCGTACTCGGCGACGGCAGGCGGTGCGGCCGTCCCGGTCGGCTTCGAAGCCGACTCCGCTCAGGGCCCGGACGGGGCGTCGACGGCCTTCGCCCTGCACCGCGGGCAGCTTCCGGGCCGCTTCCTCGCGACGAACGGATGCCGGTAGACCGTCACCCGGCGCCGGGGGATGCCGCAGAGCGTCGCCGGGCCGGCCAGGGCGTGCTCCAGGGCCGGGTCGCCCGTCTCCCGGCTTGCGGCGAAGCCCGTCGGAGCGAGCCCGAGCGTGAATCGGAGGGAACGGAGGCGGCGACCGAGCTGCGGCATGGCCGCCACCTTCCCACACGGCTCTTCCACCGTGACGTCAACGAGAACCGGGCAGACCGGGCAGGCCCGGCAGGTCGAGGGTGGCGCGGAGGCCGCCGGCGGGTTCGGGGGCGAGGTGGAGGGCCCCGTGGTGGGCGTCGGTGACGGCGGCGACGATGGCCAGGCCCAGGCCGTGGCCGCGGCGGGCCGGGTCGGTCTCGGCGGTGCGCCCGCGGCCGCGCAGGAACGGTTCGGTGAAGGTGGCCACGGCCTCCGCCGTCAGCCGCGGGCCGGTGTTGGCGACGGTCAGGCGCACCCGCCCGGGCCGTTCGGGGTCGGCCCCGGTGGCGACGGTGACCCGCCCGCCGGTCGGCAGGTTGTGCCGCAGCGCGTTGTGCAGCAGGTTGACGGCCGCCTGGCGCAGCAGGACGGGGTTGCCGGCGGTCGGGGCGGGGCGCAGGTCGGCGGTGAGGGTGACGCCGAGGGTCCGGGCCTCGTCGCGGACGGCGGCCAGTGCCTCGCCGGTGGCGGTGGCGAGGTCGGTGGGGGCGAGGTCGGGCGGGGCGTGGCCGAGGTCGGCGAGCTGGAGCAGGGCCTCGCTGATCTCGATGCCGCGCTGGTTGGTGTCCTGGAGGCGGCTGACGAGCCGGCCCCAGTCCTGGCCGGACGGGTCGGCGGCGGCGACCTGGAGCATGGTGTGGGTGATCGCCAGCGGGGTGCGCAGTTCGTGGGAGGCGTTGGCGGCGAAGCGCTGCTGGGCCTCGAAGGAGTGCTGGAGGCGGGCGAGCATCTCGTCGAAGGCGTCGGAGAGGTCGGTGAACTCGTCGCGCGGCCCGGTGAGGGCGATGCGGTGTTCCAGTGCCCCGCCCGCGGCGCGGTGGGCGGCGCGGGTGATGTCCTGCAGCGGGCGCAGCACCCGGCCGGCGATCAGCCAGCCGCCGACCAGGCCGACGGCGGTCAGCAGGGCCAGGGCGTAGCCGCTGGCGGTGAGCAGGGAGCGCAGGATCTCCTGGCGGGAGGGGGCGTCGGAGCGGTAGCGCGGGTTGGAGGAGGTGAGGGGGTAGTTGGGCACGTAGCGCATGCCGACGTAGACGACGGCGAGGCAGAGGACGCCGGCGGTGACGGCGAAGAGGGTGTAGCTGAGGGTCAGGCGCATCCGGGCGGTCAGTCGGCGCGGGCGGGTTCCGGTGCGGCGTCCGCCCGTACGGCGTCCGGAGGCGGAAGAGGAGGAACCGGGGTCGGGGTTCACTGCGGGGTGCCTTCCTGGCGCGGGTCGGTGAGGCGGTAGCCCACGCCCGGCACGGTCTGGATCACCCACGGGTCGCCGAGGCGTTTGCGCAGGCCGGAGATGGTGATGCGGACCGCGTTGGTGAAGGGGTCGGCGTTCTCGTCCCAGGCGCGTTCCAGCAGGTCCTCGGCGCTGATGACGCCGCCGTGCGCCGCCATCAGGACCTCCAGGACGGCGAACTGCTTGCGGGACAGGCCCACGTAGCGGCCGTCGCGGTAGACCTCGCGGCGGAAGGGGTCCAGGCGCAGCCCGGCGTACTCCAGGACGGGCGGCGCGGCCTGGGCCGGGCGGCGGGCCAGCGAGCGCAGCCGGACGACGAGTTCGGCGAGGTCGAAGGGCTTGGTGAGGTAGTCGTCGGCGCCGAGTTCGAAGCCGGCGACCTTCTCGTTCAGGCGGGCGGCGGCGGTGAGCATCAGCACCCGGCAGCCCAGGCCCTGCTCGACGATGCTGCGGCAGACGTCGTCGCCGTGGGTGCCGGGGATGTCGCGGTCGAGGACGACGACGTCGTAGCTGTGGACGGCCAGGCGCTCCAGCGCCGCGTCGCCGTCGGTGACGATGTCGCAGGCCATCGCCTCCAGCCGCAGTCCGGCCTGGACCGCCTCCGCGAGGTAGATCTCGTCCTCCACCACCAGGACCCGCACGTGCCGTTCTCCCTCGCTCCGCTGTTCGTACCCATTGGACCCGATGGGGCCTATCGAAAACGTATCGGCCTGCGCAGACGTCCTCGCAACACCGACTTTCCTCCAATGGTCCGGCAACGGACGAGCACCACCGGGAGGCAGGAAATGGACACGACGGACACCCCGACGGAGACGGGGACCAGCACGGCCACGGGCACGGAGACGAAGACGGGGACGGCCACGGGGACGAGCGCACGGAGCGGACGGCAGCGGCGGCTGGCCGCGGGCGCCGCCGCGACGGCGGTGCTGGCCCTGGCCGGGGCGTGCGCCGCCGACCCGCCGGGCACCGAGGCCGTCCTGCGCACCCTGGCGGCCACCGTCACCGCCCAGCCCGTCACCGCCCCGCCCGTCACGACGGAGGCGGAGGCGGACGGGGAGATACCCGACGGCCGGACGCTGACCCCCTCCGACACCGGCTCCCCCGCCGTGGGCAACCTGGACGGTCCGCTGCGCGAGGCCCTGCAGCAGGCGGCCGTCGACGCGCGGGCCAAGGGCATCGAGATGACCGTCACCTCCGGCTGGCGCAGCAAGGCCTACCAGCAGCGGCTGCTGGACCGGGGGGTGGTCAAGTACGGGAGCCTGGAGCAGGCCCGGAAGTTCGTCAACACGCCGGAGAAGTCCGCGCACGTCAGCGGCAAGGCGGTGGACGTCGGCCCGACCAGCGCCGACTACTGGCTGATCCAGAACGGCGCCCGGTACGGGCTGTGCCAGGTGTACGCCAACGAGATCTGGCACTTCGAACTGCTCACAACGCCGGGCGGGACCTGCCCGGCGCCGCTGCCGGACGCCGCAGGGTGAGGGGGCGCGCCATGACCGCTTCAGCCGGTTCCGACACGCCCGCCGGGACGTCCTCCGGGGCGAGCGCCGGGGCCGCCCGGCCGTCCCGGCGACGGTCCGCACCCGGGTGGTGGGCCGTACGCCGGTGGCTGGCCGCACCCCGGTGGCCGATCACACGAGGGCAACGGGCCGCACGGGGGCGACAAGCCGAACCCCGCCGACGGGCCGCACCCCGCTGGCGCGCCGTCCCCCGGTGGCGGCGCGGGCGCGTGCCCGCCGCGCTCGGGCTGCTCACCGCGCTCGCCCTGGGCGGCCACCGGCTGGTGCCGGAACTGGGCGTGGGCCTGGGCAGCCTGTGGGAGAGCGCCCTGCCCTGGAGCGCCCTGGTGGCGGTGGCGGCGCTGCTGTGCGCGGCGCTGCGCCGGGCACCGGCAGCGGCCTGCGCGGGCGGGGTGCTGGCGGTGGTGTGGGCGGTGGCGTTCGGGCCGCTGCTGCTGGGCGGCGGGGCTCCGGCGCACGGGGCGTCGACGGGCGGGACCGGCGGGCCGGGGCTGACGGTGGTCACCCACAACGTGAACGCCGCCAACCCGGACCCGGCCGGCACCGCCCGCGCCCTGCTCGCCGCCGACCCGGACCTGGTCGCGCTGGAGGAGGTCACCGACGCCGCCCTGCCCGCCTACCAGGGCGTGCTGGACAAGGCGCTGCCCCACCACGCCCGCACCGGCACCGTCGCGCTGTGGAGCCGCTACCCGGTGACGGAGTCCCGGCGGCTGGTCATCGACCCCGGCTGGAACCGCTCCCTGCGGGCCGAAGTCAGCGCCCCCGGCGGGTCGTTGGCCGTCTACGTCGCCCACCTCGCCTCGGTGCGGATGACCGCCACCGGCTTCGCCACCGCCCACCGCGACCGTGACATCGCCGCCCTCGGCCAGGCCCTGGACGCCGAACCGCTGCGCCGGGTCCTGCTGCTGGGCGACCTCAACACCGCCGCCGACGACCGCGCCCTCGCCCCGCTCACCAGCCGCCTCACCCCCGCGCGCAGCGGCTTCGGCTTCAGCTGGCCGTCCGCCCTCCCCCTGGCCCGGATCGACCACATCCTCACCCGCGATCTCCCCGCCACCGCCACCTGGACCCTGCCCGCCACCCCCAGCGACCACCGGCCGGTGGCGGCACGGCTACGGGGCTGACGGCGGGGGCCCGGCGGCAGGCCCGAGCCCGGTCAGGCGACCAGCCGAAGCCAGGCCGCCGCGAGGGCGGCGTGGCCGGCCGGCGTCGGGTGGACGCCGTCCTCGGCCCAGTACTCGGCTCCGGCCGTCGCGGCGAGTTCGGCGAACCTGCCGTCGGCGGCGAGCAGGTGGGCCCCGTAGCGGCGGGCGAGCCTGCGGACGGCCTGGATCTTCGGGTCCAGGTCGGCGCGCCACCGCTCGCGTTCCTTCTCGCCGATGAGCGCGGCGCCGGCCTCGACGGTGCCGCGGATCGGCAGGAGGAACGGCTCGATGAGGACGAGTTCCGTGCCCGCTTCGGCGAGGGGCGCGAGGAGGCGGTCGTAGCCCGCCTCGAAGCGTTCGGCGGGGATCGGGTACCCCCGCGGGTCGAGGATGGGCCGGCCCGCGTCGTTGACCCCGACGAGGATCGAGACGACGTCCGGGCGCGCGTCGAGGACGTCCGTCCGCCAGCGGGCTTCCAGGTCCGTCACCTTGTCGCCCGCGTTCGCGGTGTTCAGCCAGGTCACCGGCCGGTCGGGGTGGCGGTGGGCCCACTCGCCGGCGACCCGCAGCGGGTAGCCGTGCCCGAGGCCGTCCCCGCTCTCCCGGCGGCGGCAGTCGGTGGTCGAGTCGCCGGTGAACAGCACGGTGATTCCCGGCCGGAGGGTGATCGTCGTGACTCCTCCCCCGGCTGAAGCCGGGGGCTTCTCGCTAACCCTTCCGGGCGTTGCGACGGGCCAGCCCGGCCCGTAGAACATTGACGGCTCCCACCGTGTCGGAGTGTGCCCGGTGGGCGCAGCCGGTGCAGTGGAAGGTGTCCTGGGTGGGCCGGTTCTCCGCCGTGGTGTGTCCGCATGCGGGGCACGTCCGGGAGGTGTTGCGGGGGTCCACGGCGATCACTTCCCGTCCGGCGCTTTCAGCCTTGGCGTGCAGGATCGTGAGGAACACCCCCCATCCGGCATCCGATATCGAGCGGTTGAGTCCGGCCTTGGCCGCAGCCCCGTTCGGCAGGAACGCGCCTGCCTGTTCGGGGTCGGGTTTCGGCGCGGGGGCCTTGACCATGTTGCGGATCTTGAGGTCTTCGTGTGCGATCAGATCATGCGCGCGGACCAGTCCGAGGGCGGTCTTGTGGGCATGGTCGAGCCGTTGACGGCGGACCTTACGGTGCAGCCCGGCCACGGTCTCCACAGCCTTGCGGCGGCGATTGCCACGGCGCTTGCACCGGCTGAGGGCCTGCTGGGCGGCTTCGAGCTTCGCGGCGGCCTTCCGGCCGTGGCGGGGGTTGGCAACGAACTCGCCGTCGGAGTCGGCGAGGAAGTTGGCTATGCCCATGTCGATGCCGACCACGCTGCCGGTCGCGGGCAGCGGATCGGGCCGGGCCTGCTCGGCAGTCAGCACCACGTACCAGCGCTTGCCCTCACGCTTGACGGACACGGTCTTGACCGTGCCGACCACCGCACGGTGCCGATGCACCTTGACGTGGCCGACGCCCTGGAAACGGACACGGGTCACCGGGTCGTGCGGGGTCGAGTCCCAGCGGCAGCCGTCACCGTTTCTGGGGAAGTCCACCGTGTCGAACCGGTTCACGCCCCGAAAGCGCGGGTAGCCGGGTTTCTCGCCGGACTTGACCCGGCGGAAGAACGCGGCGAACGCCTTGTCCAGCCGTCGAAGCGTGGCCTGCTGGGAGGAGAAGGACCACCGGCCCTGACACTCCGGGTCGAACGCCCGGATCTCCTTGAGCTGCGCGGACTGCCCGCCGTAGCGGACCGTCGTCCTGGAGACATGCCGCCAGGCATCACGTCGTTCCTGCAACGCCCCGTTGTAGAGCGAGCAGTGGTCCCGCAGCATCTCAGCCAGTGCCTGCTGCTGGCCCACGGTGGGCCGCATCAAGAACTTGTACGCACGAATCAACACGACCCACCCCCTCCACCGCCTCGACCATCAACATGCCACACGCCGCTGACAGAAGACACCACGAGCGTCCCGCTGCGCAGGGACGTGGCGGCGCTCCGCGCCGCCGATCTCAGGATCGGATTCCCTCCCCGGCTGAAGCCGGGGATACCCTCCGAAGATCAGGGATGGGTGCTCCTCGCGAGGGGTGGGTCCGGACCTCTCGAAGGTGCCGGGCCGCACTGTCACCGCGCTGACGTCAACCTTCATCTCACCTGCGGGAAGCGCGAGATGACGACATGTCAGCCGACGGGGACGGCGTCCTTCGGCAGGGTGTGCCAGTTGGTGACGACCGGCTTGTCGACCGGGGTGGTGCCGACGGGGATGCTCACCGGGTTCGGGTCGGGGGTGCCGATGCCGATGATGACGTCGGTGTACTGGACCGCCTGGTTGCCCTTGGTGGTCTTGGCCATGATGCCCGCGTACACGGTCTTGGCGCCGCTCAGGGTGATCTGCTCTCCCGCCCCGTGCTCGAAGGCGGCGGCCTCGATGCCGCCCGAGCCGAACGCGATGACAGGGTGGCCTGCGGGGAGCGTGCAGGTGATGCCCGACTTGGCCTTGGCGCTGATCAGGAGGTAGCCGCCGGCCTGGGTTTCGGCCTTCGCGCCGAAGTCCAGGTCGTTGGCGCCGCAGACCTGGCCGTACCCGCTCTTGTCACCGGGCGCGGCGGATGCCGAACCGGCGGGCGCGGCAGGGGACTTGGGCGGGGCGGCCTTCGTCGGTGCGGCTCCGGCCGGCGCGGCCGTGGCGGGCGCGGCGGGCTCGGAGGGCGCGGCGGCCTTGGTCACGGGGGCGGTGGGGGCGGCCGCGTCGCTGTTGTCCGGTCCGCAGGCCGTGGCGGTGGCGGCGATCGCCGCGACGGCGGCGGCGGTGAGGGCGAGGCGGCGCGTGCGCATGGGGGTCTCCTGCTGTCGTCCCGGCGGTGCGGTTCACCGGCGTGCGATCACCGTACGGGCGGGTCGTTCACGGGCCGGTGCGGGAAATATCCCGATCCTGTCCCAGAAGGCCTGCGCCAGAAGGCTTGTGTCAGAAGGCCTGTACGGACGGGGTGTTGGACGACGCGCGGGCGGGGAACGCCGCCGGGCCGGCCCCCGCAGGAAGGGGGCCGGCCCGGTGGAACGGGGCGGGTCAGCCGAGCAGTTCGCCCTGGAGGGTGACGACCTGCCGGAAGGGCGCGGTGGGCACGCCGGCGGGGTTGGTCATGGTGATGACGGCGACGACGTCGGCGGCGGAGAGGTAGGCGACGCGGGCGGTGGGGGCGCCCTTGGTGCCGGCCGTGGTGGACTCCACGAGGGTCAGGCTGCTGCCGTCGAGGGCGTCCCAGTCGTCGTGGGGGGTGCCCTTGGTGGAGGGTGCGGCCTTGGGACCGCCCTTGGAGCGCACGTCGGCGAAGGCGCCCCAGGACTCCCGGACGGAGCCGAAGCGCAGCAGCCGGATCTGGGTGCGGGTGCCGTCGGAGGCGGTCCACTCCCGGACGGTGGCCGCGCGGCAGGCGTGCTCCAGCAGCACGGAGCGCATCTTGACCGGGTCCTGCTGCTCGTCGGCGATCGCGTCGCAGGGCACCCACTGGCCGAACGCGGAGCCGGGGGCGGAGCCAGCGGCGGAGGCGGACGCGCCGGCGGACGCGGAGTCCGAGGGCGCCGGGGAGGCCGGGGCCGACGGGGAGGCGGTCGGCGAGCCCGAGGGGGCGGCGGCCGCGGTGGGCGCCGGGAAGACCGGCGGGGTCAGCGAGCCGCCGGCCTCCTTGGGCGCGGGCAGCAGCAGGTAGCGCAGGTCCGCGTGGTGCGGGGACTTGCCCTTGTCGTCCGGGGCCTCCTGGCCCGCGGGCAGCGGAGGCAGCGTCAGCGGCGCGAAGGTGTAGCGGCCGTCGCTCGCGGTGGCCAGGCCCGGCAGGTCGGTCCGGTCGGGGGCGGTGACGGCCAGCGCGCTGCCGGTGCCGGCGAGGGCGAACACCAGGACGGCGCAGCTCCAGCGCACCGCGGCCTTGCGGCGCCGGGTGCGGCGGGCCTCCTGCTCCGCGAGGACGGCGGGGTCCTCGGCGGCGGCGAAGGGCTCGGCGACGGGCGCGGCGAGCGCCTCCAGGACCGGATCGGCCCCCTTCCCGGGCACGGGCGCGTTCGCGGGCGCGGGCGGCGGGGTGGCGTGGTCGGTCATACGGAGGCTCCGGGGCGGGCGAGGCGGTCGAGCTGGAGGGTGAACAGGGCGACGATCTTGTCCTTGGGCAGCGGCGCCACGCCCTCGGCGCTCATGACCACCAGGAGGTCGCCCTCGGCGGCCGAGCACTCCAGGTAGTCGATCGGCGCGGACGGCGGCGCCGGCATCAGGTAGCAGTGCGCCTCGGGGTGCCCGGGGACGGCCGGGCCGACCCGGAACAGGCCGGTGTCGCCGGTGAAGACCGCGGTGTACTCGTTGATCCGCTGCACTTCCTGCTGGTTGAACTGGCGCAGCTTCAGGCCGATCACCAGGTCGTCCCCGTCGGCGAGGTAGGTGCGCACGCCGGAGGCCTTGACGTGCATGCCCTCCCAGTAGGCGCGCATCTTGTCGCGCTTGTCCTTGGGGAGCTGCTGGAGGTCGGCGTCCATCTCGGCGGACAGCTGCTCGCCGTTCTGCTCGCTGTCGTGGCCGTAGCCGCCGTCGTCCGGGCCGGGCCGGTAGCCGGCCGGCACGGGCAGCAGCAGGTCGCGCATCGAACCGAAGTGGCTGCCGTTGGACTTGGCACCGTACGGCGTGGCGGTCGCGGTGGGGGTGGGACCGGTGGACGGCGCGGCGGCGGTGGCCGGCGCGGGGTCGTCGTACTGGGTCTTGATGATGCCCACGCCGAGGGCCACGCCGACCAGCGCGGCGGCGGCGGTCGCGGCCCCCGCGCGCAGCAGGCGGCGGGAGGCGGGGCTCGGGCCTGCGGGCGCGGCGGACCCGCCGGCCGAACCCTCGGGTGCCGGTTCGGGCGCGCCCGGGACGGCGGCGGTGGTCATGGTGTCGTCGTTCACGCGAGCCGCTCCCACTGCCGCTTGGCGAGGTCCTTGAGGGTGTCGGGGTTCACCGGCTTGGTGTCGAGGACCTCGATCGTCATCTGCACCGAGCCGCGTTTGGCGCTGGCCCCGCCGTAGTAGTACTGCTCGGTGCTCTCGGCCCAGTGGCTGGGCACGGTGTCCACCTTGTAGCCGCCGCTGGCGCCCTCGGCGAACGGCAGCGGCCAGTAACCGGGACCGGTCTTCGCCTCGTCGGAGCGGTCCTCGGTGAACTGGACCAGCTGGACGCGGTAGAAGACGCCGTCCTTCTTCCAGTCCACCTCGGCCGCGCGCCGGAAGCCGCGCGAGGCGAAGTCCTTGAACCTCTTGGCCGAACCGCCCTTCTCTTCGGCGAGTTCGCCGATCGAGATCCAGCTCGGCTTGTCCGGG
The DNA here is from genome assembly GCF_053598475.1 of Kitasatospora sp. NPDC001119. NCBI lineage: Bacteria > Bacillati > Actinomycetota > Actinomycetes > Kitasatosporales > Streptomycetaceae > Kitasatospora > Kitasatospora sp. NPDC001119. The sequence goes on from NZ_JBSFKI010000065.1 coordinate 26,295, forward strand.
TGGTCGTCCCAGGGGGCGCTGCCCTCGGGGGCGCCGATCAGCAGCTTGGTCAGGTCGCCGTCGATGCCGATCGGCGCGGGCTGCTCGGCGGCGAGGGCGGCCGGGTCGACCCGCTCGGCCGGGTAGGCCGGGCGGGCGGCCTGGAGCGGCGGCAGCGGCGTGGGCGGGCGCTGGGCCTGCACGGCGTAGCCGACGCCGCCGCCGGCCAGGGTGCCCAGCACCAGGGCGCAGGCGGTCAGCAGCACGGGGCGGGGGCGGCGCGGGCCGCGCGGGGCCTTCGGGGCGCCGGCCTCGGGTGCGAACGGCGCGGCGGGTACGGCGGGTTCGGGCGCGACGGGCGGTGCGGCGGGCGGCGGCGGAACGGCGGGCGCGGCGGGCACCGGCTCCGCGGGTTCGGTGGTCACGGAAGTGGCTCCAGAGGAGGAGGAGAAGGACGGGGAAAGGGCGGAGCCGGGCTCAGCCGCCGGTGGTGAGCCACTCGCGCTGGCGCTTCATCAGCTCGTTCAGCAGCGCCTTGTCGGGCGTCCCCTTCACGTCGACGTCGATCGTGTACTGGACGTCGCCCTGGCTGGAGATGCCGCTCATCGAGCCGGTGTAGGCCTGCTGCTTGGGGGCCTTCAGGTAGCCGCGGCCGCCGGAGTCGCCGTCGATGTCGAACGGGTCCAGCGACTTGATCTTGTAGTTCTTGGCGAAGTCGGACGCCATCGCGGTGGAGCCGAACTTCAGCAGGGTGACGGTGACTTCGGCCTTGCCGTCGGCGGTCCGGTACATCCGGTTCGCGCCGCCCTTGTAGCCGTAGGACTTGAGGATGTCCATGATGCCGTCCTGCTTGCCGAAGAGGTCGGCGACGTCGTCGTCGCTCATGGCCATCCCGTCCACGGGCCCGTAGGACTCGCCGCCGGCCGGGATGGGGAGCAGGAAGTAGCGCAGGTCGCCCTCGTGCTTGCCGCCGCTGACGGTGCCCTTGACGGTGCTGGCGGGGGCGGGCTCGGCCGGGACGGCGGTGGGCACCGGGACGGGCGCGGCCGAGGGCGTCGCGCTCGCGGCGGCACTCGCGCTCGCCTTCGACGGGGCCGGGGCGGCCGCGGCGGCCGGGCGGGTGTCGGGCTTGCCGACGGCGACGGTCACGGCGGCGCTGGCCGCGGTGACGGCGAGCAGTCCGGCGGTGGCCAGCGCGACGCCGACGGCGCGCGGCAGCCGGCGCGGGGCCTGCTCCGGTGCGGACGGTACGGCGGCGCCGGCCTGGGCGTCGGGTGCGGCGGCGGCCCCGGAAGCAGCGACCTCGGGAGCGGCGGCCCCGGGCGCGGCGGCCGGCTCGGCCGGTGCCGGAGGTCCGGCGGCGGCGCCCTCGTTCTCGGGCTCAGGCAAGGAAATCCCCCCAGTGAAGAATGCGGAATCCCACGCGCGGGCTCCTCACGGGAACCACTCCCCCAGCGGGTTCTCCGGGCATTCCGTCACGCGTGTCGGCAGGAATTATGAAAGGCCGCCGACACCACTGCCAAAACAATCAACCGCCACACTTTCCCCCAATGTTCGACGAATCGGACACACCGTGATCGAACCGCAATGGGCGCTGTCCTGCGGTGATGACACTGTGTCGACACATCGATTCGAACACGGCCTACTTCCGCCCCGCCGGTGCCGGGGGCCGGACCGGTGCCGTCAGATCCACCCTTCCTCCCAGGCCCGCCGCGCCGCCTCGTGGCGGGTGCGCACGGCGAGCTTGGTGATGGCCCCCGAGAGGTAGTTGCGGACGGTGCCGGGGGCGAGGTGGTGCTGCTCGGCCAGCGCGCTGATCGGCTGGCCCCGGTGGACGGCGCGCAGCACGTCCAGTTCGCGCGGGGTCAGCGGGCAGGGCGTCTCGGTGAGGGCGTGGGTGGCGAGCCGGTGGTCGATGTAGCGGCCGCCGCCGTGGACGTCGCGCAGGATGTCGGCCAGCCGGGTGGCGGGGGTGGTCTTGGGCACGAAGCCCTGGATGCCCGCCGCCAGTGCCCGGCGCAGTACGCCGGGCCGGGCGTGGCGGGTGACGAGGACGACGGGGACGGGGTGGCGGCGGCGGATGGCCTGGGCGGCGCCGACGCCGTCCAGGTGGGGCATCTCCAGGTCCAGCAGGGCGATGTCGACCGGGTGGTCGGCGGCGGCCCGGACGGCCGCGGGGCCGTCGCAGGCCTGGGCGGTGACGGTCAGGTCGGGTTCGAGGTCGAGGAGCGCCGCGAGGGCGCCGCGGGTGAGGTCCTCGTCCTCGGCGAGCAGGATGCGGATCACGCGGGGGCCTCCCGGTCGGTGTGGCCGGCCAGTTCGAAGCGGCCGTCGGGGTGGGTGGTGGTGCCGACGTGCCCGCCGATGGCGTGGAAGCGTTCCCGCAGCCCGGCCAGGCCGCTGCCGTTACCACTGCCGCGGTCGGTGGCGGGGTGCGCCGGGGCGCCGTCGTTGCACAGCAGGACGCGGACCCGGCCCGCGTCCGCGGTGACGGTGATCCGGCAGTGCCGGGCGCGGCTGTGGCGCAGGATGTTGGTGACGCCCTCGCGGACCAGGGCGGCGAAGGCCGGCTGGAGCTGGTGGGGGACGCGTTCGGCGTCGCCGTCGACGGCGGTGCGGATCCCGGCGGCCCCCAGGAGCCCTACGGCGTTGGCCAGTTCGGTGCCCAGGCTGGCGCTCCGGTAGCCGTGGACCACGGCCCGGGACTCCTCCAGGGCGGCGCGCGCCAGTTCGGTGATCTCCCGGAGCTGGGCGCGCGCCTCGTGGTCGCTGCGGCCGATCAGCCGCTCGGCCAACTCCCCCTTGAGCGTGATGGCCTGGAGCCGGTGGCCCTGGAGGTCGTGCAGGTCCGCGGCGAAGCGCATCCGCTCCTCCGCCACGGCCAGGTCGGCCGTGGCTTCGCGGACCTGCTCGGCCTCCACTACCGCCCGCCACAGCCGGAGCAGGATCAGCTCCACCGCGGCGACGAACAGCAGCATCCCGGCGCCGGTCGCCGCCGGCACCCCGGGCAGGAGGCCGGGGGTCTCGTGGCGCCACTGCGCCACGGTCTCGCCCAGCACCGCGCAGACCAGTGCGACCGCCGTCAGCAGCCGGCGCCGCGCCCGGGCCGGCAGGGACAGGGCCAGGGCCGCCGTCATGGCCCCGGGCACCATCGCCCAGTCGAGCGCGGTGTACGGACGGTCCGCCATCTCGCCCCAGATGGCGACCGCCACGGCCAGCAGCGCGAGGCTCCACCGCCACTCGGCCGCGGAGGGGCGGCGGGGGCCGTACCCCTGTCCCTCCGGCGGGCCGGCACCGGGCTCCCGACCCACGGCGCGAGGCGGCACCGCCCGGCGGACGAGCCGGGTGTGCTGGACCAGGACGGCGACGATCACCGGGGCCGTCAGCGCCGTACGCACCGGGTCCAGGTTGAAGACGACGTCGTTCGCGGCCAGCAGCAGCCACAGGGGCCCCAGGGCGAGCAACGTCCGGCGGGTGAGGAGGCCCAGCCGACCCGGATCGACCACACCGGCCACCGCGAATGAGGTGCTCATGTCCGGCCAGCGTAGAGGCCGTCGCCGCGCCCTGTCTGTAGCCGAACCAGCCAATAGATCATGACAGTTGTCATAAACCGACCGTGACACCGCCCGGCCGGTTCATGCCATCAGCCACTACTGGCGACCGGCGCGCGCCCGCGAGACTCTCCACCATCTCTCCACGGGGCGCGCGCCCGGGCTTCGCCGCGCGCACACCCTCCCCCCTCACCTTCCACGACCGCTCCAGGAGCACGGATGACCATCGCCCGCAGGACCCGCCGGCGCCGCACCCTCGCCGCCTCCGCCACCACCGCCCTCGCCGTCGGGCTGCTGAGCCTCGGCACGGCGCCGGCCGCCCACGCCGACACCCTCCCGACCCTGTGCAACCCGGCCGTGGACCGCACCACGACCGAACCCGTCAACGTACAGGTCACCCCGCTCGTCACCGACTTCCTGATCTACAACGTCGCCCCGGGGAGCACCGGGCACCACAGCGACATCCTGACCCGGGTCAACTCGGCGACCACCACCGTCGACAACAAGACCGAGATCACCGCCACCGCGAGCGCGCTGTTCCTCAAGGTCGAGGTGAAGGTCGGCTTCTCGGTACAGAAGACCACCTCCAGCACCACCAGCACCACCGTCAGCGACACCTGGGACCTCGTCGATCCCGGCCGCTACGGCCTCTACCGCGGCACCCGGGTCGTCACCGGCCAGTACGTCAACCGCGTCTGCGCCCAGACCGGCGGCCCCAACACCGGCATCTGGGTCACCACCTCGCCGTCCCCCGGGACCTTCACCACCTACGAGTCCCCGGAGATCGGCTCGGTCCGCTGCGCGCCCGCCGAGGCCGCCGGCACCGTACGCCGCGCCGCCCAACTCCTCATCAGCAGCTGCTGACCGCCCCGCCGACCCGACAGCCCTTGGAGATCCCGTGACGAACCCGCACCGCACCACCACCCGCCGCAGCGCCGCGCTGCGCGCCCTCGGCGCCACCGCCCTCGCCTCGCTGTCCGGCCTGACCCTGCTCGCCGCCCCCGCCTCGGCCGCCACCCAGGGCCTGGCCTCCAGCGAGTGGCACGGCTACGTCTGCGACGACGGCTACTACCGGATCAGGACGCCCTTCAACCAACTCGTCGAGCGCAACCAGTACAGCGCCTGGGGACAGGCCATCCAGAACCCCGACACCGGCGCCTACAACCAGCAGTGGAAGCTCTGCCACTACAACTCCGACAACCAGTCGTTCATCTTCCGCAGCCGGCAGAACGAGGGCGACTGCCTCGGCGTGTGGAAGCAGAACCCGAACGACGGCGCCACCGGCGGCGAGGGCGCCAACCTCAACCTCTTCGACTGCCAGGGCTGGATCTACGGCAACCAGATCTTCCACTTCCTGTACCCCGACCCCGGCAACACCAGCCAGGTGATCCTCAAACTCGGGCACAGCGGCTTCTACGCGGCCCTCGCCGACCAGTCCGGCAGCACCGGCTCGGCCATCGCCCAGTTCTCCGACCGGATGGCCGTGTTCACCCTGGAGCACCTCGCTTCCTGACGTCCCCGTGGCCGCACGGACCGGACCGGGCGGCGGTCCGGGCCCGAGGGCGGACGGCTGCGCCTACCGTTGGACCGTGGACGGACAAGCGTGTGGCGAGGAGTGCCCAGCCGCCCGGCCGGACCCGGACGGCCGCGGCGTGCCGTTCGGCCGGCCCGGCCCGGGAGGCGGGCCGGCGGCCGGGGCCGCCGGGGCCGGGGCCCCGCGATTCGCCGTCGGCCCCGGATACGCCCTCTACCAGGGGCCGTTGGCGGACAGCGCCTTCCACCGGCACGCCACCTTCCAGGTCGCCGTCGCGGCCGCCGCCCGCACGGTGGCCATCGACGACGACACCGGGCGGCGCCACCGCGGGCCCGCGCTCGTGGTGGCGCCGATGGTGCGCCACCGGATGGCCCCGACCCGGGAGGTGCTGACCTTCTACGTCGACCCGCACTGCGCCTTCGCCGACCGGCTGCGCGCGGGCTGCGCACCGGGGGTCGCCGTCGCCCCGCAGTGGCGGGGCCTGACCGAGCGGGACGTCCGGCCCGGTGGCGGGCTGCCCGCCACCGGGCTGGACCCTCGGCTGCGCGCGGCGATGGCGGCACTGGCCGCCGACGGCCGGGAGCCGCTGGAGGGCCTGGCCGCGCGCGTCGGACTGTCCCCGCAACGCCTGCGGGCCCTGGCCCGACGGCAGTTGGGGGTGCCGCTGGCGCGCTGGCGCAGCTGGCAGCGACTGTCCCGGGCGGCACTGGCCCTCGGCGAGGGCTGCTCCCTGGCACAGGCGGCGCTCGCGGGCGGGTTCGCCGACCAGGCCCATCTCACCCGGTGGATGCGGGAGTTGACGGGTCTGACACCCTCGCAGGTGCTGCCCGCCCTACGCGGAAGGGCGGTTCAGGCCGGACGGCGCGCGGTGTAGAAGGACATCGAGCCGGTCACCGTCGCGACGGTGTCCACCTCGCGCACCCCCTCGAAGCCGGCCTCCGCGATCAGCCGGGGCAGGATGCCGTCGGCGTTCGGCTGGGTGTCCTCCTTGCCGTCGGCGAACTGGACGATCCGGAAGGCCAGCCGCATGGCCGCCGTGCGCTGCCGCCCGTAGTCGGCGATCACCAGCTTCCCGCCGGGGCGCAGCGTGCGGTGCATGGCGGCGAGGACGGCCTGCTTCATCGGGACGGGGCACTGGTGCAGGACGAGGCTGGACACGACGGTGTCGGCGGTCCCGGGGCCGACGACCTCGTCCACCGTGTCGCCCATGCCGGTGCGGAAGTCGGGTTCGATCCCGGCCGCGGCGGCCTTGCGGCGGGCCAGGCGCAGCACGGCGGGGTCGGGGTCGACACCGACGACGGTGGCCTGCGGTTCGGCGCGGCCCAGCAGGACGGCGAAGGACCCGGTGCCGCAGCCGACGTCGACGATGACGTCACCGGGGCGCGGGGCGGCGTGCATGGCGAGCAGGCTGCGCCACAGGCGTTCGCGGGTGAGCGAGACGATCGGGTCGTAGAGCCCGAGGGCGAGGCGCCCGGCGGCGGGGGTGAAGGCGTCGGTCGGTGTCATCCGGCCAGTGTGGTCGGGCGGTTGGGGCCGGGTCTTGAACGAATCGCTCGCGTCCCCGGGGGCGGATGAGCGCTTCAGGAAGCGGCCGGAGCGGGAGCCGTACGGGCCCGGAGCAGCAGGAGCAGCCCGATCCCGAGCCCCAGGTCGACGGCCAGGCCCAGTGCCTGCAGCCAGTCGGCCGTCTTCCCGGGCGAGTAGATCTCCAGGTAGTCGGACAGCGCGTGCACCAGCGCCAGCGGCCAGACGCTCCCGATGTACAGGCGCGCCCCGCACAGGCAGAAGCCGAACGCGCCGGCCTCCAGGACCTGCCACAGCGTGTTGCCCAGGGGCGCGCCGAAGAACAGCCAGTTGCCGAGGTGCCCGACCCCGAACAGCACCGCCGTCAGCACCACCGCGCGCGCCGGGCCGAGCGGCCGCGCGACCTCCAACACCAGTGCCCGGCTGCTCAGTTCCTCGCTGACCCCGATGGCGAGCATCAGCACCACCCCGCCCACCAGGGTCGCCGTGCCGCCCTCGATCCCGGGCAGCGCCGCCAGCCCCGCCACCACCACCAGTGGCAGCAGCACCGGCCAGCGCGCCATCACCCCGAGGCTCGTCACCCCGCCGATCGCCAGCAGCCCCCAGGCCCGGAGCAGCACCAGCACCACCGCCGCGCCCGCCAGATTGACCACGGTCGGCCCCAACTGCGGGAACCACCCGGGCTCCAACGGCGGCAGCACCTTCGCCACCACCACGATCACCGCCTGCCAGACGACCGCGACCCCGACCGCCCCCGGCACCGGATGCCGGCGCACCTGGCTCCCCCATCGCTTCAACACGGCTCGATGGTAGGCACGGCAACGTCAAGTCAGCGTCAGCCCGGACGAGTTGATCCCCAACCGAGATACCGGTGACGGGCGCGCAGAAAGTCGGACCCGCCGACTTCCTGCGTACTCCGCAGGGCCGCCCGGCAAGGACGCTTCAGGAACCGGCCGGAAAGTCGCCGGCCTGGACACCGGCGACGAAGGACCGCCACGCCTCGGAGGCGAAGGTGAGAGCCGGGCCGTGGGGGTCCTTGCTGTCACGGACGGGGACGGAGTCCAGAAGCCCGCTGGCGACCTCGACGCAGTCGCCGCCTTCGCCACCGCTGTAGCTGCTCTTACGCCATGCCAGACCAGCTGTCACGCGGATGACCCCCTGGGCTCTCAGTCGGTGGTGGGCTGCCCCGCGCGGCGCGGGGCAGCCCACGGTACTGGGCCAGCCGACCACGGGGAAGCCATCCACCCGGACGCCCTCGACGAAGGACCGCGACGCATCCGGGGCGAAGCCGAGGAGCGGGCCGCAGGCGGTGCTTCATGGCTACCAGGCGTGCCAGAGTGCGTCGTGGCGGTGGTGGACCGGGGGGATGTCCGTGCCGGCGAGGTCGTGGCCGGCGCGGTGCAGTCCGCGGATCCGCTGGGCGGCGAGCCGGCCCTGGAGCCGGGCCCGGCCTTCGGCCGTGGCGATCTCGGTGGAGAAGTACCCCGTCCTGCAGTCGAGCACCTGCCACTGCCAGGAGGTGATCCGGCGACGCGTCTTCTTGGGGGCGGGGCGACGGCCTTCGCGGGCGGCCCGGGCCAGTTCGGCGCGGGTGTAGCGCAGGTCGTACAAGGACATGGAGTGCGATGCGCCTTCTTGGACGCGGAGTTGTCGGGGAGTCGTGCGGACGGTTCGGGACATCAGGGGCCTCCGTAGGGCCCTCCGGGCTCTCCAGAGGTACCTACGGCGGGTGCGAATTGGTCAGCACGAATCAGCCTCCAGCGGTCGGGGCGGCCTACCCGGCAGCACAGTAGTCACGAGGAGGCGTGGAGGCTTCAGGTTTTCCGCCCGCCCCCCGCTGCGAGGCCGAGGCGCTCCGAGGGCCCTCACGTTGGCCTAGCTGTTCTGACCCGTGAGGTTGGGGACGCGGCTGGCGGGTGGTTTGCCTGCGAGTGCGGTGTGTCCGCGGTGGTGATTGTAGGTGTGGAGCC
>NZ_JBSFKI010000066.1:0-33809 GCF_053598475.1 Kitasatospora sp. NPDC001119
ACGACGCCGGTCCAGGCGGCGGTGGTGTGGCCGTGTGCTGCTGCTGCCATCTGAGTGGTGCTCCTTGGCTCTCGGGCGTCGGGTGCGCCGGCCCGCGGTGGGGTCGTCCGGGGTCAGCCGGTGGTGAAGTAGCCGTAGAGGTCGGTCACCAGGTCGGCGCCGGCCGAGTTGTTCCGCAGCCGGATCCCGCCGTTCGTGCCGAGCGGGACCTGGGCGTGGTTGGCCACGGTCTGTCCGGCGCGGAAGTTGAGGTTGCTGGTGCCGGGCGCCGGGGTGAGGTCCGGGTAGGCGATGACGTGCCCGTCGGAGAGCGTCCCGGTCACGGTCAGGTTGACCACCGCGGCCACGGCCTTCGCCGGCACCGGGCCGTTCCCGCCGATCCGGACGGCGGTCTCGCCGCCGGGGCCGAGGGCCGTCAGCGGTGCGGTCCGGGTGTCCTGGAGCCGGACCGGGATGACGGGGCTGTACCGGCCCGTGGCACCGCCGCCGTAGTAGCCGACGACATCGGCGATCACGTGGGTGGAGCCGTCGTTGTTGTAGACGTCCACCGTGCCGTCCGCGCCGAGCGGCACGATCACCTGGTTCGCCACCGTCTGCCCGGGCCGGAAGTTCAGGCTGGACGTGGACGGGCGGCCGCTCTGGCCGCCGGGCCGGGCCGCCAGGTAGCCGTCCGCGGTGGGCTCGGTGGCGGTCAGGTTGAGGGCGACGGCCGTGGCCCCGGACGGGACGCCCGCGGTACCGGCGACCTTCAGCGGCAGCGTGGTACCGGGCCCCGGCTTGGTGCCGGACTGCCGGGTGTCGGCGAGCCGGGTGGGCGGCAGCGGGGCGTAGCCGTCCTGGGCCTGCGGCAGGTAGTAGCCCATGAGGTCGACCACCACGTCGACGGTGCCGGCGTGGTTGGTGAGGCCGAAGTTGTGGCCGCCCGTCGAGGTGACCGGGATGGTGACCAGGTTGGCGACGGTCTCGCCCGGGGCCACGTTCAGGCTGGAGGTCCCGTTCGGGGAGCCGCCGATGGTGGAGGTGTCCAGGTGGGTGGCCGCGGTGGCCCCGGTGGCGGTGATGTTCACGACCGCCGCGGTGGCGCCCTGCGGGAGGCCGGCCGCGATCAGCCGGCTCTCGCCCGGCTCGAACCCTCCGCGGTGGACCGGCCCGGGGTCGTTCGCGGGATCCCGGGTGTCGTAGATCCGCTTCGGGGCCACCGGGACGAAGCCCGCCGGGGCGAAGCCCGGGCTGACCGTGGTCGTGGCCCGGTCGGTCTGCCCGGCGGTGTCGGTCACGGTGACCGAGACGGTGTAGGTCCCGGGCGCCGCGTACATGTGGCCCGCGTAGTCGGCGCCCGAGGTGTCGGCCGGCGTGCCGTCGCCGAAGTCGTACACGTAGGAGCGGATCGGCCAGGGGCTGGTGCTCCTGGAGGCGTTGAAGGAGAACCCGAAGCCCCCGGACGGGTTCGTGACGTCCAGCACGGCCTTCGCCGGGCCGGGGTCGCGCACCCTCACCTTGGCCCCGTAGGCCCCGTACTCGTCTCCGAGACTGGTGAGCCGCTGGCCGAACCCGTCGGTGACGGTGGTGGTGATCTGGTAGTCGCCCCTGGTGGTGTAGGTGTGCGGGACGGTCTTCTCCGTGCTGGTCACGGGGGCGCTGCCGTCGCCGAAGTCGAAGGTGTACGTCTGGAAGGAGGTCCACTCGTTGTGCGCGGAGGCCGTGGCCTTGACCGTCAGCGGGTAGGCGCCGCGGTCCAGGTCCGTCGCGACGGACACGTCGATCAGCCCGTAGTTCTCGTACGCCCCTCGGTCCCGGTAGGTTCCACCGGCGGCGTTCGGCACCTTCGGGTCGTCGATGACCGCCCGGCCGACCAAGTCGGTGTCGGGCAGCCCGGGCGCCGACGGGTCACCGGAGTCGATCAGCGCGGACCACTCGTACGGGATGCTCGGCACTCCCCCGGTGACGGTGTTCCCGGTTGCGGCGAGGTCGTGGGCGGCCTGGCCGGTGGCCGCCTGCAGTGCGGGCAGCCGGTAGGCCGTTCCGGCCCACCGGTAGCCTCCGTCGTCCTCGTCGGTGACCAGGTTGTAGTCGACCTTGGTGCCCGCCACCGAGCCAGGCCCGACGTCGAGTTGGGCGGCGCCGGGGCGCTTCTCGGTCGCGTTGCGCACCAGCACGTTGTTCTCCACCACGGCTCCGGCGGAGGCCCCGGCCAGGACGATCCCCGAGTCCCTGTTGAAGCTGACCGTGTTCCCGGTGACCACCGAACCCGGGGCGTCGGTCACGGTGATACCGGTCGAGGAGCCCCCGATGTCATTGGTGGTCACAACCGCCCGCCGGACCCCGGCGCCGACGGCGATGCCGTGGCCGATGTTGAACTGGCTACGGCTGACGGTGACGTCGCTGCTCGCCCCGGACACGGAGAGGCCGCCGGTCCAGGTCGAGTACGACCCCTGGACGTAGAGCCGGTCGAGGGTGACGGCCGAGGAGTCGGTGACCGTGACGGCGTCGTCCTGCGAGAACGCGAACAGCTCGCGCACCTCCACGTCGTGGACCCCGGCCAGGGTGAAGGCGTGGACGCCCTGCTTCTCCTGCGGCGCCATCACCGAGACCAGCGGGGCGGTGCTCGGCCAGCCGGTGGCCCACGAACCCACGAACCTGATCGGGTGGCCCGGCGTCCCGGAACGGCGGACGTCGACCTGCTCGGCGTACTCGCCCGGCGCGATCCGCACCGTCTGCCCGGGCTGGACGACCCCGGCGGCGGCACCGATGGTGCAGTACGGCACGGCGCGGCTGCCCGGGCCGGTGTCGGAGCAGGACGCGGACTTCGCCACGTACAGCTCGGCGACGGGCTCGGCGGCGAGGGCCGCGGGCGGGGGCATGCCGAGAACGGCCGCGAGGGCCGCCGCGGTCGCCGCGACGGCGGGACGAAGGCGCAAGGGTCTGTACCTCTTCGGTGGGCGCGGCGCCGGGCCGCGAATCGGATCGTTGTGGTGGCCACGTGACGGTTAGGTGCGTGGGCCGCCGATATTTGACCACCTGTTCGATTCTGGTGTCGAGGCCTTTCCCCCTGGCCCCGGAGGGCCCCTGGCCACCGGGTGCCACAGCGGCCACACTGCTGCGGAGAAGATCCGTACCGGACGACGGAGGCAGTCACCGTGCAGCGCATCGGCATCATCGGAGTGGGCGAGATCGGCCGGGCCATCGTGATGGGCCTGCGCCACGAGGAGGAGCCCGGGCCGGAGGTCCTGCTCTCGCCGCGGGGCGCCCGCACCGCCGCCGAGCTGGCGGAGCGCTACGACGGCGTGCGGGTGTGCGCCGACAACCAGGAGGTGGTGGACGGCTCCGACCTGGTGATCGTCGCCCTGCGCCGCCAGGACTGGCGGGCGGCCCTGGCCGGGCTGGTCGTCCCCGACGACCGGGTCGTGGTCAACGTGATCCCGGGCGTCGCCTCCGAGGAGTTGCGCCGGGTGCTGGCCACCGACGCCGCGCTGACCCACGCGATCCCGCTGCCCACCGTCCGGGAGCGCCGCTGCCTCACCGTCGTCCAGCCCTCCCACCCGGACGCGGACGCCCTGTTCGAGCTGTTGGGCGGGGCGCTGCCGGTCGCGGACGAGGCGGCCCTCAACGTCCTGTCCGCGGTCACCTCGACCCAGACCACCCACTACGCGTTCCTCGCCACGCTCGTCTCCTGGGCCACCGACCAGGGCATCCCCGCGGCGGACGCCGACCGCTTCGTCCGCGGCCTCTACCAGGACGTCGGCCGCTCCCTGGCCGACGGGACGCGGTCGCTGGAGCGGCTCGCGGCCGAGCACGAGACCCCGGGCGGGAGCAACGAGCGGGTGCGCACCACCTGGTTCGACCAGGCGAACTCCGGGGCCCTGCGCGGCACCCTGGACGGCCTGGTCGGCGACCTCCACGGCGGCCACCGGTAGGACGGGAATTCCGGAGCCGCGGGCTCCGGAGAGGGCGACGGTTCCGGACCCGACCGGACCGCGCCGTATCACGTCCGGCTGACGACCGTTAGCATGACGGGTATGACGCCGGTCGTTGGCGTCGGTTCGCACAGAATCCACAGCGGTGTTGAGGAGTTGACGATGAGTCGCGCTTTCCCTCTGTCCCGGACGACCGGTCCCGTTTCCGAGGAGGAGCGACGCACAATCCTCGCCGCGCCGGGCTTCGGCAAGTTCTTCACCGACCACATGGCCTCGGCCACCTGGACGCCCGCCGAGGGCTGGCACGACCACAAGGTCACCGCGCTGGCGCCGTACTCGCTGCACCCGAGCGCCGCCGTGCTGCACTACGCCCAGGAGATCTTCGAGGGGCTGAAGGCCTACCGGCACGCCGACGGCAGCGTCTGGCTGTTCCGCCCGGAGTTCAACGCCCGCCGCTTCGCCCGCTCCGCCGAGCGGCTCGCCCTGCCGGTGCTGCCGGAAGAGGACTTCCTCACCAGCGTCGAGGAGCTGGTCCGCGCCGACGAGGCGTGGGTGCCGAGCTCCCCGGACGAGAAGAGCCTCTACCTGCGGCCGTTCATGTTCGCCTCGGAGGCCTTCCTCGGGGTCCGGCCCGCCGAGCAGATCGCCTACTCGGTCATCGCCAGCCCGGCCGGCCCGTACTTCGCGGGCGGGGTCACCGGCATCACGCTCTGGGTGAGCAGCAACTACACCCGCGCCGGGCGGGGCGGCACCGGCGCCGCCAAGTGCGGCGGCAACTACGCCTCCAGCCTGGCCGCGCAGATCGAGTCCCGGAAGAACGGCTGCGACCAGGTGCTGTTCCTGGACGACACCGGCGGCGAGGGGGACCTGGAGGAGTCCGGCACGATGAACCTGTGCCTGGTCACCTCGGCCGGCGAGCTGGTCACCCCCGCCCTCGGCAACATCCTCGACGGGGTGACCAGGGACTCGATCCTGTCCCTGGCGGGCGAGTTCGGGCTGACCCCGGTGGAGCGCCCGATCACCCTCTCCGAGCTGCGCTCCGGTGCCGCCGACGGCACGGTCACCGAGGTGTTCGCCGCCGGGACGGCCGCGGTGGTCACCCCGATCGTCGGCTTCAAGGGCGAGTCCAAGGGCGAGGGCTACGCGTTCACCATCGGCACCGGCACGCCCGGCAAGCAGACCCTCGCGATCCGCGAGCACATGCTGGACATCCAGTACGGGCGTGCCGAGGACGTCCACGGCTGGATGCGCCGGGTGGTCTGACCTCCCGGTGGGCGGCCCCGACCGGGCCGCCCACCCCGCCGGGGCCGCTCGGCCCCGGCGGGACGGTACGGCTGCGGCGGGCCCGCTCAGCTCCCGGGCCGGCCCGGCTCGGCGGCGGGCACCACGACCTCGCGCTTGAGGATCTTCCCGGTCGGCCCCTTGGGCAGCGCGTCGACCGTCCACACCAGCCGCGGGTACTTGTACGGGGCCACCCGCTCCCGGACGAAGCCGCGGATCTCCTCCAGGGTCGCCGCGGCGCCCTCGCGCAGCACCACGGCGGCGGCCACCTCCTGGCCGTGGGTGGGGTGGGGGACGCCGATCACCGTGGCCTCGGCCACCGCCGGGTGCTCGTACAGCACGTCCTCCACCTCCCTCGGGTAGACGTTGAAGCCGCCGCGGATGATGACGTCCTTGCGGCGGTCGACGATCCGGAAGTCGCCCCGCTCGTCGCGGGTGCCGAGGTCCCCGGTGTGCAGCCAGCCGTCCCGGACGGTCCGCGCGGTGGTGTCCGGGCGGCCCCAGTAGCCCTTCATCACGTTGTGGCCCCGGATCACCACCTCCCCGACCGTGCCGTCCGGCACCTCCCGGCCGGACTCGTCGACGATCCGCATCCGCACCCCCTCGACCGGGATGCCGATGGTGCCCGCGGTCCGCTCCCGGTCGCTGCGGTTGGCGCAGGCCAGCGGCGAGGACTCGGACAGCCCGTAGCCCTCCAGCACCACGCAGTCGAAGTCGGTCTCGAAGCCGCGCAGCACCTCCGGCGGCATCGGCGCGCCGCCGCCCAGGCACACCCGCAGCGAGGAGACGTCGTGCCCGGCGCGCCGCGGGTGGGTCAGCATCAGGGTGTACATGGTCGGGACGCCGAGGAAGACGCTCACCCGGTCGCGCTGGATCACCGCGAGGGCGGCCAGCGGGTCGAAGCGCCGCACCAGGGTCAGGCAGGCCCCGACGGCCACCGCGCAGTTGAGGCCGATCACCTGGCCGAAGGAGTGGAACAGCGGCAGCCCGCCGAAGATCACGTCCCGTTCGACCAGGCCCAGCACCTGGACCCCGGCCCGCACGTTGCACACGATGTTGCGGTGGGTCAGCTCGGCGCCCTTGGGCGCCCCGGTGGTGCCGGAGGTGTAGAGGATGACCGCGGTGTCCTCTCCCCCGCGGCCCCCGGCGGCGGTCGGCGGGTCGGCCGGCTGCTCCGCGAGCGCCGCCGCCAGGGCGGCCGGCTCGACGGCCACCAGCCGGGTGCCGGTGCGCCGCGCGCCCTCGGCCGCCTCCTCACCGCCCGTGTGCCAGGCGAGCAGCACGGTGGGCCGGGCGTCGCCGAGGCAGTGCTCGATCTCCCGGGCCTTCAGCAGCGGGTTCATCGGGACGACCACCGCCCCGGCGCGCAGGATGCCGTAGTACAGCACCGCGAACTCCGGCACGTTGGGCAGCAGGACGGCCACCCGGTCGCCGGGCGCGACGCCGAGCGCGGCCAGCCAGTGCGCGGCCCGGGCGCTGCGCGCCTCCAGGTCGGCGAAGCTCAGCACCTCCTCGTCGAGCCGCAGGACGGGGTGGGCCGGGCAGCGCGCGGCGGTCGCGGTGAGCAGGTCGGGGATGCCGTGCGGAAGGCCGGGGGCGCCGGGCGGCAGGTCGGCGCTGCGGTCGGACGGGGCGGGGTCGACGGACATGCGGGCACTCCTCGGTCTGGTCCCTATACGGTCGGGCGGACGCCGCCGTGCGGAGCCGCGTCCGCCCCGGCTTCGGCGGGCGTGGCACCGCCCGCGGCCTCGGCGGCGGCGAGCATCCACGGGGCGATCCGCTCCACCAGGCCCCGGTTGTGCCGGATCCAGCGGAAGTGGTCCAGCGCCCGGCCGTCCGCCTGCTCGGCGGTGTAGCTCCAGCGCTCCACCCGGGCCGAGGGAAGCTTGGCGCACAGGTGGTCGACGGCCCGCGGCGGGGCGAGCTCGTCGCCCTGCACGTCCACCGCCAGCACCGGCAGGTCGACCCGGGCCAGCGCCCGTTCGTAGTCGGTGACCGCGCCGCGCACCCGGTAGCGGCCGGTGCGCATCTGCCGCGCCCAGTCCCGCATCAGCCGGGGCGACTCCCGGCCGCCGAAGCCGAACCGCTCGCCCGGCCAGTGGCCGACCACGGCCGAGGCGACGATCGAGAACTGGCTCAGCGCCAGCCGCCGCAGGCCCGCCCGTACGCCGAAGGTCCGGTACCAGGCCGATCCGCTGGCCACCAGCACCGCGCCGGCCAGCCGGGGCCGGAACACCCCGCAGTGCACCAGGCCCAGCTGCCCGCCCAGGCTGTGCCCGAGCAGCAGGCGCGGCGCGCCCGGAAAGGCCCCGGCCACCGCGTCGAGCACCGCCCCGAAGTCCTGTTCCACCAGCTCGCGGAAGCCGAAGGCGACCCCGTGCCGGGGCACCGGCCGGCTCTCCCCGTGGCCGCGCAGGTCGCAGGTGGCCACGCTGAGGCCGGCCGCGTGCAGGGCGCGGACCAGCGGGGTGTAGTGCCGGGCGGCCGTCCCCATCGCCGGCAGGACGACCACCACCGGGGCGGCCGGCTCCGGCCGGGCCAGCGCCCGGACGGTGATCCGGGCCCCGTCCGGCGCGGCGATCTCGGCGATCACGGGGAACCGGGGGGTCTTCACTCCGCCGCCTCCCCGCCGGCGCCGGGCCGCCAGCCGATCACCCCGGCGCCCCAGGTGATGCCCGCGCCGAACGCGGCCAGGCCGAGCAGCTTCGGGCCGTCCAGCAGGCCCTCCTCGCGGGCGTGGGTCAGGCCCAGCGGGATCGAGGCCGCCGAGGTGTTGGCGACCCGGTGGACGTTCAGGTAGAGCCGCTCCGGGGGCAGCCCGACCTCCTTGCCGACCGCGCGCACGATCCGGGCGTTGGCCTGGTGGGCGACGAACAGGTCGAGGTCCTCGCAGGTCAGGCCGCGCCGGGTGAGCACCTCCCGGGTGGCCTCCGACATCTTCTCCACCGCGTGGTCGAACACCTCCCGGCCGTCCATCCGCAGCTTGCGGTCGTCCCGGTCGGCGTAGAGCAGCGGGATCTGCTCGCCGTCGCTGCCGAGCGAGAAGCACGGGTCGGGCGCGCCGGGCACGTCGGCGACCACGGCGGCGCCGGCGCCGTCGGCGAGCAGCACCGCGGTGCCGCGGTCCTCGTGGTCGGTGATCCGGGTCAGCGCGTCGGCGCCGCAGACCAGCACCGCCCCGGCCCGGCCGGTCTCGATCAGCGCGGCGGCGTGGTCCAGGCCGTAGACGAACCCGGCGCAGGCCGCGTGCAGGTCGAAGGCGGTGGCCTGCGGCATGCCGAGCCGGGCGGCGACCTCCACCGACACCCCGGGGGTGACCCGGTCGGGGGTGATGGTGGCGACCACGACGTGCCGGATGCTCGCCGCGGTGCGCCCGGAGCTGCGCAGCGCCTGTTCGGCGGCGGCCACCACGAGGTCGGCGAGTCGGCCGTCCGGCGGGAGGAAGCGGCGCTCCTCGATGCCGGTCCGTTTGACGATCCACTCCGGGGAGGCGCCGATCCGCTCGAAGTAGGCGTTGGGGACGACGCGTTCGGGCAGGGCGGCGCCCACCCCGACGATGGCGGGCGTCATGCCGCGCCTCCTTCCGCGAAGGCCGGTCCGGTGCCCATCCGGACGGCGTGCATCCCGCCGTCGGCGTGCAGGATCTCCCCGCTGACGGTGGCGGCGAGGTCGGAGAGCAGGAACAGCACCGGTCCGACCACCACGGCGGGGTCGGTGCGGTCCCAGCCGAGCGGGGCCTCGGCCTGCCAGCGGTCGGCGATCCGGTCGAAGGTGCTGATCGCCTGCCCGGCGACGGTCTCCACCGGGCCGGCCGCCACCAGGTTGACCCGGATGCCGGACGGGCCGAGGTACATCGCCAGGTACCGGCAGACCGCGCCGAGCGCCGCCTTGCTGACGCCCATCCAGTCGTAGCCGGCCCAGGCGCCGCTGGCGTCGAAGTCCAGCCCGACGACGCTGCCGCGCCGCCCGTCCGCGCTGAGCAGCGGGGCGAGCGCGGTGGCCAGCGAGTGCAGGGAGACGGCGGCGGTGCGCAGCGCGAGGCCGGCGGCCTCCGGCGGGGTGGTGAGGAAGTTGCCGCTCAGCGCCGTCTGCTGGGCGGCGGCGACGGCGTGCAGCACTCCGTCGACCCCGCCCCAGCGCTGCTCCAGCTCCTTGGCCAGCCGGGCGAAGTCCTCGGGCCGGGTGACGTCCAGCTCCAGCACCTCGGCGGGGCGGGGCAGGACGTCCGCGGCCAGTTCGGTGATCCGCCGGGCCCGGCCGAAGCCGGTGAGCAGGACCTCGGCGCCCGCTTCCTGGAGCGCCCTGGCGGTGTGCCAGGCGATGGAGTCCTCGTTGAGCACCCCGGTGATCAGATAGCGGCGTCCGTGGAAGCCGAGCATCACTCCTGGCCTTTCGTCGTACCGGTCGTACCGGGTGCGTCGGCCGCCGCCAGCACCAGGGCCGCGTTGTGTCCGCCGAACCCGAAGGAGGTGGAGAGCCCGGCCCGCCGGCCGCCGGGCAGGGCGGGGGCGGCGAGCGGGGTGGCGTGGCGGATCAGGTTCAGCGGGCCGAGCTTCTCGTCGGGCTCGCGCAGCCCGACGGTGGGCGGGGCAGTGGCGTGGCGCAGCGCCTGCAGGGTGGCGATGGCCTCCACCGCGCCGGCCGCGCCGAAGAGGTGGCCGGTGCAGGACTTGGTGGAGGAGAGCGGGACGGCGTCCAGGGCCGGTCCGAGCGCCAGGCGCAGCGCCTCGCACTCGGACGAGTCGTTGAGGACGGTCCCGGTGCCGTGGGCGTTGAGGTAGCCGAGCTGCCCGGGGGCGACGCCCGCCGCTTCGAGCGCCATGGTGACGGCGCGGGCCGCGGGCCCGCCGGTCGGGTCCGGGGCGGTGAGGTGGTGGGCGTCGCAGGTGGAGCCGTAGCCGAGCACCTCGCCGAGCACGGTGGCGCCGCGGGCGGCGGCGCCGGCCTCGGTCTCCAGGACCAGGATTCCGGCGCCCTCCCCGATCAGCAGGCCGTCCCGGTCGCGGTCGAAGGGCACCGAGCGGCCGCTCTCGGAGAGCGCCCCGGCGGTGCGGAAGGCGGCCCGCACCAGTTCGGAGGTGGAGGCCTCGGCGCCGCCGACCACCACGGCGTCGGCGGCTCCGGCGGCGAGCAGCAGCAGGGCGGTGCCGATCGCCTGGGTGGCGCTGCTGCACGCCGAGGCCAGGCAGAGCGCCTCGCCCCGCAGGCCGTGGCGCTGGGCGATCTGCGAGGCCGCGGCGTTGGCCATCATGGCGGGCACCATGAGCGGGGAGACGAACTCCGCGCCCTGCTGCCGGAGCACCTCGGCCTGGGTCTCGAAGCTCGCCGTCCCGCCGAGCGCGCAGCCCACCACGCAGGCGACCCGCTCGGCGGGGTAGGGCGGCGGGCCGTCCGTCCATCCCGCCTGGGCCAGGGCCTCGGCGGCGGCCACGAGCGCGAGCTGGGTGAAGCGGTCGGTGCGGCGGATCTGCTGGCGCGACAGGTGGTCGGCGGGCCGGAAGTCCCGGCACAGCCCGAGCCCGTCGGCGAGCCCGCTCTCGCCGGCCACCGCCCGCCGGTGCAGCTCGTCGGCGCCCACGCCCAGCGGGGTCACCGCGCCCAGGCCCGTGACGACGGCCCGGGGCCTCACTCCAGCCCGGCCTTCCGGCGGCACAGGTCGAGCACCTCGCCGACGGTGTACAGCTGGTCGAAGTCCTTGGGCTTCACCGGGATGCCCAGCTGCTTGCGGATGGACTGGCTGAGCTCGACCATGTCGAGCGAGTCGATCTCCAGCTCGTCCAGGGCGGCGTCGTCGACGATGCCCTCGCGTTCGACGCCGAGGTCGACCAGGGCGTCGACGACGAAGTTCTCGATGGCGGTGCGGTCCAGTGTGTCGGGCATGGCTCTCCTCGTCCGCGCGGGGCGGCGGTGGCGGTGCGGGGGACGTACGGGCGGTGCCGTGCGGGCGGCGGGCAGGGGCGCGGGCTCAGAGCGCCGGGCCGGCCTTGCTGGCGTGGTACGGGGCCCAGTGCCACTGCTGCCAGTAGCTCTCGGCGATGTCCAGCCACTGCTCCAGCCGGGCGGCGTCGTCCAGGAAGCGGTTGGCGCTGACCACCAGCCAGCTGTAGACGGCCTGGCTGTCCCGGCAGCCGCCGCAGTCGCCGGAGGTGCAGCAGAACTGGAGCGACTCGTAGTCGGCGCCCCAGACGTTGAAGCCGGGGATGACCGGGTTGCCGTTGGCGACGCGGTCCTCGTGCTCGGGGGCGTCGACGCTGAGGCTGGGGCAGACGTCGTAGCCGAACCGGCCGCCCCAGTGCGTCCGGCCGGTGACCAGGGTCCGGATGAAGTACGGGTGGCTCACCACCGCCTGCGGGTACAGGTCCTTGACCCGCTGCGCCTCGTCCAGCACCCGCTGCTCGTTGGCGATCTTCAGCGGGGTCTCGGTGCCGTGCTCGCTGTAGAAGTTGAAGGTGACGATGTTGCCGTTCTCGGCGATCTTCCGCACGGTGGGCTCGATGTGCTCGACCCCGGCCTCGGAGAGCGCGTAGATGAACAGCACCCGCTGGTCGTCGCGGTAGTGCTTGAGCGCGGTGTCGAACAGGCCGGTGAACTTGGAGCCGTTGACCCGGATCGCGCGCAGGTCGTCGTCGAGCGGGCCGCCGCCGAAGATGCTGACCGCGATGGCGATCTTCTCGAAGCCCTGCTTGGGCATCGGGCGCAGGCCGTTGGTGGAGATGGTGATGTACGGCAGCTGTTCGACGAAGGCCTCGACCCGGCGCGGGACGAGGGTGGGCTCGCCGCCGATCAGGGTGGCCTGGTTGACGCCGTCGTCCGCCAGCTTGCGGGCGAAGGCCCGGATGCGGTCCAGGTCGGACAGCTCCTTGACGGCCGTGTCGAAGCCGCCCTCGAAGTACCAGCAGCCCTTGCAGCGGATGTTGCAGGTGTTGGTGAGGTGGACCTCGCAGGAGCGGACCTCGCGCCCCAGCCGGCGCAGCCGGTGCAGGCGTTCGGCCAGGTCGGGCCGGTCGGCGATGAGTTCGGCGGTGCGCGCCTTGGCCTCGCGTCGGCTCAGCGGGCGTTGTTCGATGGTGACGGGTGTTGCCATGGCGATGGGCTCCTCGGGAGTGGCGGGATCGGCGTGCTGCTGTTCCCGCTACTCCGGGAGGCGCAGACCCAGGTTCTTGATGCGCGGGGTAACCTTCTCCCGCCACAGGTCGCAGGCCTCGCCGTTGGTGGTCTGCCGCAGGCCGAAGCGGACGGCCAGCCTGGCGCGCTCGGAGCGCGGGCTGCCGAAGATCCGGATGAACGTCGGCCACAGCCGGTCCAGGGCCTGCTGGAGCTGCTCGCGGCCGTCGTCGGTGGCGGCGAGGTTGCGGCACACCCGGGCGCCGTGGGCGATGTGCACCTTCTCGTCGAGGATGATCGTGCGCACCGCGTCGGCCCAGGGCCGGTAGCTGCTCTGCGCGAACTCGGAGATCATCACCATCGCGGTCTCCTCGCCGATGTAGGAGAAGATCCCGCGCTCGGCCCAGGTGGTGCAGGTGTGGAACTCCTGGGCGCGGAACAGGTTCCGATCGGCCAGGGTCTGCTTCTCCATGTAGGTGGTGTCCACGCCGACCTCCGCGAGGACCCGCTTGCCGATCTTGTAGTGGTCGTACTCCTCGGCGGCGCGCTCGGCGCAGACCTGCCGCTCCTCCGCGTCGGGGGCCAGCGGCAGGAAGACCTGCACGTAGTCGTCGCCGCCGGAGAGCTCCCCCTCGGTGTTGACCACCATGCCGCGGATGGCGATCTCCCGGTACTCCTCCGGCATCGCCAGGAACTCGTCGGGAGTACGGACCACCACCGCCTCGTCGTCCAGAATGGAAATACCCATGGCGCAACACCCCGTCTCTGAAGCAGGACTCTGAAGCAGGACATGGTCGGGCATGAACGGGTGGGGGCCCGTTTTCCACCGAGGCCCCTGACGACCACAAGGAAAATGACGCCGCCCCCAGCGGCCGGCGGAGTTCCGCATCGGCTCCGCTGAACTTCCTCGGAGAGTAGGTGCTGCATTTTGGGCCGAACAAGGTCCCTTACGAATCGTGCCGAGCGGATTCGGCCACCGGATGGCACCGGAGCGGCCGGTTCCGGCCGCCACGACACCGCCAGGACATGCGCAATTATCATGGCCGCAACGGATCTTGGCGGTTGACCACGGCAAACGAAGCTGGCCGGAAGCGGGCCTGGACCGCCCCGGGCGCACCACCGGGCAGACGGTTACGCTGAGCCCCATGACCACCGACTCGAACACGGCGGTCGCCACCGTCGACGTCCTCCTGGGCCCCGATCAGCTCAATGACCTGATCACCGGCCAGTTCCCCGACTACGCCGCCTGCCGGGTGACCGGGGTGGACGGCCGGACCCTCACCATGGCCGTGGACGGCGACCGGCTGCGCACCCGCCCGGGCGGCACCATCTCGGGCCCGGAGCAGGCCGGCCTGTGCGACCTGGCCGCGTTTCTCCTGATCAACGCCCGGCTCGGGCCCACCCTGATGGCGCTGACCAGTTCGCTGCAGATCAGCTTCCTCAACCGGCCGCGGCCCGGGGCGCTGCGCGTGCACGCCAGGACGGCCAAGTTCGGGCGCCGGCTGTGCGTGGTGCTGGCCGAACTGCTGGACGCCGACGAGGTCCTGGTGGCCAGCGCCACGCTGACCTACGCGATCCCGCCGACCCGCCCCGAGACGGCCTGACGGCCCCCTCCCCTCCGCTCTCCGCACCACGGATTCGCCCCGCCGCCGTTCCGACCCCGGCGGCCGGACGAATCCGACATCACGAATACGGGGTGGGGTATATTGGCGGCATGGCTCCGCCCCTGGGAGCCCGGAGAACGGAGCACGACATGTGCCGACGAGTCGCCTGCCGCACCTGCGGGAAGCCGGGCTTCGCCGGGTGCGGAATGCACGTGGAGCAGGTCCTGGCCGGGGTGCCGAAGTCCGCCCGGTGCGACTGCGCCGAGCAGGGCCGCAAGGGCAAGGGCTGGCTCGGCAGGCTGTTCGGCCGCAGCTGATCCCACCCCGCGCCCGCCCCCGCCCGGAGCGCACTCCCGTCCGTACGCCAACAACTGGCCAGCGTGGCGTAAAAGGTGACAGTAAGTCGGCCGAGTTCACGATCTTTCGGACAGGAGACGATCTCGGTATTGATCTACGGACCGGTCACCTCTAGGTTGCGGTGCAATGTCACACTGAGCCGCCCTACGGCGTCCCCGGGGGGAATACCGTGCCGGACACCGCACTGGATGCACCGCAACTCGCCACGACCAAGCTGCCCCGGCCCTTCTACCGGCTGGCCGCGGGCGATGCCCTGAACACCTACGGCAGCCAGCTCGACCTCGTCGCGCTGAGTCTGTTCGCCTACGAGGCCTCCGGGAACGCGCTCGGCACGGCCGGGTACCTCGTCCTACGACTGTCCGGCGGCCTCGCCGGCGGGCTGGTCGCCGGACGGCTGGTGGCCCGGCTGGACCGCCGGCGGCTGATGACGGGCTGCGCCCTGGCCCAGGCGCTGGCGCTGGTCGTCGTCGCCCTCGTCCCGGCCTCGCTGCGCATCCCCGTCCTCTACCCGCTCGCCGTGGTCCTCGGCGGCGCCGCCGCCGTGGCCGCCGTCGCCCTGCGGACCAGCATCCCCGAGATGGTCGGCGCCGAGCGCCGCGCACGCGCCAACAGCCTGATGGCGAGCTGCCGTTCCACCGCGATGGTGCTCGGCTTCGCCTCCGCGGGCGTGGTGGTGGCCTGGGCCGGATTCCGGGCCGCGCTGCTCATCGACGCGACCAGCTTCGTCCTGTTCGGGGCGCTGGTGGTCCGGCTGCCGCTGCCCACCCGGGCCGCGAAGGCGGAGGAGCCCGCGACCCCGCCGGAGGACCCCGCCCCGACAACCGGCAAGCGCCGCCCCCGGTGGCAGGCCCTGGTCGTCCTGCGGGCCGCCCCCGTGGTGGGCGCCATGGCGGGGATCCGACTGCTGGACGCCTTCGGCTCCTCCGCCCACAACATCAGCCTGCCGGTCTTCGCCAACCAGTCGTCGCCCGACAACCCGGCCGCCCTGCTCGGCACCTTCTGGGCCACCTGGGCGATCGGCAACCTCGGCGCCCAGCAGCTGGTCTCCCGGTTCATGCTGCGCCGGGGCATCGAGCCCGGCGAGCGCGGCTTCGCGCTGGGCACCTGTCTGATGTCCGCCTGCTTCATCCTGGTCTTCACCGACCTGCCGACCCCGCTCTTCCTGCTGGTCGCGATCGGCGCCGGCCTCGGCGACGGCTTCACCGAGATCTCCTACACCACCCGGATCCAGGCCCTCGCCGACGAGCGGCGCGGCGAGGCCTTCGGCATCCTCACCTCCGCCGAGAACGTCGGCATGGGCACCGGGATGCTGCTGAGCGGCTCGCTGCTCGCGGTACTCAGCCCGCTCACCGTGGTCGGCGTCTCACACGCCGTCCCGATCGTACTGGCGCTCGCCTTCCTGGTGATGGTCGCCCGCGCCCGCCGGCGCCGCTGAGCAGACGGCACGCCTCCACCCGCCACCGCACGTCCGCGGACACCTCCGCGCACCCGCGTACCCGCACACCTCCGCACCTCCGGCGCCCCCGCGCCGTACGCGCCACTCACCTCCGCTCCCCCTCCCTGACCCGGGGCGGCCCACACCCGCGCCCCGGCACCGATCCGAAAGGTGCCGAAATCATGAGTCCCACCGGTCCCGACCACGGCCGGCTGCGCACCCTGGAAGCCCGGCTGCTGCTACGCCCCGAGATCGCCGACTGCGCGCTGCTGCCCGTCGAGCACGAGAACGGCCGCCCCGGCCTGCTGGCCTACCTGGTCCCCGCCGTCGACGGCGATCCCGAGGCCCTGCGCCGCCGGGCCGCCGCGGCGCTGCTGGACGCCGACCCGAGCGCCGAAGTACACCTCCTGGACGGCATCGTCCGCACCCCCGAGGGCGAACCGGACGCCGCCGCCCTGGCCGCGGCGCTCACCCGGCCGCCCACCGCACCCGGCCCCGCCCTGCGCCACCTGCGCGAACTCACCGACCGCTGGCGGCCGTTCGGGGAGGGCCCGGCGACGGCCGGCGCCGCCCCGGCGCAGCCCACGGCCGCCCCCGGGGAGGCCGACTCCGAGCACCCCGACGCCGAGGACCCCGGGACGGAGGCCGTCGGCGCCCCGCTGCCCGCCCCCGGGCCGGACGCGCCCCGGACACTGCCCGAGGCGCTGCTGCGCGCCGCCGAACTGCACCCCGACCGCGGACTGCACCTGATCCGGGCGGGCGGCGAGGCCACCAGGATCACGTACCGTCAACTCCTCGGCCGCTCCGGCGAGATCCTCGCCGTGCTGGCCGCCGCCGGGCTGCGGGCCGGGGACCGGGTGATCCTCCAGGTCCCGGAGCCCGAGTACTACTTCCCCACCCTGTGGGCCTGCTTCCTGGGCGGGATGCAGCCGGTGACGGTCGCCCGCCCGCCGGACTACCACGAGCGCAACCCCGTGCTGGAGAAGCTCTGGCACGCCTGGCAGACCCTGGAGGAGCCGCCGGTGCTCGTCTGCGGGCCCGCGGTGGCGGGCCTGGAGCGGCTCGGGGAGCTGTACCCGGCGCCGGGCCTGCGGGTGATCGCGGTCGACCGGCCCGCCGAGGGCGGGCTGCCGGACGGCCCCGCCCCCGAGCACGCCCCCGTCCCCGCCGACGTCGCGATGCTCCAGCTCTCCTCCGGCAGCACCGGACGCTCCAAGGCGGTGCAGATCACCCACCGCGGCATCCTGGAGTACGTGGCGGGGGCCGTCGCCCAGGGCACCGAGCCGGGCGACGGCACGGTCAACTGGCTGCCCCTGGACCACGTCGCCGGACTGCTGATGTTCCACCTGCGCGACGTGGTACTGGCCGCCGACCAGGTGCAGATCCCCACCGAACTCGTGCTCGCCGACCCGCTGGTCTGGCTGGACGCGCTGGAGCGCTACCGGGCGGCGCACTCCTGGTCGCCCAACTTCGGCTTCCGGCTGGTCGCCGAGGCCGTCCGGGCCGCCGGGCCGGACCGCCGCTGGGACCTGTCCTCGGTCAAGTCGCTGATCAACGCCGGGGAGCAGTGCACCGAGGCGGTGATCGACGAGTTCCTGGCCGCCACCGCCCCGTTCGGCATCCGCCCCGGCCACGTGCTGCTGGCCTGGGGCATGGCCGAGACCTGCACGGCGATCACCTACAAGCGCTACGACGAGGACGGCGCCCGCCGCCTGGTGCGCACCGACTCGCTGACCGGCCGGCTGGAGCCCGCGGACCCGGCCTCCGCGGAGCGCGGCACCGCCTTCCTCAGCATGGGCCGGCCCGCACCCGGCACCCGGATGCGGGTGGCCGACGACGCCGGACGGGCGCTGCCCGAGCTCCGCGTCGGCCGGCTCCAGGTCCACTCCGGCCGGGTGACGCCGGGGTACCTGAACAACCCGCCGGCCAACCAGGAGGCCTTCGTCGGCGACGACTGGTTCGACACCGGGGACCTGGCCTTCCTGGTCGACGGCGAGGTGGTGCTCACCGGCCGTCGCAAGGAGATCATCATCGTCAACGGCGTGCACTACTTCTGCCACGAGCTGGAGGACGTGGTGGCCTCCGTGGCGGGGGTGCGCTCCGGGCACGTCGCGGCCTTCGGGGTGCCGGACGAACGCACCGGCACCGAGCAGCTGGTGATCGCCTACGTCCAGAGCGATCCGGACGCGCCCTCGGCGCCGGTCGCCGCCGAGGTGCGGCAGCTGCTGGCGGCCCGCCGGCAGCCGGCCCCCGCCCTGGTGCTGCCCGTCCCGGCGGCCGAATTCCCGCGCACCACCAGCGGCAAGATCCAGCGCACCGCGCTGCGCGGGAGGCTGCTGGACGGCGAACTCGACGACCACATCGTCGCGCTGGACCTGGCGGAGGCCAACTCCCGGACGCTGCCGGACTGCGTGCGGCAGCTCGGCTGGGAGGCCCGCCCGGTGGCGGCGGACCAGGCCTCTTCGGCGGCCTCGTTGGCCGAGGAAACGATCCTGCTGCTCGGCCCGTCCGGCCCCGGCACCCTCACCGAGGCCCTGGCCGCCGCCCTGCCGAACGCCCTGGTGGTGGACCGCCCGCCGACCGCCGACCCCGAGGACTGGCTGCGGGCCCTCGGCGACCGGCCAGCCGACCGGCTGGTCTACCTGTGGAGCGCGACGGCCGACACCTCCGACCAGGCGCCGGACGAGGCGCTGCTCGCCCTGCTGCGGGCGCTGCCGACGCGGACCCCGGTCCGCGAGCTGGTCTCCGTCAGCGCCGGGCTGCACGCCGTTCTCCCCGGTGAACTCCCCAGCCCCCGGGCCGCGTTGACCGCCGCACTGACCGCCGGGGCACGGGCCGAGCAGCTGGTGCCCGCCGCCCGGCACCTCGACCTGCCGGGCGAGGCGCCGGTCGCGGAGCAGGCCGCCGCGCTGCTCGCCCTGCTCGCCGACCCCCGCCCCGAGCCCGAGTCCGCCTGGCGCGCCGGCCGCCCCTGGGCCCCCCGGCTGGCACCGGCCGAGGCCACCCCCGAACCGGCCGGGGAAGGCTGCTCACTGCTCACCCCCGGCGCCCGCTACCTCGTCACCGGCGGCCTCGGCGGAATCGCCGCCGAGCTGCTGCCCGGACTGCTGCGCGAGTACGGCTCCCGGCTGCTGATCGTCGGCCGCAGCGACCTGGACGCCCCGACCGCCGAGGCGGCCGAGCGCCGGGCCGCGCTGCGCCGACTGGCCGCCCAGGGCGGTCAGGTCATCTACTGCCAGGCCGATGTGACGAACCGTCAGCAGCTGGCGGAGGTGCTCGCCGAGGCCGAGCGGGAGTGGCAGGCACCGCTGGACGGCGTGCTCCACCTGGCCGGCGGCTACCGGCTCACGCTCCTCGCCGACACCAGTACCGAGGACTGGCGCGAGGCCGTCCGGACCAAGGCCGAGGGCACCGACCACCTCATCGAGCTGGTCCGGCAGCGCCCCGGCGCCCAGTTCGTCGCCTTCTCCTCGATGATCGGCCTCCAGGAGGCGGTCGGCTCCACCGGGTACGCCGCCGCCAACCGCTACCTGGAGAGCACCGTCGAGCGGCTGCGCCGGGAGACCGGCACCCCGGCCTGGACGATCTCCTGGGGCCTGTGGAGCGGGGTCGGCATGAACCGCGACACCGAGAACGAGCAGGCCGCCGCCGGCCGGGGCATCGCCGTGCTGAGCGCCGCGCACGGCCGCCGGCTGGCCGCCCTGCTGCTGGCGGGCGCCCCGGGCCACCGGTACGCCGGTCCGGACCCGAGCTCCCCCGCCGCCCGACGCCGCCTGCTCGCCACCGCGCCCCGCCCGGTGGCCGCCGCCGCGCCGACGCCGGCCACCGCCGAGCCGGCCGCCCGGCCCGCCACGGCACCCGGCCCCGGGCACACCGCCCCGTCCGGGCTGCGCCGACTGGTCCTGGACGCCTTCGAGTCCGTCCTCGACACCCCGCTGGACCCGGGCCGCCCGCTCGCCGAACTCGGCATCGGATCCCTCCAGTTGATGCGGGTGCACGGCGCGCTCAGCGCCGCGCTGCCCACGCCCCCGGCACCCACCGAGCTGTTCCGCCACCCCACCGTGGACGCCCTGATCGCCCACCTGTCCGCCGAGCCGGCCACGCCCACCACCGCGGCCGCCGCCCCCGTCGCCGGGCCGGGCGACGACCGCCGGGTGGCGATCGTCGGCCTGGCGATGCGCCTGCCGGGCGCCGACACCCCCGAGCAGTACTGGCGGAACATCGTCGAGGGCGTCCGGAGCACCACCCGGTTCACCGAGGAGGAGCTGGCCGCGGCCGGACTGCGCCCGGAGGAGTACCGCCACCCCGACTTCGTCCCGGTCACCGGCGCGCTCACCGGCACCGACGAGTTCGACGCCGAGGCCTTCGGCATCAGCGGCGCCGAAGCGGCCCTGATGGACCCGCAGCAGCGCCTGCTGCTGGAGATCTGCCGCCAGGCCCTGGAGGACGGCGGCTACGACGCGCCGGACCCGGAGCGCCGGGTCGGCGTCTTCGCCGGCACCGGGATGACCCTCTACGCGCTGCGCACCTACTACCAGCACACCCTGGCCACCACCGCCGACCCGTCCGAGCCGGTCGCCGCCCTGCAGACCGCGATCGGCAACCAGGCCGACTTCGCCGCCACCCGGGTCGCCTACCGGCTGGGCCTCACCGGCCCGGCGATCGGCGTGCAGACGGCCTGCTCCACCTCGCTGGTCGCGGTGCACCTGGCCGTCCAGTCGCTGCTCTCCGGTGACTGCGAACTGGCCCTGGCCGGGGCCGCCGCCCTGCACATCCCGCAGGCCGCCGGCTACCGCTACGAGGAGGGGTCGATCCTCTCCCCCGACGGCGCCTGCCGGGCCTTCGACGCCGACGCGGGCGGCACCGTCGGCGGCAACGGTGTCGCCGCCGTGCTGCTCAAGCGCCTCGACCGGGCGCTGGCCGACGGCGACACCGTGCACGGGGTGATCCTCGGCTCCGCCGTCAACAACGACGGCGGCCGGAAGGTCGGCTACACCGCGCCCAGCGTCGACGGGCAGGCGGCCGTGGTCGGCCGGGCCCTGGACCTGGCGGGCGTGCCGGCCGACAGCATCGGCTACATCGAGGCCCACGGCACCGGCACCCCGCTCGGCGACCCGATCGAGTTCCGGGCACTGGCCCAGGCCTTCCGCGCCCGGACCGAGGCCGCCGGATTCTGCTCGCTCGGCTCGGTCAAGCCCAACATCGGCCACCTGGACACCTGCGCCGGGATGGCGGGCCTGATCAAGGCGCTGCTGGTGCTGCGGCACGGCACCATCCCCCCGCTGGTGAACTTCACCAGCCCCAACCCCGCGCTGGAACTGGCCGACAGCCCGTTCCGGCTCGCCGCCGAGCGCCGCGACTGGCCGGACGGCCCCACCCCGCGCCGGGCCGGGGTCAGCGCGCTGGGCGTCGGCGGCACCAACGCCCACCTGGTGCTGGAGCAGGCGCCCGCGGCCCCGGCCGTCGAACCGCGACCGGCGCCGACCGTGCTGCCGCTGTCCGCCCGCACCGCCCAGGGGCTGACCGAACTGGCCGGGCTGCTCCGCGACCGGCTGGACGCCGAACCCGCCCTCGCGCCCGGCGACCTGCCGCTCACCCTCGGCGCCGGCCGGCGCGCGCTGCGCCACCGGCTGGCCGTCACCGGCCCCGACCCGGCCGCCCTGCGCAAGGGCCTGGACGCCTTCCTGGCGGGCCGGACCACCGCCGGCGCGGCCCACCGCGAGGTGGGGCGCGGCGAGGTCCTGCCGGTGCTGCTCTTCACCGGCCAGGGCGCCCAGTACCGGGGCATGGCCGCCGAGCTGTACCGGGCCTTCCCGGTCTTCCGGGCCGTCCTGGACGAGTGCGACCGGCTGCACCGCGAGAACTGGGGCGAGCCGCTGCTGCCGCTGCTGCTCGACCCCGCGCCGCAGGGCACCGAGGACGGCTGGACCACCGAGGCGGCGCAGCCCGCGCTGTTCGCCCTCCAGGCGGCCTACCTGCGGCTCTGGCAGGAGCTCGGGCTCCGTCCCGCCGCCGTCGCCGGGCACAGCGCCGGGGAGTACGCGGCCTTCCACGCGGCCGGCGCGCTCGACCTGGCCGACGGCATGTTCCTGACCGCGCTGCGCGGCCGGCTGATGCACCGGCTGACCGAACCGGGCGCCATGACGGTGGTCTCGGCCGGCCTGGACCGGCTGGCCGGGCTCGGCGACTGGCTGCCCGGCGTGGACCTGGCCGTGGTCAACGGCCGGGGCCAGTGCGTGCTGGCCGGACCGCCCCGCGAGATCGCCGCCGCCGAGGCCGTGCTGGCCACCGACGGGGTGACCACCGAACGGCTGGCCAGCGACCGGGCGTTCCACTCCCGCCTGCTCGACCCGATGCTCGACCCCTTCCGCGACCAGCTGGCCCGGCTGCGGCTGCGGCCGCTGGCCGTGCCGCTGGTCAGCAACCTCGGCGGCGAGGTGCTGGCCCCCGGGACCGTCCCGACGCCCGAGTACTTCCTCCGGCAGACCCGGGAGACCGCCCGGTTCGACCAGGTCCTCGCCGCACTGGACGGGCAGGGCCACGAGCTCTTCCTGGAGATCGGCCCGCACCCGACGCTGACCGGCATGGGCCGCCGGGAGCTGCCGGAGCGCCACTTCGTCGCCGGCGGCCGGCGCGGCGCCTCCCCGGAGCAGCAGTTCGACGCCGCCGCGGCCGCGCTCTGGTCGTACGGCGTCCCGCTCGACTGGGCCGGCTTCGCCGCCGCCCGGGACTGGCCGGACGGACCGGCCCGCCGCGTCCCGCTGCCCACCACCGTCTTCCAACGCCGCCGCCACTGGTTCACCGCCCCCGACCGGCCGACCACCGAGGACCCCGCCATGCGCCAGGACCCACCCCAGCAGACCGCTCCGGCCGCTGAACCGACCGCCGCACTTGCTGCCTCACCTGCTGCTACACCCGCTGCTTCACCGACGCCGAGCCCCGAGGAGCTGGCCGGGCAGGCCGTGCTGCGGGAGGTCGTCGAGCAGACGGCCCGCCAGCTCGGCTACGACGAGGACTCGGTCGGCGTGGACGAGCCCTTCTTCGACCTGGGCGCCGACTCGCTGTCGATGATCAACATGATCCGGGACCTGGAGCGCGCGTTCCGGGTGCGGGTGTCGATGCGCGAGCTGTTCGAGGACGCCGACACCCCGGCCCGGCTGGCCGGGCTGATCGCCTCCCGGCTGGAGCCGGCCGTGCTGGCCACGCTGCTGCCGGCCGCCGAGCCGGAGCCCGTGGCGGTGCCCGTGGCGGTGCCCGAGCCGGTGGCAGCGCCGGTGGCGGCTCCAGCCCCGGTCGTCCAGGCCGCCCCGGCCCCGGCCGTTCAGGCCCCGGTTGTACAAGCACCGGCCGCCCAGGCGCCGCTCGTCCAGGCCCCGGCTCCGCAGCCCGTACCCGCCGCGCCCGCACCCATGCCCGCCGCCCCGCAGGCCCCCGCCGCACTGCCCCCGGTCACCGACGGCACCGGCCTGATCGAGCGCCAGCTCGCGCTGCTCGGCCAGTTCTCCGACCTGATGCGCGACCAGCTCGGCCTGCTGGCCGGCGGCGCACCCGCGCTCCCCCCGGCGCCCGTGCCCGCGGCCCTGCCCCCGGCCGCCGTACCGGCCGCCGCGCAGGTCCCGACGCCCGCCGCCGCACCCACTGCCGTCGCTCCCGCCGCCGAGGCACCCGCCACCGAGAGCCCGGCCCCGGCCGCCCCGCAGGTGCACGGCCCCCGGGTGACGGTCTCCCGCGAGTCCGGCATGGCCGCCGGCGGCCTGACCGACCAGCAGCGCGCCCACGTGGACGAGCTGGTCGCCCGCTTCACCGCCCGCACCACCGCCTCCAAGGCGATCACCCGCCGCCACCGCCGCACCCTGGCGGACAGCCGCGCCGTGGTCGGCTTCCGCTCCGGCACCAAGGAGATGCTCTACCCGCTGGCCGCCCGCCGGGCCCGGGGCTCCCGGCTGGAGGACGTCGACGGCAACCCGTACGTCGACATCACCATGGGCTTCGGCGTCCTGCTCTTCGGCCACGACCCGGAGTTCGTCTCCGAGGCCGTCCGCGAGCACCTGTCCTCGGGCCTGCGGCTGGGCCCGCGCGGCCCGGAGACCGGCGAGGCCGCCGAGCTGCTGGCCGAGCTGACCGGCACCGAGCGGGTCGCCTTCGCCAACTCCGGCACCGAGGCGAACGCCGGGGCGATCCGGCTGGCCCGCGCGCACACCGGCCGGGACAAGATCGTCATGTTCGAGGGCTCCTACCACGGCCACTCCGACCAGACCCTGGGCCGGACGCTGGGCCGCGGCGCCGACCGGGAGACCGTCCCGGTGTCCATCGGCATCCCGGGCAGCGCGGTCGCCGACCTGCTGGTGCTGCGGTACGGCGACCCGGAGAGCCTCAAGGTCATCGAGGAGCACGGCGACCGGATCGCCGCCGTCCTGGTCGAGCCGGTGCAGAGCCGCCACCCCGGCCGCCAGCCCGTCGACTTCGTCCGCTCGCTGCGCGAACTGACCACCCGGCTCGGCATCGTGCTGGTCTTCGACCAGATGCTCACCGGCTTCCGCCCCCACCTGCGCGGCGCCGAGGGCTTCTGGGGCGTCACCCCGGACATGTCCACCTACGGCAAGGTGCTGGGCGGCGGCTACCCGATCGGCGCGATCGCCGGACGGGCCGACATCATGGACGGGATCGACGGCGGCCACTGGGACTACGGGGACGACAGCTACCCGCCCAAGGACACCACCTTCTTCGGCGGCACCTACATCCAGCACCCGCTGGCGATGACCGCCGCGGGCGCGGTGCTGCGCCACCTCAAGGCGGCCGGCCCCGGCCTCCAGGAGCGGCTGAACGCCCGCACCGACGAGCTGGCCACCACCCTGAACACCTTCTTCGAGGAGGAGGAGTTCCCGCTGCGGCTGGCCCACTTCGGCTCGCTCTTCCGGTTCGAGCCCCGGGCCGACATGGAGCTGCTCTTCCCGCACCTGCTGACCCGCGGGGTCTACGTGTGGGAGTGGCGCAACTTCTTCCTCTCCACCGCCCACACCGACGGCGACCTGGAGTTCGTGGCCGACGCGGTCCGCGAGTCGCTGCGCGACCTGCGGCGCGGCGGCTTCTTCCCGGCCTCGCCCGGCGTCCGCCTGCCGGCCCCGCGGCCGGCCGCCGAACTCCCGGCGCCCGCCACGACCGTACCCGCCGAGACCGTGGGCGGCGCCCCCGCCCCGGCCCTCCCGTACGAGCCGGTCAGCGACCCGCAGCGGCCGGTGGACTTCAGCCTCTACTTCTTCGGCGACTACCCGCTGGACTCCCCGGACGACGAGAAGTACCGCATCGTCCTGGAGAGCGCCCGCTTCGCCGACCGGCACGACTTCCACTCCGTCTGGCTGCCGGAGCGCCACTTCCACTCCTTCGGCGGCATCTTCCCCAACCCCTCGGTGCTGGCCGCCGCCCTGGCCCGGGAGACCAGCCGGATCCGGCTGAACGCGGGCTGCGCCGTGCTGCCGCTGCACCACCCGGTGCGGGTGGCCGAGGAGTGGTCGGTGGTCGACAACCTGTCCGGCGGCCGGGTCGGCCTGGGCTGCGCGAGCGGCTGGCACCCCAACGACTTCCTGTTCTTCCCCGAGCGCTACGGCAGCCACAAGGAGCTGATGCACCGGCAGATCGACACCGTCCGGTCGCTGTGGCGCGGCGAGCCGTACCAGGGCCGCAACGGCAACGGTGAGCCGATCGAGGTGACCCTCCACCCGCGCCCGCTTCAGGACCTGCCGCCGATGTTCACCGCGATCGTCGGCAACCCGGACAGCTTCCGCGAGGCGGCCCGGCACGACCTCGGCGTCATCACCAACCTGATGACCCAGGACGTCGCCCAGCTGGCCGAGAACATCGCCGTCTACCGGCGCACCCGCGCCGAGCACGGCCTCGACCCCGAGGCCGGCCGGGTGGTCGTTCTGGTGCACACCTACCTGGGCACCGACCTGGCCACCGCCCGCGAGCAGGCCTACCGGCCGTTCTGCCACTACCTGCGCTCCTCGCTCTCGCTGTTCGGGCAGATGGCCAACAGCCTGGGCCTGACCCTGGACTTCGCGAACGCCCGCGAGGAGGACCTGGAGTACGTGCTGGAGCGCGCGTACGAGCGGTACTGCGCCTCCCGCGCGCTGATCGGCACGCCGGAGAGCGTCCAGGGGGTGCTGTCCGAGCTGCGGGCGGCCGGCGCCGACGAGATCGCCGCCTTCGTGGACTTCGGGCTCTCCCCCGAACTGGTGGCGACCGGGCTGCCGCAGCTCGACGTCCTGCGCCGGGACACCCTGCGCGGCGCCCGACTGTCGTACGCCCAGCAGCGGATGTGGTTCCTGCACCGGATGCTGCCCGACGGCGGCCAGTACAACGAGGTCAAGGCGATCGCCCTGGACGGCCCGCTCGACCCGCAGGCGCTGGACACCGCGCTGCGCCGGCTGGTCGAACGCCACGTGGCGCTGCGCACCGTCTTCCGGGAGCAGGACGGCGAACCGTTCCAGCAGGTGCTGGCGCCGCCCGCCGGCCCGGTCCTTCAGCGGATCACGGCCGACCCGGCCGCCGAGGACGCCGTCGCCGACCTGGTCGCCGCCGAGGGCGCGCACCGCTTCGACCTGGCCGAGGGCCCGCTGTTCCGGGCCCTGCTGCTGGAGCAGGCGGCCGAGCGGCACGTCCTGGTCCTGTCGATGCACCACATCGTGATCGACACCCTGTCCACCGTGGTGATCACCCGCGAGCTGGGCGAGCTGTACCTGGCCGCCCAGGAGGGCCGGGCCGCCCACCTGCCGGTGCTGACCACCGGCCCGGCGGCCGAGGCCGCCCGGGAGCGGGCCCGGGTCGCCGAGGGCGAGTACGACGAGAGCCTGGCCCACTGGCGCAAGGTGTTCGGCGGCGGCGACCTGCCGGTGCTGGCCCTGCCCACCGACCGGCCGCGCCCCGCGGTGCCGGACGGCCGCGGCCGCTCCTTCGTCCACCACCTGCCCGCCGAACTCTCCGACGGCCTGAGGGAGTTGGCCCGGTCCAAGCGCTCGACCCTGTTCATGGTGCTGCTGACCGGCTTCGCCGGCGTCCTGCAGCGCTACGCCGGCCAGGACGAGATCGTGCTGGGCACCCCGGTGGCCAACCGGGCCGAGGGCACCGAGGACCTGGTCGGGTTCTTCGTCAACACGCTGGCGCTGCGCCTGGACCTGTCCGGCGAGCCGGCCTTCGCCGAGGCGCTGGGCCGGGTCCGGTCCACCGCGCTGGACGCCTACGAGCACCAGCAGCTGCCCTTCGAGGTGCTGGTGCAGGAGCTGAACCCGCAGCGCGACACCAGCCGCAACCCGCTGTTCCAGGTCATGGTCGAGTTCGAGAACCACATGGTCTTCGAGCTGGACCTGCCCGGGGTGACGGCCCGTCCGCTGGACCACGTCGCCGACCGCGCCGCCTTCGACCTGACGCTCTTCCTGACCAGCCTGCCCGACGGCATCCGCTGCCACGTGGAGTACGCCGACGCCCTGTTCGACCGGGCCACCGTCGACCGGCTGCTCGGCGCCTTCGAGCGGCTGCTCACGGCCGCGGTCGCCGACCCGGAGCGCCCGCTCGCCGAACTGGCCGTGGCGCCCGCCGACATCGCCCTGGAGTGCGGGCCGGCCGCCGCCCAGGACCCCGAGCACCCGCTGGCCACCATCGCCGCGACCGCGGCCGAGCGGCCCGAACAGACCGCGGTGGTCGCCGCCGACGGCAGCGAGACGGACTACCGGACGCTGCTGGCCCGCTCCGAGGACCTGGCCGGCCGGCTGCTCGCGGCCGGCGTCCGCGAGGGCAGCCGGGTGGGCGTGCTGCTCCCCCGCTCGCTGGACCTGGTGGCCGGGCTGCTCGCCATCCTGCGCCTCGGCGCCGTCCACGTCCCGGTCGACGTCCTGCAGGGCCCCGAGCGCTGCCGGCTGATCGTCCAGGACAGCGCACCGGTCGTGCTGCTCACCACCACGGACGACGCCCCGAAGGAGCTCGGCCTGACCGTGCCGACGGTGCTCACCGGCACCGCCCCGGCCGACGCCGACCCCGCCGCGCTGCCCCCGCTGCCCGCCCCCTCGGCGCAGGCGCCCGCGTACCTGCTGTACACCTCCGGGTCCACCGGCCGCCCCAAGGGCGTGCTGATGCACTCGCTGGCCCTGGCCCACTTCGTGGCCTGGAACGTCGCCGACCACCCCGCGGCCCGCACCCTCCAGTACGCCTCCTGCGGGTTCGACGTCAGCGTCCAGGAGATCCTCACCACGCTGGCCGGCGGCGGCACCCTGCTGCTGATCGAGGAGGAGACCCGCTACGACGTGACGGCGCTGGCCGCCGTCGTCCGGGCCACCCGGGCCGAACGGGTCCACCTGCCGTACACCCCGCTGGCCGCACTGGCCGACGCGCTCGGCGAGGAGCCGGTGCCGCACCTGCGGGAGCTGATCTCGGGCGGCGAGCAGGTGCTGCTCACCCCCGGGCTGCGGGCCTTCCTCGGCCGCAACCCCGGCTGCCGGCTGGTCAACCACTACGGCCCGACCGAGACCCACGCGCTGACGGCCGGTGAGATCGAACCGGACGGCCCGGAGTACGCGTCGATCGGCCGCCCGACCCCGGGCAGCCGGATCGTGCTGCTCGACACCTCCGGACGCCGGGTGCCGCCCGGCGCGGTCGGCGAGATCCACGCCCTCGGCGTCCAGGTCGGCATCGGCTACATCGGCCGCGACGAGGAGAGCGCCGCCGTCTTCACCGACACCCCCGACGGCCGAAGCTACCGCACCGGCGACCTCGGCCGCTGGCGCCCGGACGGCCGGCTGGAGTACCTCGGCCGGGCCGACCGCCAGGTCAAGGTGCGCGGCTACCGGGTCGAGCCGGGCGAGATCGAGACCGTGCTGCTGGGCCTGCCCGGCGTGCACGCCGCCGCCGTGACGGCGCGCCGCACCCCGGCGGGCACCGTTCTCGCCGGGTACGTCGGATGCGCGGCCGCCGACCTGCCCGGGATCGCCGACCGCCTGGCCGACCTGCTGCCCGACTACATGGTCCCGAGCCTCTGGGCCACCGTCGACACCCTGCCGTTCACCCCGCACGGCAAGCTGGACACCGCCGCCCTGCCCGAGCCGCGCCCGCTCGGCGCGGACGAGCCGCAGGCCGCCCCGGCCACCGGGCTGGAGCGCACCCTGCAACAGCTCTGGGAGGAGGAGCTCGGCCGCCCCGCCGGGGTGGAGACCTCCTTCTTCGACCTCGGCGGGCACTCCCTGGCCGCCACCCGGCTGCTGAACCGGGTCCGCGAGGAGACCGGCGTACGGATCGGCGTGCTGGACTTCTTCCGCCGCCCGACCATCCGCGCGATGGCCGCCCACCAGCCGGCCGCCGAGCAGGCCCCGGCCCCGGCCTTCGAGGAGGGCACCCTGTGAGCACACCGGACATGAGCGCGGCGGAGGAGACGGACGACGGGTGGGCGCGGCTCCTCA
The DNA here is from genome assembly GCF_053598475.1 of Kitasatospora sp. NPDC001119. Lineage (NCBI taxonomy): Bacteria > Bacillati > Actinomycetota > Actinomycetes > Kitasatosporales > Streptomycetaceae > Kitasatospora > Kitasatospora sp. NPDC001119. The sequence continues at coordinate 29,138 of NZ_JBSFKI010000066.1, forward strand.
AGCTGCTCGACGAGCGCGAGATCGTACTGCGCACCACCGGTGAGAAGCTCGGCTACCTGGCCCCCGCGGGGGCGATGGACGAGGAGGTCACCGGCCTCGTCCGGGCCCACCGCGACCGGCTGCTGACCACCCTCACCGGCGACGGGGCGGCGCTGTCCGCCGCCCCCGCCGGGGTGACCCAGTGGCGGCTGCGCAAGGCCCACCATGCGGCGGCCGATCCGGCGGTGTGGAACATCACCCACCGGATCACCCTGCGCGGGCCGCTGGAGCCCGAGCGGCTGGCCGCCGCCCTGACGGCGGTGACCGAGCGGCACGAGAGCCTGCGGACCCGGTTCCTGGAGACCGAGCTCGGGGGGCTCCAGCAGGTGCTCCCGAACACCCCGCTGGACGTCCCGGTCGACGACCTGCGCGGGCTCGCGCCCGCCGAACGGGACGCGGCCCTCGCCGCGGCCCTGGAGGCCGAGGTCGCCCGCCCCTTCGACCTGACCGCGCCCCCGCTGCTGCGCGCCCGGCTGCTGCGCCCGGCGGCGGAGGAGTGGGTGCTGCTGCTGACCATCCACCACATCGCGGTGGACGGCTGGTCGCTGGCCACCGTGCTGGCCGACCTGAGCGCGCTCTACCGTACGGGCGGGCCGCTGCCCGGCGAGGCCGGCCGGATGACCGACCACGCCTGCTGGGAACGGACGGTGGTCAACCGGGCCTCCATGGCGGCGGCCGCCGACCACTGGGCCGAGGTCCTCGGCGGCGCCTCGCTCGCGGCGGACCTGCCCACCGACCGGCCGCGTCCCGAGCAGCGCTCCGGGCTCGGCGAGACGGCCGAGTTCCGGGTCCCGGCGGCGGTGGCCGAGGCGGTCGGGCGCTACGCCGCCGCCCGTTCCACCACCGCCTCGGCCGTCGTCGTCGCCGCCTTCGCCCGGCTGCTCGGCTCGCTCAGCGGCGCGTCGGAGACGCTGATCCTGCTCTCCAACGCCAACCGCAGGCGGCCGGCCGACGAACGGGTGGTCGGCCTGCTCACCAGCAGCATGCCGATCCTGGTGCCCACCCGGAGCGAGAGCGGCTTCGGGGCCCTGGTGGACCACGCCGCCGAGGCGATCGCCTCCGCCCTCGACCACTCCCTGATGCCGTTCGGCCTGCTGGTCGAACCGCTGCGGGAGCGCGGCGTCCCCATGCCCGTCGGCTACCCGCAGGTCGTACTCGCCGTCCAGAGCACCCCGCCGATCGGCCTCGACCTCCCCGGCCTGACCGCCGAGATCGAGGACATCCCCGGCCACTCCGCCCGCGCCGACTGCGCGTTCTCGCTCACCCCGGACGCCGACGGCTACCTCGGGCAGGTCGAGTACGACGCCGACCTGTTCGACCCGGGCACCGTCCGGGGCTGGCTGGACGCCCTGGTCGAGGACCTGGCCCGGCAGTTGGAGGTCCCGCTCGGGTGACCGGACAAACCCGGAGGCCCCGGTGGGCGGCGTACCGCCCACCGGGGCCTCCGGGCATTCGGGGGACGCCAGTCAGCACCCCGGGTTCAGCGGCCAGTACGGGCCGTCGGGCCGGTCGAGCCACACCCGCTGCCCACTGCTGGTGATGCTGAACCCGTAACGCTCGCGGGCCGGGCGGCCGTTCGCGTCGTACAGGCGGTGGGCTGCTTCGAGTTCGGACCACAGGAGGCGCGGCCCGGCCTCGGCCACGGAGCCGTCGGGCCGCAGCTCTGCGATCGATCCCGCGCCGTCCCACAGGCAGGCGCCGACCGGCCGACCGTCGTCCAGGTCGTAGTTCCATCCGAGCGGGCCGAGGGCGATGCTCACCAGGAACCGGAAGTGCTCGTCCACGACGACGTCGGGGCCGAGTTCCGACGGGCGTGCGCCGACAGTGGGCAGGGCCGGGCGGCGGATGACGCCGCGACCCCCGACCGTGCGCAACGGAATGAAGTAGGCGCCGGTCGGCAGGAACCGGCCGCCGGCCTCGGTGGTACCCGTCTTCTCCGCGCGGACGACGCCCGCGCCGAGCGGAGCGACGATCACACCGCCCCCCGCGAGCGCCTGCAGCCACGTCGTCGGAATGTGGTCGAGCCCGCAGGTGGCGATGATCGCGCCGAACGGGCCACCCGCATCGGTGAGGGTGGCCCCGTCGGCGGTGACCACGGTCGGCCGATAGGGCGTCGAGTCGAGCCGGCGTCGGGCCTCGGCCGTCACGTCCGGGTCGACGTCGACGGTCACGACCCGATCGGAGCCGTAGCGGTGGGCGAGCAGTGCGGCGTTGTAGCCGGTGCCGGTACCGATCTCCTTCACCGGGCCGTCGACATCGTCGCCGAGCGCCTGCAGCATCGCGGCCATCAGCGACGGCTGTGTGGACGACGACGAGGCGTTCCCGCCGATCAGGTGGGTGACGAGGGGCCGGTTCGCATAGACGGCCCGCAGCCACCCGGCGGCGTGGTCGGGGTCGTCGCCGGCAATCCGCTGCTGCCGGCCGTCAGGGCCCTGCCGGTAGAAGTACGGCACGAACAAGTGGCGGGGGACGTCGCGGAACGCGCGCTGCCACGCGGGGTCGGCCAGGGAGCCGTCGGCGGTGAGCGCGTCGACCAGTGCGGCACGCAGGGCGTCGGCAGTCGGCTCGGCGGTGGTGGTCACAAGGTGCCCTTCTGGAGCAGGTCGGCCAAGGCGGTGGTGATGGCATCGCGGGTGCAGTCGATCCACGCCCACTGCCCACCCGGATTCACGTCGACCAGCCAGTGCGTTCCGACCTGGTCCACGATCAGGTCGACGGCGGCATAGACGAGTCCGAGGCGCCACAGCATGTCCAGGATGCCCGTCCGGATGGGCACGGGGAGGCAGATCGGGGAGTATGCGAGGCGCTTGGAGTCGGTGCGCCAGTCGAGCCGTCCGGGGCCGTCCGGGGCGTCGATCCTGACGGGGAACAGTCGGCCGGCCACGCAGGTCACGCGGACTTCGTAGGCCTTGTCGGTGATCTCCTGCTGGTACAGGTGCGCGGTGAGGGCCACCCTCGGGTCGTCCCACCGGTCGGCGGGAACGCGGGTGGTGTAGATCTGCCCGCGCTGCCCGTTCTCGGTGTGGACGATCCCGCCGAGCACCTTCGTGACGATCCGGCCCCGGCACCGGTCCGCGAAGTCCCGCACCGCGGCTGGGTCATTGGTCACCAAGGTCGCCGGGACCTGCAGGCCGGACTCCGCGGCGGCGGTGAGCTGTGCGGGCTTCGTACAGTCGGCGTTGCGCTCGAGACGGTTGACCCACAGCACCTGCGGCAGGGAGCCGAGGACGCCGGCGAACCCGCGCTTCGCCTGCCCTGCGGCGAACCGCTGTTCCGGGCCGGACATGCTGTCGGGAAACCGGAACGTGGTGGGCTTGCGCCACCACACGGAGGTGAGCTCGGACAGGTCGATCCCTCGCAGGGGCCCGACGACGGCGCCGCCCCACGCACCGTCGGGCCGCAGCTCGGCACGCATGGTGATGCGCTGCGGGAAGTCCGCCACATCGGTGCGCCAGAACGGAACGCCTCGGGCGTTGAGCTCACGCAGGACGTAGTCGGCAGTGGGGTCGAGATCGTGGGTGATGACGAGCACGCGGGGCGGGACGCCCCGCGTGCTCCCGGTGCCGTGGGTCATCAGTCGTCGTTCTGGTCGAAGTCGACGCTGATCACGGTCTGGCCGTCGCTCTCGGTCTGGCACCCCGACCCTTCCATGGTCGGCATGTCCAGGGCCACGCGACCGTCGATCAGGGACAGCTGCGTGTGCGGGTCGACGGTGACGTGGGGCAGCGGCATGACGGTCACGGGGTTGGTGACGGCGTCGAGCCCGAACGGTCGGGTGGCGAGCGGGCCGGACGGCTCGGTGTCGATGCCCATGTTCAGGGTGGGCAGTCGGTCGGTCAGGACGGACATGGTGGCGCTCCCTCGTTCTCGTTCGGACCGGTCCTCCCAGGGGGCGAGGATCGGTGGTGGTGCCGACGGCCGCACACGGGACGCCTGTCCGTGGACCGGGCTCCCCTCCCTGCGGACAACATCCGCACTGCTCTGAGTGACGCAACGAAATCGTACGGTGACGACTCGTGGGTGAGGGGGACACCCTGTCCCCCTCACCCACCGTGTACCGGCGTTCACCCGCAGCGGAGTCTGGTGCCTCAACTGCCCGCCGCCCTACCGTGGAACGGCTGTCGCCACCGGGTGTTCATCCGGTTGAGGCAATTTCCCGGTGGCGGCGCCCAGCCGAGGAGATGCACATGTCCGATCTGCCCGAGGAGCTCACCCCCGGTGAGCGCATCCGCATCATGCGCGAGCGTCGCGGGATGACGCGCCCCGTGCTCGCCGGCCTGGTCGGCCGCAGCACTGATTGGCTCAAGAAGATCGAGAACGGAGAACGCGCGATCAGCAGTCACGCGATACTGCTCAAACTTGCGTTCGCACTCGACGTGACCGATCTGTCAGTGCTGACCGGACCGGCCGGGGCCGCGCAGCCGGTCAGCACCGGCCGGCTGTTCCACCCCGCGTCGACCGCCATCTGGTCGACCCTCCTCGAACGCGGAACCCGGCCGCCGGCACCGGTCCCGGCGGGGATGACGGCCGCGACCTACGTGTACTGACCACGGAGGTTGGTGACAGGGCTCACGGCCGGGTGATCTTGAAATGAGTGAGGGCCTTCTGGCTCGGTGTGGATTGCGACATCTGC
>NZ_JBSFKI010000067.1:0-33234 GCF_053598475.1 Kitasatospora sp. NPDC001119
CTCCCCCACCCCGCCCCCCTCCCCATCTATCCCACCTGGCGCTTCTGTCCCCCCCCCCCGGGGCGGGGGGGCGGGGCGGGGGGGGGGGGGGGCCCCCCCCCCCCCCCCCACCGCCGTCAGCGCCGACAGTGCGCTCCGGCTACCTCCGCTCGTCCTCGATCAGCCCGAACTCCTGCATCAGCTCGCCGATCTCGGTGGCCTCCAGCCGGCGCAGCAGCCGCTTGCGCAGGAACTCCGGCCCGGGCAGGTCGAGTTCGGCGCCGTCCCGGAGCCGGGTGGTGGCGGCGAGCAGCTTGCGCACGTCGTAGGTGGAGTTGAACACCTCGGGCACGCCGCGCTCGACGTCGAGCAGCCGGTAGACGGCCTCCATGCCGGTGCGCACGGAGTACTCGGTGGTGAAGATGCAGTCCCGGGTGGTCTCCGCGAACTGGCCGATGAAGGCGAAGTTGACGGCGCCCTCCGGCACCACGTCCGGCCGGTCGCCCGCGTGCCGGGGCAGGAAGAAGGACGTCACGTACGGCATCATCACCGGCACGCAGCGGGCGGCGTTCGCGGCCAGGTCGGGGATCTCGCCGACCGGGACGCCCAGGTGGTACAGCCACTCCTGGGTGATCTCCTCACCCGTGCAGTCCTGCATCGGCTTCTTCACGAAGTCGCCGGGTCGGTCGACGAACAGCGAGTAGACCCAGACCACGATCCGGTCGGCGGGCTGCTGCTTGAAGTGCGGCTGGCGGTTGACCGTCCAGCTCAGCAGCCAGGAGGAGTCCCGGGCGGTGACGATGCCGCCGGTGACCACGCCGCCGCCGAACGGGTCGCGCCGGGCGACCTTCTGGATGTAGCGCGGGATGCGCGGGTCCAGGGTGGTGACGGTCGCCGACTCCCACTTGCTCTCCGGGATGTTGCCGCAGAACACCTCGGGGCGGCCGAAGGCCGGGTCCTTGGCGGCGATCCGGCGCCACAGGTCCCAGGCCGGGGCCGGGCCCTCGTCCAGCCGGGCCGGGGTGTGCTGGTCGCCGTCGTCGGAGTTCTCGGTGAGCGAGCCGATGGTGGTGAACACCAGGTCGTCCGGGCCGAGGTCCACCCCGCCCTCCCGGCCGGCCTCCCGCCAGTGGATCCGGGTGGCCTGCTTGCGGCCGGGGGAGCCGTCGGCGCCGGGGGCGAGGTCGAAGTCGATGTCGGTGACCTCGACCTCGTAGCGGAACCGCACGCCCTGGTCCGTCAGCCAGCGGGTCAGCGGCAGGACCATCGACTCGTACTGGTTGTACTTGGTGAACTTCAGCGCGGACAGGTCCGGCAGGCCGCCGATGTGGTGGATGAAGCGGTGCAGGTAGAGCTTCATCTCCAGCGCCCCGTGCCACTCCTCGAAGGCGAACATGGTGCGCCAGTACAGCCAGAAGTTGCTGTCCAGGAAGTTTCGCGAGAAGACCTCGTCGATCCGCTTGCCCTCCAGCTCCTCCCGGGTCGCGAGGAAGACCCGGACCAGGTCCTTCTGCGCCTTGTCGTCGAGCGCGAACAGGCCGTCGGTGCGCGCGTCCTGGCCCCGCCGCTCGGTGACCCGCTGGAGCGAGAAGTTGGGATCGTCCTTGTTGAGCCAGTAGAACTCGTCGAGGACGGAGGCGCCCTCGACCTCCAGCGAGGGCACCGAGCGGAAGAGGTCCCACAGGCACTCCATGTGGTCCTCCAGCTCGCGCCCGCCGCGGACCACGAAGCCCTTCTCGGGCACCTCGATCCCGTCCAGCGCGCCGCCGGCCAGCTTCAGGCGCTCCAGGACCGTGATCCGCTCGCCGGGCACCTGGCCGTCCCGGACCAGGAACGCCGCCCCGGCCAGTGCGGCGAGCCCCGACCCGACGAACCAGGCCCGCTTGCGGTCGGCCCCCTCGGGCTTCCTCGGCCGGGCGAACGCCTCGTAGTTGCCGCTGCTGTAGTACAAGCCCGTGCTCCCTAGAACGTTCGACATCGAACCGCCCGGCGGGCATGCCGAATCCCGGCGGGCCGTCTCCATCCACCCATCCGGCGGTGATCTTCGCCCGCTGAGTAGGCCGAACGGGTGAGACGCGGGTGGTCCCGGCGGCGCGGGAACCCGGCGGGCCGCGTATGGAGCGCGTTGGGAACGCCCTCCGGGACGTCAGGAAGCTGTCAAGGAGCGCAGGTCAGCCCCGGCGCGGCGGTTGGCTGGACGACGACGGAGAACACGACCACACGAGGACGGAACATGCACGGCAACGGGCGGCACGAGGATGGCGCGGCACCCAGGGTGGTGGTCGGGGTCAGCGGCTCGCTGGGGAGCCTGGCCGCACTGCACCGCGGCGCCGCCGAGGCCCGCGACCGCGGCGCCGTCCTGGTGCCGGCGCTCGCCTGGGAGCCCCCCGGCGGCGAACACGGCTACCGGCGCTCGCCCTGCCCGCCGCTGCTCGCCGCCGTCCGGGAGGCCGCCGACCAGCGCCTGCGGGACGCCCTCGACGCGGCCTTCGGCGGCTCCGACCCCGGCGTGCCGATGCGCCCGGTGCTGGTCCGCGGCGACACCGGCCCGGCCCTGCTGCACATCGCCGACCGGCCGGACGACCTGCTGGTCCTCGGCCACAGCGGCGGCCCGCTGCGCCGCCGGCTGCGGCGCGCGGTGCCCGCGTACTGCGCCCGGCGGGCCGGCTGCCCGGTGCTCACCGTCCCGGCCCCCGAGCTGCTGCACGACCTGGAGGCCCTGCACCGCCGCACCCGCTGGCACCTGCCGGTCGGGCCCGCGCCCGAACTCCTCGCGGCGGAGCGGTAGTCCGCGGTGCGGATGTACTCGGCCCGCCCCGGCGGCACCCGCTACCACCCCGTGCTGGAGCGGCTGTCGGCCGGCACCGCGGGCAGCGTGGCGCTGCTCGCGGGCGGCGGAGTGGCGCTGGTGCTCGGCGTCCTCGGCGAACTGCACTCCGGCCCGCTGCCGTACGCCGGCTACCTGGCGCTGTGCGCCCTGGTCGGCCGCCGCTCCCGGCCGGCGGCCGCGCCGCTGATCGGCCTGGCCGCCTGGCTCTGCCGCAACGCCTTCGCCGAACACCACCACGGCGAACTCGGCTGGGCGGGACCGTGGGTGGAGGCCGGGCACTACGCGGTGTTCACCGCCGCCGCCCTGCTGGCCGCCCTGCCCGCCGCCCTCCCGCGCCGCTCGGTGCGGGTGGCGCTGCTGCGCCCGGACCGCCCGGTCTGAGGCGCGGCCCGTGAACGGTCCGCCCGTACGGACGGACCGCGCCGAGGAACCGGGGCTCCGGCCGGTATCCGGAGCCCCCCGGTGAACCGGTGGGGACAGGTGGCCGGGCGCGCGGAGCGGTCGACGGTTCGGACAGCGGGCCCGCCCGTACGGACGGGCCCGCCGCGACCGCCCCGCGCGCCCCGGTCACAGGCGCGTCCCGGTCGGAGACACGGGGACGCGCGGGGACGCGCGGGGACGCGCGCCTACAGCGTGAGCATCGTGCGGTGCGCCACGGTGGTGTCCCGCAGGGGTTTGAGCGCGAGCCGGACCAGGGCCAGGGCGTTGTCGTCCCCGGCGATCCGGTTGGCGCTCAACTCGCCGCAGGACAGGCACTGGTGGATGATCATCCACTCGCCGTCGGTGCGGACCGACAGGCTCAGCGCGGTCATCCGGCCGCCGCAGCCGGCCGCCCGGTCGCCGGGTGTCCGGCCGTCGACATGACGGCTGGCCAGGCAGTTCGGACAGTGGTTGCGGTGGGCGGTGCCGGGGGCGTCCAGTGGGACGTCCAACCGGCAGTCCACGCAGCGGAAGGCGTGCGCCCGGTGCCCGCCCTGCCCGTGCAGGACGTCCTTGTACCGCTGTGGGCGGTGGTCCCGCCGACCCCCGCCGCCGGTGTTCTTGCGTCGTGGCATGGTTCGGTCCTCCCTCTTCCGGGCGCGCTTCAGAGGGTGCCGAACGCTTCGAGTGGGAACGGCGGTTGGGCGAGCGGACGGACGGCCATCCGCATCAGGACGAGCTGGTTGTCGTCCGTGCAGACCGGGGTGGACGTCAGCTCGTCGCAGCGCACGCACCGGTGGACGACCGTCCAGTCGCCGGTGCGCAGCACGGCGATGGCGATCGGCGACATCCGGCCCAGGCAGTCGCTCGGCCCGCCCTCGACGTGGTCGAGGACGTGCTGGGAGTGCAGGCAGGACGGGCAGTGGTTGCGCCGCGTGCCGTCGGCGGCGTAGGTGGAGACGGTCAGACCGCACCAGGCGCAGGCGAAGGTGGAGGTCTTCAGAACGGGGGGAGTGCTGGAGGTGCTGGACACCCGGGGTGCTCCTTGCTGGGGGGTTCGTGCAGTGGCAGCAAGAGCAGGCCGAGCGGCCTCGACTGGTCGTCAGGCGATGCTCGTCAGACGGTGGTCGTCGGACGGTGGCGAGGCGCACTCGGCGCGATCCGGGACATCAAGACACCCTCTCCGGTCGGGCGGCAGCCCGGGTCGATCGGTACGGAACGGCGTCAGCCTAACCACGCCGGTCGCACGGGCGCCAACGGTTTTCTCCCCGCTCCGGCCCTCGCCGCGGCGCCGGACATAAGGGCGCGCACGATGTCGGTATGGAGGTGACCAGGATGCCGTCGGCGCTCGGTCCCGGCCCCGGCCCTGCCGACGGTCCGGGCTCCCGGTCAGTCGTCGGCGGGCAGCTCCGCCGGGACGGCGAGCACGTCGACCAGGGCCTCGCCGCGCAGGACGGTGAGCGGGAGCGGGCGGCCGATCGCGTCCGCCAGCATCAGGTGCTGGAGGGCCTGGGCGCTGCCCATCGGCTCCCCGGCGGCGGTGAGCAGCAGGTCGCCCTCGTGCAGCCCGGCGCGGTCGGCGGGCGCGCCGGGCACCACCTCGACGATCCGCAGGCCGGTGCGCTGCCCGGTGCGGTGGCGCAGGGCGGGCGGCAGGGGCGCGGGCACCCCGGCGAGGCCGAGGTAGGCGCGGCGGATCCGGCCGTCGGCGAGCAGGGCGGCGACGATCCGGCGGCTGGTGGCGTCGATCGGGACGGCCAGGCCGAGCCCGTTCCCGGCCACCGCCGTGGTGATGCCGACCACCTCGCCGTCCGCGGTGGCCAGCGCGCCGCCGGAGTTGCCCGGGTTGAGCGCGGCGTCGGTCTGGATCACGTTGTCGATGACCCGCACCGCGCTGCCGGAGCGGGCCGGGATCGAGCGGCCCAGCGCGCTGACCACGCCCGCCGTGACCGACCCGGCCAGGCCCAGCGGGTTGCCGACGGCCACGACCAGCTGCCCGACCCGCAGGCCGGTCGCCTCGCCGAGCGTCACCGGCGACGGGGTGGGCCCGTCGGCGCGCAGCACGGCCAGGTCGGAGAGCGGGTCGGCGCCGATGGTGTGGAAGGGGGAGGTGGTGCCGTCGGCGAAGGCCAGCGTCCCGGCGTCGGCGTGGCCGACCACATGGGCGTTGGTGAGCAGGAACCCGTCCTCGGTGAAGACCACCGCCGAGCCGAGCGCGGTGCTGAACCAGCCGCCCCGGCCGCGCCGGGGCACCTGGAGCGCGGCGACCCGCGGGGTCAGCGCGGCGGCGACGGAGGTGACGACCCGGGAGTAGGCGTCCAGCGGCGCCTGCGCCTCGGGGACCGGGCCCGGCCCGGGGAGCGTGTCGGCCATGGTGCTCACCCCTCTCGCGGGCGCGGTTCTCACGATGGCACCAGATGGCAACAACGGTGGGGCGCCCGGTCTTCCGGGCCCGCCGCCGGCGCCGTCCTGACGCTTTCTTGACGTGCGGAAAATACCCAAGAGAAGGAAAAGCGAGCGTATAGTCCGAGTAAAGTCGCAGTCGTGGGAGGGCCGATGGAAACGACCGTGCCGGAGCCGGACCGGCGGGACTCGCCGGTCTCACCGAACCCACCGAACCCACCGAACTCACCGGATTCGCCGGATTCGCCGGTTTCGGCGGGCGACCCGGCCGCGCCGGGTGCCCTCGACCCGCTGCTGCGCCCCACCCGGGAGGCGCTGCTGGCCCGCCGCGCCCACCCGGCCCCGCGCTGGAAGCGCCTGCTGCAGCCGGGCCCGTCCGGTCCGGCGGCCTGGATCCGGCCGGAGGCCGACGCCCAGGCCGAGCGCCTCGGACGCCGTACGCCCGGCACCGAGCACGTCCTGCTCGCCCTGCTGGCCGTGCACGAGGTGGCCCGCCATGAGCCGCGGCCGGTGGAGGAGGACGGCGCCGGCGAACTGCTCGCCGGTCTCGGCCTCGACTACGCCCGGGCGCACGCCGCGCTCGACTCCGGCGAGGTGACGCTGCCCGCCGACCCGCGCTCGGTCGAGGCCTACCTGGCCGACGTCGCAGGTCAGGGCACTGATCGGTTGCTCCGGGCGTTGTTGGAGGAGGACACCCGGGCCCGACGCCTGGTCGACGCCCTGCGGGGCTGAGGGCTACGCGCCTGGGGCCCGCGTGGCCGCGACAAGCCGAGAAGCCGAGAAGAAGGGACACCCCGATGCACGTCACCCTCGCCGAGGAGCTGATGCTGCTCTCGCTGGACGACGAGTCCGGCGTGGCGAAGGACGCCGCCACCGCCGCCTGGGCCGCCGCGGGCGGCATCCTGGCCGAGCTGGTGCTGGCCGAGCGGGTCGCGATCGAGGAGGGCCGGCTCACCGTCACCGACCGCACCCCGACCGGCGAACCGCTGGTGGACGGCCGGCTGGCCCGCCTCGACGAGTGGGCCGCCGGACGCCGCTCCGGCAAGGCCAAGGCGGCCGACTGGCTGACCAGGGACCGGTCGACGGTGGTCGCCGACACCGTCGCGCGGCTGTGCGAGCGCGGCCTGGTGGTCGAGGAGCGCCGCCGCGCGCTGGGCATCTTCCCGGTCCGCCGCTACCCGGAGGCGGACGGCGGCGCGGAGCGCGAACTGCGCGCGCGGCTGGCCGCGGTGGTGCTGGACGGCGCCGAACCGGACCTGCGCACCGCCGCCCTGGTGGCCCTGCTGCACGGCTCCCGGCTGCACGGGCTGGCCTTCCCCGAGCTGCCCCGCAAGCAGGTCGAGCCGCGCTTCGCCGAGATCGCCGCCGGTGACGGGGCGGCCGATTCCGTCCGCGAGGCGATCCGGGCCGTGCAGCTCACCATGGCCGCCGTCACCATCGCGACCACCGTCGCGGCGACCACCGCGGCCACCATGTGAGTGCGTCGGGCGGGTCGGGCACGGCCCGCCCGCCCGCGTGCGCCGTACCGCTCAGAGCACCGCGGCGCCGAGGGTGATCGAGCCGAGCACCACCAGCACCCCGAGCGCGAGGAACCCGTACTCCAGCCCCGCGCGCTCCCGCCCGTCCACCAGCACCTGCCGCGGGTCCGCCGGGTCGTAGCGGACCGGGACGAAGCCGCCGTCCGGCAGCGGGTGGCGGGCGGTGGAGGGGACGGGGGAGAAGACCTCGACCACCCGGCCGTCCTCGGTCTCGAACTGGAGCAGCGGCCGCGGCGGCAGCGCGCGGTCCTCCGGCGCCGCGGCGCGCTCGCGCACCAGCGCCCGCACGGGGACGCCGACCCGGCGCAGCCGCCGCAGTTCGCGCAGGCCGACCACCCCGGCGAGGTAGGCGACCACGCCGCCCAGCGCACCGAACACCACCACGGCGAACCCGGCCGTACCGCCGCCCATCGCCGCCTCCCTGTCCGACCCGTCCGACCCCGACTGACCTTGACCGACCCTGTCCGGGGCTCCCCCAGGGCTCCAGTATCGCGCGGGGAGGCACTCTTGACGCCTCGGAATGGTCCAGTCCACTCTGGGCGACGGCATGTTCCTGTCGCCACCGGCCCCGTCCTCCGGCCGGCCCCGACCACCGCAAGGAGCACCGTCCGTGACCAGGCGCCCCGTTCTCCTCGCCGCGCTCACCGTCCTCACCCTCGGCAGCGCCGCCCCCGCGGCCGTGGCCACCGACTCCGCCGCCCCGGCGGCCGTGGTCAAGGTCGGCACCGCCAAGCAGCTCCAGAGCGCGCTCGCCGCCGCCGCGCCCGGCCAGACCATCCAGCTCGCCGACGGCACCTACACCGGCACCTTCAAGGCCACCACCCCCGGCACCGCCGCCGCCCGGATCACCCTCACCGGCTCGGCGAAGGCCGTCCTCACCACCCCCACCGGCGGCGGCTACGGCCTCCACCTCGACGGCGCGAGCTACTGGACCGTCCAGGGGCTGACCGTCACCGGGGCCCAGAAGGGCATCATGGCCGACTCCGCCGACTACGTCGTCCTCGACGACGTGACGGTCCACCACACCACCATGGAGGGCGTGCACTTCCGCAACTCCAGCGCCCACGGCACGCTGCGCGGCTCGCGCATCCACGACACCGGCCTCAGCCGGGACGGCATGGGCGAGGGCGTCTACGTCGGCACCGCCAACACCCTGACCGACCACAGCGACTACGTGCGGATCACCGGGAACACCTTCGGCCCGAACATCGGCGCCGAGAACGTCGACCTCAAGGAGGGCACCGTCGGCGGCCTCGTCTCCGGCAACACCTTCGACGGCGACGGCCTCACCGGGCGCAACTACGACGACTCCTGGGTCGACGTGAAGGGCAACGGCTACGTCATCGAGAACAACACCGGCCGGCGCACCACCGACGACGGCTACCAGGTCCACAGCGTCCGGCCGGGCTGGGGATGCGGCACCGTCTTCCGGGGCAACCGCTCCGACCTCACCGGCGCCACCGGCCCGGACCGCTACGCGATCGACGTGACCGACTACGACGCGGCGACCTGCACGGTGACGATCGGCGCGGGCAACACCGTCACCGGGGGCCGGGGGCTGGTGAACCCCGGCATCCCGGTGGGCTGAGGCCGGACCCTACAGGTCCCCGAGCGGCACCTTCGGGTCGGCCAGCGCCTTGGTGTCCACCACCCGCCCCGAGCGCACCAGTTCGCGGATCGGGTCGGTGACGTCCCAGACGTTGACGTTCATCCCCGCGAGCACCCGGCCGCCGGAGAGCCAGAACGCGATGAACTCGCGGGTGGCCGGGTCGCCGCGGAACACCACCCGGTCGTAGCCGTCGGGTTCGACGTAGCCGACGTACTCCATGCCAAGATCATATTGATCCGTGAAGAAGTACGGGACCCGGTCGTACACCGCGTCGGGCTGCCCGAGCAGCGCGCGGGCGGCGGTCTGCGGCTGGTTGAGCGCGTTGGCCCAGTGCTCGACCCGGACGTGCCTTCCGAACAGCGGGTGGTAGGCGTTGGCGACGTCGCCGGCCGCGTAGACGTCCGGGTCCGAGGTGCGCAGGTGCTGGTCGGTCTTGATCCCGTTGTCGACCTCCAGCCCGGCCGCCTCGGCGAGGCCGGTGGCGGGGGCGATGCCGATGCCGACGACCACCGCGTCGGCCGCCACCGTCGTGCCGTCGGCGAGCTTCACGCCGGTCACCGAGCCGCCCTCGCCGGTCAGTTCGGCCACCTTCACGCCGAGGCGCAGATCCACCCCGTGCTCCCGGTGCAGGTCGGCGAAGACCTGGGCGACCTCCCGGCCGAGCACCCGCAGCAGCGGCAGTTCCAGCGCCTCCAGCACCGTCACCTCGGCGCCCGCCTCGCGGGCCGCGGCCGCCACCTCCAGCCCGATCCAGCCCGCGCCGATCACCGCGATCCGGGCCCCGGGCCGCAGCGCCGCCCTGATCCGGTCGCTGTCCTCGACCCGGCGCAGGTAGAGCACCCCGTCCTGGTCCGCGCCGGGCACCGGCAGTCGGCGCGGCACCGAGCCGGTGGTCAGCAGCAGCTTGGCGTACTCGATCCGGCCGTCGTCGGCGAGCGTCACGGTGTGCCCGGCCGGGTCGATCTCGGCCACCGCCGTGCCCAGCCGCAGCGTGACGTCGTGCTCGGCGTACCACTGCGGCGGGTGGACGTAGATCTTCTCCCGGGGCGTCTTGCCCTGCAGGTAGCCCTTGGACAACGGCGGCCGCTCGTACGGGCGCTCGTGCTCCTCGCCGATCAGGACGATGCCGCCCCGGTACCCGGCCTCGCGCAGCGCCTCGGCCGCCTTCGCGCCGCCCAGGGACGCCCCGACGACGACGATCGGGCGCTGCCGCCCGCCGCCCGCTCCGGTGGTCCCGGTGTCCGTGCCCGCCATGCTCGACTCCTCGTTCTCCGGCCGTGGTCGGGGTCAGCCTGCCGCCGTCCGGGTGGTCTGTCGAGACCGCGCCTGGCGCGCCGCGCCGCGCTCGCCCGTACGAGTGAACGCGGGCGTCGCGAGGGTCCCGTGCGGGCCTCAGGCCGTCATCGCCTCCCTGACCAGCGCGGTGTCGGTGAACTGCTCGAAGCGCACGATCCGGCCGCCGCGCACGGTGAAGTGGTGGGCGACCCGCACCGCGAGCGGTTTTCCGGTGGCCCTGTGGACGGCCGTGTAGCGGGCCAGGACCACGACGTCCTCGCCGTCCACCACGTAGCTGTCGTCGTGCGCCGTCCAGTCGTCCCAGTCGGCGGCCAGCCGCTCCATCACGTTGGTGGTGACGCCCTTCGGGGTGCGGTAGGTGCCGCCCAGCGGGAAGCCGGCCATCTCGGTCCACTCCACGTCCTCGGCCAGGGTGGCGCGCAGCGCGGCCAGGTCGCCCCGGGCGGAGGCCAGGTACTGGCGGCGCACCACGTCGGCGGGGGACTGCGACTCCGCGAAGGAGGCGACGTCCCGGGGGATCTCGATCACCGTCCGCTCACCCCCACGCCATCTCGCCCATGACGACCTTGGTGCCGATGTCCACCGCGATCCGCAGCCCCAGCGTCGGGAAGCGCCGCTCCAGCGCCTCCTTGGCGGCGGCCGCGTCCGCGGCCCGGCCGATCTCGGTCTCGAAGGCGCGCAGGTAGGCCCGGGTGTGGTCGACGGCGTTCAGGTCCGTGGGCGCGCCGGCGATCCGGTGGCCGGCCGCCACCCAGGTCGGGTGGAGCGCCTCGATGCCGTCCAACAGGTCGATCCAGGCGGCCCGTTGGGCGGAGGTCGGGGTGTCGGCGGTCCACACGTGCAGCCCCTCGAAGAGCAGCACCCCGCCCAGTACGGCCCGGTGGTGGTGCTGCCAGAGGTAGTGCCGGTCCGGCAGGTGGAAGTCGGCGCCGCGCAGCTCGAAGCGGTGGCCCTCGAAGACCAGCTCGTCCCCGTGCAGCACCTCGGGCCGCACCAGCCGGGTGGGCAGCTCGGGGCCCAGGTGGGCCCAGGCACGCAGCTTGGACTCGTACGTCTCCTGGATGTGCTCGACGGTCGTGGCGGTGGCCAGGAAGCGGGCCCGCGGGAAGGCGTCCTGGACCTCCTGGGCGCCGAAGTAGAAGTCCGGGTCGCCGTGGCTGACGAAGACCGTGGTCAGCTCCTTGCCGCTCGCCCTGATCCGTTCCACCAGCCGGCGCCCGTCGGAGCGGGTGAACCCGGCGTCCACCAGCAGCGCGTCCTGCGGGCCGGTGACCAGGACGGAGGTCTTGTTGAGCGAGCTGTCGGGGCTGTCGATGATCTCGAAGTCGAGTGCGCTCATGCTTGATTGGTCCTTCCTCGGGCCGGTCACGCCTCGCCGTCAGCATCACCGGTCCGCGGCCCGTCCGCATCCGGAAGGCCTAGCCGCGGGTCCAGAGCGTGAGGTCGCTGCTGGTGGCCACCGCGAGGGTCCGGCCGGTCGGGGAGAAGCCGGCCGCGCGGAAGGTGGACCAGGAGGAGTCGAGGACCAGCCACCAGCTCTCGCCGTGCTCGCCCTGCCACGGCCCCCGGCCGCTGGCGAGCAGCACCCGGTGGTGCGGCCACTCCGGCGCGACCACCTCGATGTGCCAGCCCCCGTCGGCGGCGGTGTGCAGCCCGCCGCCCCACGTCCCCGCCACCGGGATGCGCACGTCCGCGACCTGGCCGAGGCCGGGGCAGGCGAGGTCCTGGCCGTCCGGGTCCTCGGCGGGTTCGTGGTCGCGGGCCAGCTTGAGGCCGGTCACCGCGTCGAACAGGCCGTGGCCGCTGTGCGAGACCGTCAGCACCAGGTCGTGCCCGCTCTCCGGGTGGACGGCGAAGCCGATGCCGAGCAGCCCGCCGACCGCGATCATCCCCCGGCCGACGGGCCGCCACGGCTCCGGCGGAGCGGTCACCCCGGCGGCCATGATCCGGTCGCGGAGGTGCTGCTGGTGCGGGGTGAGAGCCATGGGGCCGATCATCCCACCGGGGTCGGGGCCACGGCCTTCACCGCGGGCCCAGCCGCAGCACCGCCAGCGCCCCCAGCGCCGTGGCGGCGGCGAGCGACGCCCACAGCGCCCCAGGACCGGCGGCCAGCAGCGCCGTCAGCACGGCCGGCGCGGCCGCCCGCCCCACCCCAGAGGACAGCTCCCAGCGCGCCAGCGCCCGGCCGAGCAGGTGCGGCGGGGCGACGGACGCCACCAGCGCCGTCCCCGAGCCGGTGTAGAGGATCTCGCCCAGCGTGTACAGCACCGAGACCGCCGCGATGCCCGCCGCCCCCGGCACGCCGCCCAGCGAGCCGACCGCCCAGAAGGCCAGGTAGGACACCGCCAGCAGTGCCCCCGAGGCCGCCAGCACGGTGTGCCGCGAACGGTCCGCCAGCTTCAGCACCAGCGCCAGCTGCAGGGCGATCACCAGCACCGTGTTGCCGACGAAGACGCCCGAGGACCAGGCCGGCGAGGCGTGCAGGTGCAGCACCAGCAGCGCGGGCAGCGCCACCTCCAGCACGTCGAAGCAGAACGCGTACGGCACGTTGGCGAGGCTCAGCAGGGTGATCCGGCGCAGCGGCTCCGCCCGCTCCCGGGTGTCCGCCGGCCGCTCCTGCCGTGGGGCCCGCACCCGCAGCGAGCCCACCAGGGCGGCCGCGACCAGGCAGGCCGCGCCCGTCACCCCGGCCAGCAGCCGGATCACACCCGTCCCGCCGCTCACCGCCACGGTGGCCAGCAGCGCGCCCGTGCCCATCCCGGCGTTGCGCAGCGACCGCCCGGCGGCCAGCGCGGCGTCCCGCAGCCGGCCCTCGGTCAGCGTGCTCACCACGGCCGCGTGGGTGGTCGGCCAGGACTGGCTGCCCACCCCGAACAGCACCGCCGCCGCGGTGAACCCCGGCTGGCCGTCCGCGAGCAGCAGCGCCAGCGCACCCGCCGCCCGCACCAGCAGGGTGACGGCGGCGGGCAGGGTGCGGGCGCCGCGGTCGATCCAGCGGCCGGTCAGCGGCACCACCAGCAGGCCCGCCACCATCCCGGCGGACAGCGCCAGCCCGGCCGCCCCCGCGCCGAGGTGCAGCACGCCGATGCCGTACAGCAGCAGGAACGGCCGCAGCAGGCCGCCGCCCACCGCGTCCACCGCCAGCGCGACGGCGTACCGGGGCCCGCCGGCGGCGGTCAGCAGGCCCAGCAGCGCGGACGGCCCCCGGCGGCCCGTGCCGATCGGCGGGGCGGGCGGCTCGCCGTGGCGGGCGGCCGCGTGGTCGTGGACGGACTTCTCCCGGATCAGGCTCATGGCCGGTACCGTCCGCCCAGGTCGGACCGCCTGGCACGCGGATTGACGCTTACCGTCAATCCGCGGCGGAGGCCGTCGGGCGGGGTGACAGGATCGAACGCGTGAGTGAGCGGAGCGAGCGAACCATCAGGAACAGCGTGTGGGCGCATGCCCCTGCGGAGCGCCGGGGGTACCCCCGGCCGGAGGCCGGGGGAGAGGCGGGCGCATGAGCCTGACGATCGACATCACCGGCCTGCCCGACGAGCGCCTGCTCTTCACGCCCTCCCCGCTCGGCGAGCTGAACGCCATGCTGCACGTGCTCGCCGAGCCCGCGCACCACCCCGCGCTGCACGGCTGGGCCGGCTGCACCGCCGCCGTGATCCCGCCCGAGCTGTCCGAACGGCTCCTGGAGGCCGACTTCCTCTGGCGCTCCTCGCGCGCCGACTTCCTCGTCCCCGGCCTGCCCGGCGCCACGCTCGACGAGGAGCTCGACGCCATCGACCGGATCGACGACGAGCTGTACGTCGCCGCCGCCCTCATCACCACCTGCGGCTCCTCCCGGCTCACCCGCCGGATGGGCTCCCCGCTCACCGACCCGGATGCCAACGAGCGGGCCCGGGAACTCGCCCTCGCCCGCGGCCCCCGGCAGGCTGCCTTCGCCGACCGGCTGCTCGCCGACCCGCCGGCCGTCCGGGCCCTGGTGCGGCGGATGCTGGAGGACTGCCGGTCCGCGTTCTTCGCCGACGCCTGGCAGCGCGTCCTGCCCGACCTCGCCGCCGACGCCCGGCGCAAGGCCGACCTGCTCGCCCGCCGCGGCCTCGCCGAGGCGCTCGCCGACGTCTCGCCCTCCGTCACGCTCGACCAGGGCGGGGACGGACGGCGCCGGATCGTCATCGACAAGCTCCAGGACAGCGCCACCAGCGGCACCGACTCCGGGGGCGTCACCTTCATCCCGACCGCCTTCGGCCGCCCGCACCTGCTGGTGGTGCACGCGAGCGGCTGGCGGCCCGTCCTCCAGTACCCCGTCGCCGAGGCCGGCCTGCCCGAGCCCGTCTCGCTCGCCCTCGTCCAGCAGCGCCTGGAGGCGCTCGCCCACCCCGTCCGGCTGCGCCTCGCCCGCACCATGGCCCGCGGCCCGCACACCACCGGCGAACTGGCCTCCGCCTGGCAGCTCAGCGCGCCCGAGGTGTCCCGGCACCTGGCGGTCCTGCGCAAGGCCGGGCTGCTGACGACCCGGCGGCGCGGGCGGTACATGCTCTACGAGCTCGACCTGGCGGGCAGCGCCCGGCTCGGCTCGGACTTCCTGGAGGCGGTGCTGCGGTGAGGGCCCCGCCCCGGTGGGAAGCGGTGCTCCGGTGGGCGGGAACAGCGGACGAGCGGCAGGCGTTCGTCCGATCATGACCGACGACGCCGCTCCTGAGATCCTCCGCTACGCCGCCTTCGCCACCCGCCCCGAGGGCGGCAACCCGGCCGGCGTGGTGCTCGACGCCACCGGGCTGACCGACGAGCGGATGCTCGCCGTCGCCGCCGAGATCGGGTACTCCGAGACCGCCTTCCTGACCGCCGGCCCGGCCGAAGGGGCCTACCGCGTACGGTACTTCAGCCCGCTCGCCGAGGTGCCGTTCTGCGGGCACGCGACGGTCGGCGCCGCCGTCGCCCTCGCCGAGCACGTCGGCCCCGGGCGGTACGTCTTCGTGACCGCGGCCGGGGACGTCCCGGTCGGGGTCGAGCGCGGGGCCGACGGGCTGCTGCGCGCCACCCTCACCAGCGTCGAGCCGAAGGTCGAGGAGGTGCCGGCGGCCGACGTCGCGGAGGCGCTCGCCCTGCTCGGCTGGTCCGCCGCCGACCTCGACCCGGCCCTGCCGCCCCGCGTCGCCTACGCGGGCGCCCGCCACCTCGTCCTGCCGGTCGCCACCCGCGAGCGGCTGGCCCGGCTCGACTACGACTTCGACGGCCTCGCCGCCCACATGCGCGCCCGCGACCTGACCACCCTGCAGCTCGCCTGGCGGGAGGCCCCCGAGGTCTTCCACGTCCGCGACCCGTTCCCGGTCGGCGGCGTGGTCGAGGACCCGGCCACCGGCGCCGCCGCGGCCGCCTTCGGCGCCTACCTGCGGGAGCTCGGCGCGGTGACGGCCCCGGCGGTGCTCACCCTGCACCAGGGCGAGGACCTGGGCCGCCCGGGCGTCCTGCGGGTCGAACTGCGGGCCGAGGACACCCGGGTGCGGGTCTCCGGCACGGCGGTGGCGATCCGGTAGCACCGGTTCAGGGCCTCAGGGCGGGGGCTGCGGCAGGACCAGCTCGCCCTCGCCCCGGGGCTCCTCGAAACTGTCGAAGTAGTGGTCGAACAGCTCCGCGGTCACGAAGGCGGAGTTGGCGCCGGCCTGCTCGTTGCGGAGCGCCAGGCGGCGCTCCAGCGTCGCCCGGTCGGCCTTGAGGTGCACCAGCTCCCAGCGGCAGCCGTGGCTCTCCACCAGCGCCTTGTAGGTGTCCCGGGCCGTGCGGCTGCGGAAGGTGTAGTCCACCACCACATCGCGGCCGGCCCGCATCAACTCGACCAGTTCGACGAGCTGTTCGCGGCGGATCCCGTCCTTGAGCCGGTCGAACTCCGCCCGCGGCAGGACCAGCCCGGCATCGCACCGCCCGAGCCGCTCCCAGACCACCTCGTCGATCGACAGCCGCGCGTAGCCCCGCCGGACGAGGCCCATCGCATACGTGGTCTTGCCCGCCCCGGGCAGACCGCACATCAGCACCACCGTGCCCGATCGCCGTGTCACCGGCCCAGGTTAGCCCCGGGTGGGGTGGCTCCGCCCCGCTCTCGGCGGGCGGAAATTCGTTCGCGCCGAGCCGCTCCGGTGGGCGAAGCTGCTCCGATGCAGCGAGCGAGCAACCGGACCGTGACGGTCGATCTCACCTACGGCGACGAGCACTTCGGGCAGCTGGGCCCGTTCGAGGTGGAGGTCGGCTGGTGGTCCTCGGTGGACGGGGTGGTCGCGCGGGCGACCGAGGCGGCCGGGGTGCCGGTGCTGGTGGCACGCCTGGTCGACGGGCAGAGCGAGGACCCGGGCCACGGCGGGCGGGTCCGCTACCACGCCGAGGCGCTGCGCCGGCCGACCGCCCTCACGGCCGGTACCCCGGACGACGGGACGGCCGCGCTGCTCGGCCCCGCCGAGCGCCGCGCCGCTTGGGCCACGCCCGGCGGCCTGCGGGAGGCGCTGGACTGGGCGGAGGCACGGCTCGCCGCCGTCGGCCGTCCGTCGGCCGGGCCCGCGCGGCAGATCCGGACCTGGAACCTCTCCGGCCTGTTCCGCCTCCCCACCGCCACCGGCGCCGACGCCTGGCTGAAGACCACGACGCCCGCGTTCAACGCCCACGAGGGCGAGGTCATCGCGCTGCTCGGCGGCGTGGACCGCGGGCTCGTGCCGACCGTCCTCGCCGCCGACCCCTCCGCCGGCCGGCTGCTGCTCGACCACGTCCCCGGCGAGGACTGCTGGAGCCCGTCCGCCGGGACGGTGGCCGATGTCGTCCCCCGCCTCGTCGCCGCCCAGGCCGCGCTCGCGGACCGCCCGGCCGACCTGGCCGGCCTGCGCGACCGCACCCCGCGCGCCCTGGCGGCCCAGCTGGCGGTCCTGTCGGACCGGTTCGCCGAGGAGACCGACCTGACGCCCGAGGAGCTGGACCGGCTGGCCGCCTTCGCCGCCGACCTGCCCGGGCTGCTGGACCGGCTCGCCGACTGCGGCCTGCCGGAGACGCTGCTGCACGGCGACTTCCACCCCGGCAACTGGCGCTCCGACGGCGCCGGCACGGTGGTCGTCGACTACGCCGACTCCTGCCTCGGCCACCCCGCCCTGGACGGGCTGCGCCCGCGCGCCTACCTCGGCGAGGAGGCCTGGCAGCACCACGTCCGGGTCTGGACGGAGGCCTGGCAGCGCCACGCCCCCGGCTCCGACCCGGGGCGCGCCCTCGAACTCGCCGAGCCGCTCTACCACCTGTCCTACGCCCTGCGGTACCAGGAGTTCCTGGACCACATCGAGCAGAGCGAACGCCCGTACCACGAGGGCGACCCGGCCGCCGAGCTGCGCGCCCTGCTGGCCTGCGGAGCGGCCGGTCGGCCCGCGTAGACTGCCGAGGTGGAACGACCGACGCCGGCCCCCGGAGCCTCCGGGACTCCCGTCCTGCCCGAGCTGCCGCTGCAGGAGCTGGAGTGCTTCGCCGTCCTCGTCCACCAGTTGCACTTCGGGCGGACGGCGGAGCGCCTCGGCGTCTCGCAGGGGCGGGTCTCCCAGCTGATCAAGCGCCTGGAGAGCAGGGTCGGCGCACCGGTGTTCCAACGGACCAGCCGCCGGGTCGAGTTGACCGAACTGGGGCGGGCGCTGGCCGAGCAGGTGGTGCCCGCCTTCGAGCGGCTCCGGGAGGGCTACGACGCGGCCCGGGCCGCCGCGGCCACCGCGCGGCCGCTGCGGCTGGGCTTCCAGTGCGCGGTGTACGAGCCGGTCGCCCGGGTGCTCGCGCGCCTGCCGGAGGGCACGGTGCAGCTGGTCGAACTGCCGTGGGCGGACCCGTTCTCGCACCTCGCCCGGGGCGAGGTGGACCTGGCGATCGTGCTCGCCCCGTGCCGGGAGCCGGGACTGGACGTGCTGATGGAGTGCTCCCGCCAGCCGGTGTACCTGGCGGTCTCCGCCGAGCGGCGCCTCGGCGGGGCGGACGGCGCGGACGGGGTGGGCGCGGAGGAGCTGGCCGGGGTGCCGCTGATCGAGCCGCGCGGCCCGGCGCCCGAGTACTGGCGGTGGGCGCAGGCGCCCCGGCGGACGCCGGGCGGGCGGGAGCTGGCCTACCCGGCGGGTGCGGCCACCATCCAGGAGGGCCTGTCGATGGTGGCCGGCACCCGTCAGGGGCTGCTGCTGTGCGAGCGCAGCACGGCGTACGTCCGGCGGCCGGACATCCGCTTCCTGCCGGTGCCCGGGCTGGAGCCGACGGCGCTGGAGGTGGTCCAGCACGAGCGGCGGCCGCACCGGCTGGCGGCCGGGTTCGTCGAGCTGCTGGCCGGGCTCCTCGACTGAGCCCGCAGGGAATCAGACGGGCCGGTCGGGCCGCGGGCCGGGCCGGTGATCGGGCCGCCGTCAGGGCCGCCGGTCGTCGGGCCGGGAGAGCAGGGCGATCAGCAGTCCGACGGCCGCCAGCCCGGCCGCGGTGAGCAGGACGGCGCGGTTCCCGGCCCGGTCGACGACCAGTCCGCCGGCGAAGGAGCCGAGCGCGATGCCCGCGTTGAACACGCCCGCCCAGACCGCCGCCGAGGCCTCGATCCGGGCCGGGTCGGCGGTGCGGACCCAGGCCTGGGTGGAGACCGACACCCCGCCGTACGAGGCGCCCCAGACGACCAGGACGAGCAGGACGGTGACGACGCCGCCGGCGTACGCGAGCAGGGCGGCGGCCAGGGCGACGGCGGCCAGGGCGAGGGCGACGGCGGTCTTCGGGCGGCGCCCGGACAGCGGGCCGAGGGTGAAGTTCCCGGCGACGCCCGCGAGTCCGTACACCAGCAGGCAGGCGGCGATCACGCCGGTGCTCAGGCCCGCGTCGGCTTCGAGGACCGGGCGGATGTAGGTGTAGCCGGCGAAGTGTCCGAGCACGACGAACGCGGTGATCGCGATCCCGGCGGCGACGCCCCGGTGGCGCAGGGCGCCGGCCAGTCCGCCGAGCCGTCCGCGCTCGTGCACGGGCAGCGCGGGCAGGGTGGCGGCGAGGACGGCGGCGGAGGCGGCGCCGAGCAGGGCGAGCGCCCAGAACGCGGCGCGCCAGTCGAGCAGCGCGGCCAGGTAGGTGCCCAGCGGGACGCCGAGGACCGAGGCGATGGAGACGCCGGAGAAGATCAGCGTCATGGTGAGCGCGAGGCGCGGGCCGTCGGCGAGGCGCGGGCCGACGCTCGTGGCGAGGCCCCAGACGATGCCCATGGCGGCGCCGAGCAGGACGCGGCCGGCGGCCAGCACCGCGAAGTCCGGCGCCAGCGCGGTGACCGCGTCGGCCAGGCCGAGCAGCAGCATGAAGGCGACCAGGACGGTCCGGCGGTCGCGCGCGCCGACGAGCAGCGGGGCGAAGGGGGAGAGGGCGGCGGCGATCAGGCCGGTGATGGTGAGGGAGAGGCCGGTGACCCCGTCGGTGACCCCGAGGCTGTGGGACATCGGGGTGAGCAGGCCGACCGGCATCATCTCGGAGGACACCACGGTGAAGGTGGCGAGTGCGACGGCGAGGACCGGGGGCCAGCGGTGCGCGGTGGGTGGGGCGGCTGGTGGGGCGAGGGCTTCGGCGTTTGTCATAGGGCCAGCCCACCAGCGGGCGGAGGGGCCGAACAAGATCGATAAGCTCATCGACCCATGAGCCCGGCTAATCGGTTGACAGTGCCGGGAAGGCCCGGCGGCTTCGGGAAGCGCGCCGGCGACGCCCGCCGCGAACGACCGCGGTCGGGCGCCACCGGCGCCGGGTCACTCCGCCGGGGCGATCCGGTAGCCGCCGCGCGCCGAGTGGAGGCTGAGCGCCTCGACCGGGCAGTAGTCCACGGCCTCGCTCAGCCCGTCCGTCAACTCCGCGCCGCCGTCCGCGTACCCGGCCAGCGGCGCGGCCAGTCCGTCGGCGCCGAGGGCCAGCGAGTCGGGGGCGCTGAGGGCGCACATCCCGGAGCCGATGCAGCGGTCCCGGTCGACCCGGACGAGCACCGGATCGGTGTCCGCGCGGCCCGTCACCAGACCACCCGCAGGGAGTTCGGGCTGCGGGTGAGCAGGCCGCGCCGCCAGTCGATCCGCTCGACCGGGTCGGCCAGCCGCAGCGCGGGCAGCCGGCGGGCCAGCCGGTGCAGGGCGAGTTCCAGCTCCATCCGGGCCAGCCAGGCGCCCAGGCAGTGGTGCGGGCCGGCGCCGAAGGTGAGGGTGGGAGCGGCCAGCGGGGAGAACAGCTCGGTGCGCAGGTCCCCGGTGAAGATCTCCGGGTCGTGGTTGGCGGCGGCCGCGTCGGCGGCGACCACGCTGCCGGCCGGGATGACCACGCCGCCGATCTCGACGTCCTCGACGGTGCGGCGCATCAGCCCGGGCAGGTGCTCCTGGGGGTCGCCGAGCGGGACGGCGCGCAGCAGCTGCTCGGTCGCGGCGACGGCGCTGGCCTCGTCGGAGGCGAGCCGCTGCCAGGCCTCGCGGTCGTCCTGGAGCAGGTAGACCAGGGCGTTGCCGAGGCTGGTCATGGTGGTCTCGTGGCCGGCCACGACCAGGCCGATGACCAGCGCGACCAGCTGGCCCTCGGTGATCGAGCCGTCCTCGGCGGCGGCCGCGAGCAGGCCGCTGACCAGGTCCTCGCCGGGGGCGGCCCGGCGCTGGGCGATCACCTCGGAGCCGAAGGCGGCGAACTCGGTCATCGCGGTGGCGATCGCCTCGGCGCTGTAGGCGGTGGCGGAGAGCGCGTGGTCGCTCCAGTGCGCGAGCCGCTTGCTGTCCAGGTTGTCCAGGTTCATCAGCCGGCTGATCACCGCGACCGGCAGCGGGCGGGAGTAGCCCGCGATGATGTCGGCGGGGGAGCCGTGGTCGATCAGCTCGTCGATCAGCGACTCGACGGCCGAGGCCACCCACGGCCGCCAGCGCTCGATCGCGCGCGGGGTGAAGGCCCGCTGCACGGTGCGGCGCAGCCGCTGGTGCTCGGTGCCGTCGATGTTCAGCATGCTCTGGGGATCGTCCAGGATGTTGGGCGTGACCGTGACCGGCGGGGCGTCCGGCGCGTAGAGCGGGGCGCGGCCCAGCCGCGGGTCGGTCAGCACCTGGCGCACGTCGGCGTGCCGGCTGACCAGCCAGACCGGCGTGCCGGTGGGCAGCGCGGCGAGGCGGGGCGGGCCGGGTTCGAGCCGGCGCATGCAGTGCAGCGGGGGGAGCGGGGCGGTGCCGGCGCTGGTCGCACTGTTCTCGGTGGACATCCGTACTCCAGACTCCAGGACGGTGGGCCGCGGGGCGCGACCCGACGGGGGGTGAATCCGGGGATGGTGCGGGGGACGGGTGATGCGGCCGGCTGGCGGCTCGACACGGGCCGGGGTTCGGTCGGGCTCCTACGGGGGAATTGCGGGGGTCTGGCGCGAAATGTGCGGGGGCGCACGGTCGGTGCGCATCCGGCGCGGCCGGCGCAGGGTCACGCGCCGACGGGTGGGGCGGGTGTGCTGAGCGTGGTCGCTTGGACCGTCTCAGCTACGACCGTACGTGGCTGGCGGGGCGCCCGTCTGCGGCACTTCCAGCCAACGCCGGTGCTTTCCGGGCACTTCGAGGCGCACGGACGGGCGCTCAGTGCCACCTGTGCGCCCCCACCGCCACGGCCGCGCCGGACTGTCGCCGGGCCCCCGGCGGATACCCGGCCGGCACGTGCCACCGGAGAGGTCGTGAGCCGCTTCCACGCCGGCGGACAGGCCGTCGGCGGGTGGGGCGGGTCCCTAGCACACCGTGCCGCGGAGGATCGCCCCGGGCGCTCCGCCGGTGGTCGGCCGGGTGGGCGATACGCTTCGTGGGCAGTTCGTCTTGCAGTCGTTTGTCGCAGGTCAGACCGGTGCAGAGCCGCACCGGCAGACGGAGGTGGAATCGGATGCCCCAGCAGGTCAAGGCAGTCATCGCGCGCGCCAAGGGCGCGCCCGTGGAGGTGGCCACGATCGTGGTGCCGGACCCTGGCCCGGGTGAGGCGGTGGTCCGGATCCAGGCGTGCGGCGTCTGCCACACCGACCTCCACTACCGGGAGGGCGGCATCAACGACGAGTTCCCGTTCCTGCTCGGCCACGAGGCCGCGGGCATCGTGGAGTCGGTCGGCGAGGGCGTCACCGAGGTCGAGCCCGGTGACTTCGTGGTCCTCAACTGGCGCGCGGTGTGCGGCCAGTGTCGCGCGTGCAAGCGGGGCCGCCCGCAGTACTGCTTCAACACCCACAACGCCAAGCAGCGGATGACGCTGCTGGACGGCACCGAGCTGTCCCCGGCGCTGGGCATCGGCGCGTTCGCCGAGAAGACCCTGGTCGCGGCCGGCCAGTGCACCAAGGTGGACCCGGCGGCCGAGCCGGCCGTCGCGGGCCTGCTGGGCTGCGGCGTGATGGCGGGCCTCGGCGCCGCGATCAACACCGGCAACGTCGGCCGGGGCGACTCGGTCGCGGTCATCGGCTGCGGCGGCGTCGGCGGCGCGGCCGTGATGGGCTCCCGGCTGGCGGGCGCGGCGAAGATCATCGCCGTCGACATCGACGACCGCAAGCTGGAGACCGCCCGCAAGCTGGGCGCCACCCACACCGTCAACTCCCGCGCCACCGACGCGGTCGAGGCGATCCGCGAGCTGACCGGCGGCAACGGCGCGGACGTGGTGGTCGAGGCGGTCGGCCGTCCGGAGACGTACAAGCAGGCCTTCTACGCCCGCGACCTGGCCGGCACCGTCGTCCTGGTCGGCGTGCCGACCCCCGAGATGACGCTGGAGCTGCCGCTGCTCGACGTCTTCGGCCGCGGCGGCGCGCTGAAGTCCTCCTGGTACGGCGACTGCCTGCCCTCGCGGGACTTCCCGATGCTCGTCGACCTCTACCTCCAGGGCCGCCTGGACCTCGGCGCCTTCGTCACCGAGACCATCGGGCTGGACGCCGTGGAGCAGGCCTTCGAGCGCATGCACCAGGGCGACGTCCTCCGTTCGGTGGTGATCCTGTGACCGCGCGGATCGACCGGCTGGTGACCGCCGGGACCTTCGAACTCGACGGCGGCAGCTGGGAGGTGGAGAACAACGTCTGGATCGTCGGGAACGACGAGGAGGCGGTGGTGATCGACGCCGCGCACGACGCCGAGGCCATCGAGGCCGCGCTCGGCGGGCGCCGGCTGCTGGCGATCGTCTCCACCCACGCGCACAACGACCACATCGACGCGGCCCCGGCCCTCGCCGACCGCACCGGTGCGCCGATCCTGCTGCACCCGGACGACCTGCCGCTGTGGAAGCTCACCCACCCCGAGCGGCTGCCGGACGGCGAACTGGCCGACGGCCAGCGGATCGAGGTGGCGGGCACCGAGCTGACGGTGCTGCACACCCCGGGTCACGCGCCGGGCGCGGTCTGCCTGTACGCGCCCGCGCTGGGCACCGTCTTCACCGGCGACACCCTGTTCCAGGGCGGCCCCGGTGCCACCGGCCGGTCGTTCTCGCACTTCCCGACGATCGTCGACTCGATCCGCGAGCGGCTGCTGACGCTCCCGGCCGAGACCGTGGTGCGCACCGGCCACGGCGACCCGACCACCATCGGCGCCGAGGCCCCGGCCCTGCCGGAGTGGATCGCGCGCGGGCACTGACACCGCTGCCCGTACGGCCCCCGGGGAACGACCGTTCCCCGGGGGGCCGTACGATCGCGGGCATGGCCCACGACCCGCGCGACCTCGACGAATCCTTCCTCGCCTTCTGGCGGGAACGGCACATCTCCACGCTGACCACCACCCGCCCGGACGGCACGCCGCACGTGGTGCCGGTCGGTGTGACGTACCAGCCGGAGACGGGGACCGCCCGGGTGATCACCAGCCGCACCAGCCGCAAGGCCCGCAACGTCGCCGTGGCCGGGCCGGAGGGCCTGCGCGTCGCGGTCTGCCAGGTGGCCGGGGCCCGCTGGTCGACCCTGGAGGGCGTGGCGGTCGTGCGCGAGGAGCCCGAGCAGGTCGCCGAGGCGGAGCGCCGGTACGCCGAGCGCTACCGCGAGCCGCGGGTCAACCCGGACCGGGTGGTCATCGAGATCGCCGTCGACCGCGTCCTCGGGCGGGCCTGAGCGCGCCGGCCGGGAGGGACGGGCCCGGGCCGGCCGCTGCTCCGGAGGACGGGCCCGAGCGTGCCCGCTCCGGAGGGCGGCCCGGGCGCCGCTGTTCCGGAAGCGGAACTCCGGCTTCTGGTACCGGTGTTGCCGCCGTTGCCGGACGGGCGACGGCGGCGTCCCGTCGTCCTCAGCACGGGAATTGCCCCATACGGTAAGGGAATCGTCACTGTCGGTGACGTGAATGCGACATTAAAGATTCCGAACTTGCCTCTGCTACTTCTTCCACGGCGGCGCATTGGTGTGATCTGATTGGCGGTGCACGGTCAATGCGAGGCGATGGGGGAGTACTGCACCCGCCTCGGCAGCTCGGGGGAACGACACCGGGTGCGCGATTCCGCCGCACCTGAATGTGAGCACTCGGGAGGGGGGAATGGATCGGTGTGCGGGTGTGCCGGACGGCAGCCCGACGTTCTCCGGTCGGAGCTACGGTACCGGTAGTCCGCACGTGCGGCCAGGGGTGGCCTGACGGTCCCGGGTAGCGGCTCGTCGACGCCTTTTCGGGCGTTGCGGAGCCGGCCTCTTGGGCTGCCCATTCACTGCCGCCGGTGGCGGAAACAGCGACACCCCGCCGAACCGTCCTGATGTCGGCCCTTGAACCGGGCCGCGCGAATTCCCTGGCGAC
Source organism: Kitasatospora sp. NPDC001119 (assembly GCF_053598475.1). Taxonomy (NCBI): domain Bacteria; kingdom Bacillati; phylum Actinomycetota; class Actinomycetes; order Kitasatosporales; family Streptomycetaceae; genus Kitasatospora; species Kitasatospora sp. NPDC001119. The sequence continues at coordinate 24,787 of NZ_JBSFKI010000067.1, forward strand.
CCGGCACGACGACCCCCGCGGGTCGATGACCGTGTTCTCGGGTCAGAGGTTCTGATCACGATTCAACTTGCCCCGGGGCGACCGCGGAACCACGCCGTGGCGCTCCGTCATGAGGAAGGTGCATCGAGTCATGTCTTCTGCAAGCACCGCGCCACAAGAACTGGAATGGACCCTCGAGGAGGGCAAGCCGGCGACCCTGGTCGTCCCTCGATTCGAAGGCGCCGAAGCGGCCTGCGCGTGGCTGAACGCGCTCCTGCCCGACCTCCGTACCGCGCTTCAAAGGTACGGCGCGCTGTACCTGCGCGGCCTCCCGGTCGCCTCCGTCGAGGACTTCGCGCTCGTCCGGGACGTCCTCATCCCGCAGCGGACGCCCTACCGGGAGAAGGCGACGCCGCGCAGCAGCTTCGGCAACGACGTCTACTCGTCCACCGACCTGCCGCCGGCCCAGTCGATCCGGATGCACAACGAGAACAGCTACACCCTGACTTTCCCCGGGCTCCTGATGTTCGCCTGCCTCATCGCCCCCGAGGAAGGCGGGGCGACGCCGGTGGCGGATTGCCGGGAGGTCCTGCGGCACCTGCCCGCCCCCCTGGTCGAGCGCATTCGCTCCCACGGCTGGACCCTGCACCGGAGCTACTCCGAACACATCTCCGTGAGCTGGGAAAAGGCATTCGCGACCGAGCGCCGCGAGGACGTCGAGCAGTACTGCGCGGAGAACCTGATCTCCTGCCGCTGGGACGGCGAGGGAAATCTGAAAACGGTGCAGCGGCGGCCTGGTATCGTCCGGCACCCGGCCACCGATGAGGAGGTCTGGTTCAACCACATGGCCTTCTGGAATTCCTGGTCATTGGACGAGGAACTCCGCGAGACGCTCCTGGACGAATTCGGCGCGGACGGCCTGCCGTTCGAAACCGGCGTGGCCGACGGGAAGCCCCTGACCCGGGACGAGCTCGAGCTCATCAACACCGCCTACGCCGAGGCCACGGTGCGTCAGGCCTGGCAGCCGGGCGACGTCATGCTCGTCGACAACGTGCTCACGGCGCACGGCCGCGACCCGTTCCGGGGCGACCGGAAGATCGTCGTCGCGATGGGCAACCCCGTCGAGCTCGACGACTGCCGGCCCACCGTGGCGGCCTCGGCGGAGACCGGCGGTGCCGCGTGAGCATCACCGAGGAGCCCCTGGCCCCGGCGGCCCGGACCGCACCCGTCGACCCGATGGTCCGCTTCCGGCGGGCGGTCGAATCGACCCCGGACCGGATGGCCGTACGCGGGACCGACCGCACCCTGACCTTCGCCGAACTCGACCAGGACGTACGGCAGTTGGCCGGAAAGCTGGCCGAGCGCGGGCTCGGCCGCGGCGCCCGGGTGGGCGTCAGCATGCACCGCGGCGCGGACCTCGTCGTCGCCCTGCTCGCCGTGTGGCGGATCGGCGGCGCCTACGTGCCGCTGGACCCGGCCTACCCGCAGGAGCGCCTCACCCACATGGTGACGAGCGCCGGCCTGCGGACCGTCCTGGCGGAGCCCGGCAACGGTCCCGCCTGGCCCGCCGGAGTCGACGTCCTCACCCTCGCGGACGCCCTCGCCGCGCCGGCCGCGGACGCGCCGGCGGCACAGGCCGCCCCGGCCGACCCGGCGTACGTGATCTTCACCTCCGGCTCGACCGGGACGCCCAAGGGCGTCGAGGCCACCCGGGGCGGCGTGGCCGCGCTCGCCGCGGACCTCGAGGACGCCGGCTTCTACGCCGACCGGCCGCGCGTGGTGGCCTGGAACGCGAGCATCTCCTTCGACGCCTCCGTCCAGCAGTGGGCCCGGATCTGCCGGGGCGACAGCATCGTGGTGATCGGCGAGAACGAGCGCACCGACCCGGCCGTGCTGCGCGCCCTGCTCGACGAGCACGCCGTCGACGACCTGGACCTGACGCCCTCGCACTGGGAGGTGCTGCGCGAGGCCCTCCTCGCCCCCACCGCCGACGGCCGCGTGCTGCGGCTGTTCATGGGCGGCGAGCCGGTGCCGGCCGAGGTCTGGCGGGAGCTGGGCGAGGCCCGCGCCGCCGGGACGGTCGAGGCGATCAACCTGTACGGCCCCACCGAGTGCACGGTGGACGCCACCGCGGGCTGGATCACCGGCGAGGGCCCGCACATCGGCCTCCCGCTGCCCGGGTTCACCGCCCACGTGCTCGACGAGCACCTGCGCGCCGCGCCCGTCGGCGAGCCGGGCGAGCTCTACCTGGCCGGGCCCTCCGTGACCACCGGCTACGTCGGCCGGCCCGCGCTGACCGCGCAGCGGTTCGTCGCCGATCCGACCGGCACCGGCCGCCGGATGTACCGCACCGGCGACCGGGTGCGGCTGCGCCCGGACGGCGCCATCGACTACCTCGGCCGGGTCGACCGGCAGATCAAGATCCGCGGCTACCGGGTGGAACTGGGCGAGATCGAGGCCGCGCTCGCCGCGCACCCGGGGGTCAGGACCGCCGCCGTCGTCCTGCACGGCACCGCGACCGCCGGCGACCAGCTGGTCGGGTACGTCGTCCCGGAGGGCGGGAGTGCCCCGCACGCCCGGGAGCTCCAGGAGCACCTGGGCGGCCTGCTGCCGTCGTTCATGGTCCCGTCGGCCTTCGTCACGCTGGAGGCCATGCCGCTGAGCGTGAACGGCAAGGTGGACCACCGGGCCCTGCCCGCCGTGGACGAGGCCCTGTGGGCCGATGGCGGACAGGAGGCCGGGGACGAGCCGCAGGGCGAGTTCGAGACCCTGATCGCCGGCGTGTGGTCCGAGGTGCTCGGCCGGCCGCGGATCAGCCCCACGGACAACTTCTTCTCGCTGGGCGGCCACTCGCTCATCGCACTGCGCGTCATCGGCCGGCTGAAGAAGCAGTTCGGCATCACCGTGTCCACGAAGGAGGTCTACCAGCACCCCGAACTGCGCGGGCTGGCGGCCTTCGTGGAGTCCCGTCGGACGGAGGGCAAGTGAACACCGCACAGGACACCACCGTCATCAGCATCCGGCGCCCGGAGGGAGCCGCGCTGACGCTGATCTGCCTGGGCTTCTGCGGCGGCGGGACGGCCTCCTACCACCTGTGGGGCGACGCCGTCCCGGCCGACATCGCCCTGTCGGCGATCTGCTACCCGGGCCGGGAGGGCAGGTTCCTGGAGGACTTCGCCACCGACTGGGAGGAGCTGGCCCAGGACGCCACCGCGGCCGTGCTCTCCGCCGTCGACGGCCCGTACGTGCTCTTCGGGCACAGCATGGGCGGCTGGATGGCCTTCGACGTCGCCGCGCGGATCGAGAGCGGCGGCGGGCCGCTGCCGCTGAACCTGGTCGTCTCCTCGGCCAACGCGCCCGCCCGCGGGCTGACGCCCCGCGACATGTTCCCGTCCCAGCAGGACGACGACGACGGCCTGCTGCTCTGGATGAAGACCCACGGGCTGATGCCGGCGCACGTCCTGGAGGACCCCGAACTCCAGGAGATGGCCGTCGAGTTGATGCGCGCCGACATCCGGGTCCGGGACACCTTCCGGTACACCGAGGGCGCCACCGTCAGCATGCCCGTGCAGATGCTCTCGGGCGCCGACGACGACGTCATCGAGGCCAACGCGGGCGAGCAGTGGCGCGCGCTGGCCCTGGGCGAGTACCGCCACGACGTCCTTCCCGGCGGGCACTTCTACACCCCGGAGGTCTGGAAGACGCTGCCCTCCAGGATCGCCGCCCTCGACCCGAGCGAGAGGAGCCGGCGGTGAGCACCGACGCCACCCTCGACGTGATCGTCAGCGGCACCGAGTCGGACTCCCACACCTGGAACCTCGTCTTCCTCCAGCTCCAACTGGAGGACTGGGGACACCGGGTGCGCAACCTCGGCCCGTGCCTGCCGGGCGCGGAACTGGCGGCGGAGTGCCGGCGCGAGGCCCCCGACCTCATCGTGCTCAGCAGCGTCAACGGCCACGGCGAGAGCGACGGACTGTCCGCCGTCGCGGAGCTGCGCGCCGTCCCGGAGCTCGCCGACACGCCGATCGTCATCGGCGGGAAGCTCGGCACCGGCCGGCAGTTGCAGGCCGGGGCGGGCGGCGGGGGCGGCGAGTCCATGACGCGCCGGCTGCTGGACGCCGGGTTCTCCGCGGTCTTCCACGAGTCGGCCGGACTGCCGGAGTTCGAGCGGTACGTCTCCGCCCTCGGCGCCGTGAAGGCGGGGCGGACCGGCCGCGTCCTGGAGGAGCTCCGCGCCGCCCCCACGCCATGAACGACGCGCCGGTCAACGCGTTCGCCGACTTCGTCCGACGGTCGCACGCCCGGGGCAACCTGGTGGTGCAGCCGCGGATGGGCTTCGGCGACCCGCTGGCCATGCGGGAGGGGCTGGTCGCCGTCAAGGCGGCCAACGCCACCACGGTCGGCACGATCACCCTCGACAGCTACACCCGGCTCGGCAAGCTCGCCGACGCCCGGCGGGCCGTCGACGGCGGCGGCGACCTCAACGGGTACCCGATCAGGACCCACCCCCCGGCGACCAACCGGGGGGTGCTGGAGGGCGTGCGCGAGCGCGACTTCCCGGTCCAGGTGCGGCACGGCTCGGCCAGCCCCTACGGCATCATCGCCGCCTCGCTGGAAGCGGGGCTCGACACCACCGAAGGCGGCCCGGTCTCCTACTGCCTGCCGTACGGCCGCCTGCCGCTGCGCGAGGCGGTGCGGAACTGGGAACGGTCCTGCGAGCTGATGGTCCGGGCCCGCGACGGCGAGGTCGAACCGCACGTCGAGACCTTCGGCGGCTGCATGCTCGGCCAGCTCTGCCCGCCCAGCCTGCTGGTGGCGATCAGCGTCCTGGAAGGCGTGTTCTTCCGCCAGCACGGACTGCGCAGCATCTCGCTGAGCTACGCGCAGCAGACCAACGCCGAGCAGGACCGGGAGGCGGTGCTGGCCCTGCGCCGGCTCGCCGACGCGCTGCTGCCGGACGTCGACCGCCACATCGTGATCTACAACTACATGGGGGTCTACCCCGGCACCCGCTCCGGTGCCCTGCTGCTGCTCGAGCAGGCCGCCGAGCTGGCGGTCCGCACCGGGGCGGAGCGGCTCATCGTCAAGACGGCGGCCGAGGCGCACCGCATCCCCACCGTCCGGGAGAACGTCGAGGCCCTGGAGATCGCGGCGCTGGCCGCACAGAACGCGGGCGGATCGGCGCCGGCCGACACCGGGGCGGGCAGCGAGGTCCTGGACGAGGCGACCGCGCTCGTGGACACCGTCCTCGGCCTGAACACGGACGTGGGCGCCGCCCTGGTGGAGGCGTTCGCCCGGGGACTGCTGGACGTCCCGTACTGCCTGCACCCGGACAACGCCGGGCGGGCCAGGAGCTACATCGAGTCCGACGGGCGGCTGCGCTGGTCGCACACCGGCGCCCTGCCCGTCCGGCCGTCCGGGCGATCCGCCGGCGACCGCTCGATGAGCGCCTCGGACCTGCTCCGGGCCCTGTCCCACGTGGCGCGGTCGTTCGACGAGCGCGCCGCCACCACGCTGGACCGGCTCCCCGGGATCCCCGGCTGAACCCCCTGCCACAACCGCAGAACCAGAGACCGCAGGACCAGAGAACCGAAGGAAGAGACCCCTTGACCAGCGAGTTCGAGTCTGCACGGCCCGGTGCACTGCCGGACCACCTCAAGAACCCCGTGACCCGGTCCGTGCTGCGGATCCAGAACCAGATCGTCCAGGCGGGCCGCGAACTACTCCTCGGCGAGGGGTTCGTGGAGCTGCTGCCGCCGATCATCGGACCGGTGACGGACCCGGGCGGCCGGGGCGCCAAGCAGGTGGACGTCGACTTCTACGGCCACCGCTACAAGCTGATGACCAGCGCGATCCTCTACAAGCAGGCGTCGCTGCTCGCCTTCGACAAGGTGTTCTACGTCGCGCCGAACGTCCGGCTCGAACCCCTGGAGACCGCGAACATCGGCCGCCACCTGGCGGAGTTCCACCAGTTCGACGTGGAGATCGCCGGCGCCACCCAGCAGGACGCGATGGGGGTGGCGCAGTCCATCGTGACCGCGGCGGTCGAGCGCGTGGTGCGGACGCTGGGCGACGACCTGGACGCCCTCGGCCGCGATGCGGACGCCTTCACCCCGCTGCTCACCCGCGACACCCCCTTCGAGCGGATCAGCCACGGCGAGGCGATGGCCGAGCTGGCACGGCTGGGCCACGAGCAGAACCACGACGCCGAGATCGACTGGCAGGGCGAGGGCCTGCTCTCGCACAAGTCCGACGCGCCGTTCTTCATCGTCGACTACCCCAAGGGCTCACGCGGCTTCTACGACCGCGAGGACCCGCAGCGCCCGGAGGTCCTGCGCAACTTCGACCTCATCGCCCCCGAGGGCTTCGGCGAACTGATCAGCGGCAGCGAGCGGGAGTTCGACTACGCGCGGATCATCGCCCGGATGCGGGAGAGCGGCGAGAACCCGGCCAAGTACGAGTGGTACCTGAAGATGGTCCGCGAGGGCATCCCGGGCAGCGCCGGCTTCGGGATCGGCATCGAGCGGCTCACCCGCTACGTCGCCGGGCTGGACGCGGTCTGGCAGGCCACCCCGTTCCCGAAGGTCCCCGGGGTGGTCTCGCCGTGAGTGGGGTGCTGAGCGCCCCGGGGTTCCCGGAGGCCGCGATCCGGTCCCGGGCCAGGGAGGGCGCCGCCCGCGCGTTCCCCTCGACGGACGGCTACGGCCTGACGCTGTTCGGCGCCGGCGGCACGGGCGGCGAGCCGCGGACGGCGGCGCCCCGCGGCGGGGACGCGCTGGACGCGATGCGCCTGGTCCCGCCGGTCTTCGTGCCCCAGCGGCTGGAGAAGCTCACCGACCTGGCCCGCGAACCGCTCTACGGCGACGTCGAACTCGCCACCGACATCGGCGGGTTCCGCTCGTCGCTGCCGGTGTACGTGTCGGCCTTCGGCTCCACCCAGGTCGCCTCCTCCGGACTGGGCCTGGCGGCCAGCCGCCAGGCCGGACGCCTGGGCATCCCGCTGGTCATCGGCGAGAACGTGGTGCCGACCAACGGCTTCGCCGGCGCCTCCGGCAGCGGTTCCGCCGACGCCTCCGCCGACACCGGCGACAGCATGCTCGCCCGGCTGCGCGCCTACGAGCAGGAACTCCCGGACGACATGGGCGGGTTGGCGTTCCAGCAGAGCACCGAGGACGCGGACGCCGAGGTGTGGAACCAGATCTACAGCGCCCCGGCCGCGAAGGCGCTGCTGGAGTCCGGCCGCCTGGCCTTCGAACTCAAGGTGGGGCAGGGCGCCAAGCCCGGGCTCGGCGGGATGACGGTGCTGAAGCGCTCGGTGGCGGCGCAGCTGGCGGATCGGTACAGCACCGACGAGAGCGTCTTCGCCGACGGGCAGGGCGAGGACGACCGGGTACTGCGGTCCAGCAGCCCGGGCACGTTCACGGCGGAGATCCTGCGCCAGCAGATCCGGTTCATGCGCAACAACTATCCGCGCGCGCGGATCTGGGTGAAGCTCCCGCCCGGGCGCGACATCCACGAGGCGGCGGTCGTGGCCTGGGCGAGCGGCGCGGACTCGGTGACCATGGACGGCGCCGAGGGCGGCAGCGGTTGGGCGCCCAGCAGCTTCCTCGACCAGGTGGGCCTGCCGCTGGGCGAGTGCCTGCGCCGGCTGGGGCCGCCGTCCAGGTCGAACTGCCTGCTGGCCTCGGGCCGGATGTGGGAGGGCGCCCGGGCCGCGAAGGCCCTGGCGCTCGGCGCCCGCGCCGTCGGGCTGGGCCGGGCGGCCCTGCTCGCGGCGGACGAGGACCCGCAGGACGGCATCGCCCGGCTGGTCGCCTGCCTCGCCTTCGAACTGCGGCTGCTGATCAGCGCGTTGGGCAAGTACACGCCTGCCGCCCTGGACCCGGAGGACGTCTGGCTCCCGGAAACGGCCGGGCCGTACCTCCACCCGTAGGACACGGGGCGCCGCCCCTTCGCTTGCGTGAACGTCCGATCCGTCCGATCCGTCCATCCCGCACGTCCTGTGCATCCCGTGCATCCCGTGCATCCCGTACAGAAGGAGAACCGCTGTGACGAACCCGTTCGAGGACGCCGAGGGCCGCTACCTGGTCCTGGTCAACGACCAGAACCAGCACTCCCTGTGGCCGAACGTGCTCGCGGTCCCGGCCGGCTGGACCACGGCCTTCGGCGAGAACGACCGCAAGGCCTGCCTCGAGTACATCGAGCAGCACTGGACCGACCTGGCGCCGCGCCCGACGACGGTCGGCTGACCCGCGGTCCCGGACCCCTTTTCCTCCATTCCGTTCGCACACCCGCGTGCGGCCCCGGCCAGGTGACGAGGCACCTGGCCGGGGCGGCCGGTCACGCGCATCGATCACCGCCGGATAGGCACCAGAGGGAGATTCCCAATGATGTTGTCAAGCCAGGGCGGTGACGCCTCGTGACTGCCTTACTGCGCTGGGGCGGCGTTCTTGGGCGCAACTGCATCGA
>NZ_JBSFKI010000068.1:0-32327 GCF_053598475.1 Kitasatospora sp. NPDC001119
GAGACCGGCAGCGCCCTGCTCGACCGGCTCGGCGGCTGCGACCCCGGCATCGAACTCGCCGACTTCCGCACCGCCGTCCGCCCGCTGCTGGCCCGCCTGCCCGAACGCGAGCAGACCGTCCTCAAGCTGCGCTTCTGGGACGGCTGCACCCAGTCCCGGATAGCCGAGCGGATCGGCGTCTCCCAGATGCACGTCTCCCGGCTGCTCAGTGCCACCCTCGCCCTGCTGCGCGAGCAGTTGGACGACCTGGACGCCGACGGCTGGGCCGACAGCGCGGAGCCGGCGGAATCGGGCTGAGGCCGACCAGGCGAGCCGCGGTTCCGGCGTGCGGCTTCAGGCCGCCCGCCCTTGAGCCTGTCTGCTGGCCGTCCGGCTTCGGGCGGGGCCGGGGCGTTAGCGAACGCGGAACCCGGGTAGCCGCAGCGGCGGACCACGGGGACGGCGGCGCGAGGAGGCGGACGGATGGATCGGCGTGAGCGGGTGGAGCTGCGCGGGATCGAGCGGGGGCTGCGCCGGGACCACGTCCTGGAGCTGAGGCTTCGCGTCGTCGGGTTCCGCCTGCGCGGCCGGGCCTGGGACGTGCTGCGCGGCGTGCGGCCGCGGACCGTGCCGGCGCTCGCCCTGCTGTCGCTGGGCCTGCTCGGGGCAGGCCTGGGGACGTCCGAGGCGCCGTTCCTGTGGGTCTTCACGGGCTGCTGGGCGCTGACCCTGACCATCGCCTTCGCGGTGCTCTGTGCCTGCGCCGACGGCCGCCAGGAGGAAGGGTGAACGCGCTGCCCGCGTCGCGCGGTCCGCTGTCGGCGGCGTTGACGGCCCTGCTCACCTCCGGACCGCCCGGAGCGGGCCGTCTGCCCACACCGCCCGGCCCGTTCGACGAGCCGTGGGGCGAGGACCACCAGCTGGCCCTGCACCTCTGTTACGAGCTCCACGACCGCGGGCTGCCCGGGGTCCTGGACGACTGGGAGTGGGATCCCGAACTCCTGAGATTCCGCCAGGGGTTGGAGCGCTCGTTCCTGGCCGCGGTACGTGCGGAGGCGGAGCCCGCGCCGCCCTTGCGGGACGCGTTCGAAGCACTGCTCACCGAGCCGCCCGACGGCACCGGCCCGTCGCACTTCCTGCTCGCCGAGGGTGAGCGCCGGCACGCCCGCGAGTACCTGGTGCACCGATCGGTCTACCACCTCAAGGAGGCGGACCCGCAGCTGTGGATGCTGCCGAGGATCCATGGGCCCGCACAGGCGGTGCTGACGGCGATCCTCTACGACGAGTACGGCGCCGGACGGCCGGAGCGGGCCCACGCCCGGCTCTTCGAGCGGATGATGGCCGCCTTCGGCCTCGACCCCGGCTACGGGCACTACCTGGACTTCGTGCCGGCGCCGACCCTGGCCGTGGTCAACCTGATGACGCTCTTCGGCCTGCACCGGGCGATGCGCGGGGCGGCCGTCGGGCACTTCGCGACCGTCGAGATCACTTCCTCGCCCGGCTCCGCCCGCTTGGCGGCGGCGTTGGAACGGCTCGGCGGCGGCCCGGACGGCACCCTCTTCTACCGCGAGCACGTCGAGGCGGACGCCGTCCACGAGCAGCTCGTGCGCCGCGGGGTCATCGAGGAACTGGTCGCGGCCGAGCCCGAGTTCGCCAGGGACGTGGCGTTCGGCGTGGCCGCGGCCGGGGTGGTCGGCGGGCGCTTCGCGAACCACTTGCTCGACCACTGGCGGGCCGGACGCAGCTCGCTTCGCTCACCCCTCCCGGACGGCACGGGCTGAATCGAGCCCGCCCGCGACCTCGCGCGCTCCGACCGGGAAGGATGGTCAGCCGGCTGCGGGGAGCCGGATCTCCAGATGCCCGGAAAGTACTCGGGTCACCATGGCCGGCTGGGGTGCGGTGGCCGGGCCGTGCACCACTTCGCCGTCCCGGAGCCGGAACGTGCTGCCGTGCCAGGGGCAGCGCAGACAGCCCTCCACGAGGGAGCCCTCGGAGAGCGGCCCGGACAGGTGGGCGCAGCGCTCGGCCAGCACGTGGCAGCGGTCGCCCTCGCGGACCACGACCACGGCCAGTTCGCCGGCCGTCGCCCGCACGGGCTTCCCCTCCGGGAAGTCCTCCACCGCGCCGAGGGAGACCCAGTCCGCGGGCGCCAGGCGAGGCACGGCGGCGGCCCGGTCGGGGCCGGCGGCCTGCCGGTAGGCCAGGTGCCCGCCGAGCGCGGCGGCGGCCGAGACGGCGGTCGCCCCGGCCAGGCCGAGCGGGGTGTGTCCGGGAGCCGGTCCGGGCAGGCGTGCGAGAGTGGCCGTAAGCCCGACCGTGACCGGAGAACGGGGTCGGCGCCGTCCCTCCGTGGCGGCGGGAGTGGCAGGGCGCAGCGCCGTCGGGCCCTGGCTCAGGAGACCGTGGTGGCGCCGTCGGGCCGCGCCGAGACCGTTTTTCAGGACAGGGCGGCCTGGCGGAGCGCGGTGACCAGCGCAGTGAGTTCGTATACCGCCCAGTGTGATGGTGTGTGGCATGCCGCTGTCGGAGCAATCGGGGCACAAGGGCCGTCCGGTCGTCACGCTGTCCCTGTTGATCACGCTCCGGAGCAGGGACCACCGCTGCACGGGGCGCGTGATCCAGCACCCCGAAGTCTCACCTCAAGCCGTCCCATCGGGAGACAGCAGTGATCGGACACCATGCCCCAGGACATCCCGTCGCCGAAGGAGAGGCAGGCGCCCAGGCCCGTGCGCGATGGTGGCGGGCCGGGGTCGTGGCAGGGGTGTGCGTGGCGCTGGCCGGGACCGGGCTGAGCCCCGCGACCGCCGCGGCCACGGAGTCCGCGCCGGCCACCGCCCCGGTGCGGACCCGGGGAGCCGACCCGGTGGTCACCTTCGGTTTCACCGGCGCCCCGCAGAGCCTCACCATCCCGGCCCAGGCGGTGGTCACGATCACCGCTGACGGGGCGGGAGGTGCCGACAACGCCGGCACCTCCTGTTCCGTCACGGGGACGGGCGGGACGGGGGCGCGGGTCGTCACCACTCTCCCGCAGACCACCGCGCCGACGACGGTCACCGTCAATGTCGGCGGTACGGGCGGCAAGGGCTGCAACGGCACGGGTTCGGGGGGTGCCGGCGGGTTCAACGGCGGCGCTCCGGGTGGGGGCATCTCGGCCACCGGGTTCCGGGCGGAAGGGCCGGGCGGGGGCGGGGCTTCCAGTGTCAGCGTGGGCTCCTTCCTGGTGGTCGCCGGCGGCGGCGGTGCCGCAGGGGGCACCGGGAGCGGCCTGTCGGGTGGCAACGGGGGCAACGGCGGGACGACGCCCGATGCCACCGGCGGTACCACGGGAAGCGCCACCGGCCCCGGGGCCGCGGCGGGGCACGGCGGGGGCGGCGGCAGCACCAGTACGACCACGGGCGGTGCGGGCGGGGCCGCCGGCGCCGTCTCGTTCTGTAGCGCCACGCCGGGTGGGCCGGGAGGCGGGTTCGCCGGCACCACGATCGGCACCGGCGGCGCCGGCGGAGCGATCGACGGCGGCTGTGCCGCCACCGCCACCGGTGCGGGCGGTGGCGGTGGCGGCGGCTACTTCGCCGGCGGGGGCGGCGGCAGCGCTGCCGTCAACAACACCGGCACGGAGGCGAGCGGCGGCGGTGGCGGTGGGGGAAGCAGCTTCGCGACCCCGTCGGGCACCGGGACGTCCTATGCGGCCTCGACGATCGGGACGGCGAACCACAACGGCCAGGTGGTCATCAGCTACACCGTGGGCAAGCCGATCACCACGACCCTGACCGCGATGCCCCAGCGCACCCGGACCGGCTCGCCGGTCGTGCTCAGCGACATCGTCTGCCCCGGCGCGGGCTCCACGACCAGGCCGACCGGAACCGTCACGTTCACCGACACCACCACCGGGACGACCCTCGGCACGGGACGCCTGATCCTCTCCCTCGGCGCGTGCGCCGCCGGCGGGACGGTCACCGCCTTCCGCACCGCGGGCACCCACACCATCACCGCCGTCTACAGCGGTGACTCGGTGTACCAGGACAACAGTGCCAACCCCGAGACCATCACCGTGACGGTGGACCCCTGATCAGAACGCCGCAGCAGCACCGAGGGGCACACCCTCGTCAACGGCAACGAGCACTGCTGCCGGCACAGATGACAGCGTGACACCAGGCGGGGCCCGCGAGGACGAATCGCGGGCCCCGCCTCCGTCGCGCCCGGGGCCCGGAAGGACAACAGCTTTTCAGTCTGCGGCCGAGCCGGTCGGAAGACCATGACAACTATCAGCCCCTACCGGCACCCGGAGCGCCGCGACCAGACTCTCCATCACCCGGTCCGCGGAGGCACCACGGTCCGGGCTCGTACCGACCACCGGCCGGTGCGAATCCCACCCTCGCTGCGCGTCCCGCGCACTCGATCTCCCAGGAGACGACCCGAATGAGTGTCCTCAAGCTCCAGAACATCGAGGCCCGCGTCAAGATGAGCGCCGTGGCAGTCCTCAGCCTGACGAGCAGCAGCAGCGCCTGCTGCAAGCCCAGCGAGCCCGGCAAGCCGTAGCCGGAAGGGTCCGTGCGGGGGGGCGTGCCGCGCCCCCGCACGGACCCTGTCGCTTCCACCGGCCGCCCCGGACGATCGCAGAGGCTGACATGCGCAACGAACGATGGGTCTACCGCTTCCTCTTCGCGTGGAACGACACGCTGTTCTTCGACCCGCTCGACGTCTCGTACGAACCGAGCGCGGACCACTTCCTCGCCGGGCTCGACGAGCCGCTGCGGGCGCGGTTCGTCCGCAGCGGCATCTGGTGGAGCCATCGGCCCAGCCCGGACCTGCCGGCGCAGGGCTGGAAGATCCATGTGTCGGCGAGCTGCCGTCACGTGCGCGAGGTCGCCGCCTCGGTGGTCGGATACCTGACGGAACGCGGGACCGACTTCAAGATAGCCCTCGACATCAACATCTTCGAGATGCTCAACTCCAAGTCGATGTCCCGGGGAAGCGGCGGCAAGCTCGTCACCGTCTACCCGCGCGACGACGACGAGTTCAGGGCCGTCCTGGCCGACCTGGCCGGACTCCTGGAAGGCTACGAGGGCGCCTACGTCCTGTCGGACCTGCGGTACCGGGACAGCAAGGCGCTGTACTTCCGTTACGGCCAGTTCCTCGACACCCACACCGTCGACGTCCTCGGCCGCCGGCACCCGCGGATCCTCGGACCGGACGGTCCCGTCCCCGACGACCGGGGCCTGGGGCGGGCCCGGCCCGACTGGGTGCCCTGGCCGTTCGACGACTGGAAGCCCGCGGACGAGGAGGAGGACGACGGCCTGCTCGGGGGCCGGTTCCGGGTGACCGGGGCGATCCAGTTCTCCAACAGCGGCGGCGTGTACACGGCCGAGGACACGGCGAACGACGACCGGCCGGTGCTGCTCAAGGAGGCCCGTCCGCACACCAACGTCAACCCCCGTCGGAACCACGACGCCGTGGACATCCTCGGCCGCGAGTGGATGTTCCTGAACCGGCTGGCCGACACCGGCTCGTACCCGGCTCCGATCGCGAAGTTCCGCCACTGGGAGCACCACTTCATCGCCGAGGAGTTCATCGACAGCTCCGACCTCCGCTCGGTGCTGCTCGAACGCAACCCGCTCGCGCGGCCGGGGTTCGACATCGAGCGGTCGCGGGAGTACCTGCGGATCTTCCTCGCGGTCTTCCGCGGGCTGGCCCGCGCGATCCAGGCCGCGCACGACCGCGGGGTGATCCTCGCCGACTTCACCGCCTCGAACCTGCTCGTCGACCCGGACACCTTGGAGGTGACCATCGTCGACCTGGAAGCCTGCCGGCTGGCCGGGACCGACGGCGACGGTGGTACCGACGGCGACGGCGGGAGCGGCGAAGCGGAGCTGGAGCAGCCGGTCGAACTCTTCACACCGGGGTTCAGCCTCTCCCGCGACGGCTTCAGGGCGTTCGGGCCGGAGGGCGACCGCTACGCCCTGGCGTCCACCATGGCGTACTTCGTCTTCCCGATCGCGGCGATGTCGTACCTGCGCGAGGACGTGCTCGACCTGTACCGGATCTTCATCACCGAGGGCCTGGGCTGGCCGGAGCGCGTCCACCGGTTGATCACCGACCTGGCCGGGGACCGGATCGGCCTCACCGACGTGCTCGACGCCCTGGAACACGAGGCGGACCTGCTCGACCAGGTCGAGGCCCTCCCGGCGCGGCCGGTCGTCGAGGAACGGCTCGGACTGGTGGAGGCGGAGACCGGGGTGGCCGCGTTCGTCGAGGCCGTCGCCGACACCGGCCGGGGCACGCTCTTCCCCGTGGACCCCTTCGCGCACGTCACCAACCCGCTGAGCCTCGGCTTCGGGGCGAGCGGCGTGCTGTGGGCGCTGCACTCCTCCGGCATCGCGATCCGGCCCGAATGGCGCGACTGGCTCGGCGGCAAGCTGGCCGACATCGACAGCGCGGAGTACCCGGACGGTCTCATGAACGGCCTGGCCGGCATCGCCTGGGCGGCCGACTCGCTCGGGTTCGGGACCGAGGCCGGGCAGCTGCTGGCCCAGGCCAACCGGCGCGCGGTGGAGCAGGGCGACCACACCTTCTACTACGGCCTCGCCGGAGTGGGGATGACGAACCTGCGCTTCTTCCTGCAGGGCCGCGACCCGCGCGATCTCGCCGCGGCACGGGACTGCGCGCGAGCCCTGCACGACACGGTGCGGCACGACGGCGAACGAGCCTACTGGGTGAACGAGTTCGCCGCCGAGGGGCCGATGACCGGCCTCGGCTTCGGACAGGCCGGCGTCGCGATGTTCCTGCTGCGCATGCACCAGGTCACGGGAGAGGAGCGCCACCTGCGCCTCGGACGGCAGGCGCTCGCCTGGGAGATGGCCCACGCCAAGCCCCTGGACGGCGCGGGCCCGATCATGTTCGAGCACGAGGGAACCATGGAGCCGTACATCGAGGTCGGGTCCGCGGGCGTGGCGCAGGTGCTGTTGCGCTACGGCGACCTGGACGCGGCACGCGCCGTTCTGCGCGGGCTGGACGTCCGCTACTCGGTGCTGCCCGGGTACGCCTTCGGCATGAGCGGGATCGCCGACGCGCTGCTCGACGCGGCCGAGTTCACCGGCGACCGCTCCTACCGCGACAAGGCGCTGACGCAGCTCGACACCGTCCGGAAGGTGTTCCTGTTCGAGCCCGCCGAGCGCTTCGGTCTGCCGCGCCAGGACGGCCGGACCCCGCTGGGTCTTCCCGGTGAGGGGCTGCTGCGCTGCTCCTGCGACTACCTGACCGGGTCGGCGGGCCTGCTGCGGGTGCTCCACCGGGTGAACACCGGAGGCACCGCCGACTTCCTGCTGGACGAGGCGGCGCGGTGAACAACCAGTTGTGGCGTACCTTGCGGGGCCACCGGGCCCCGTTCGTGGTGGTCCTCGTCGCCGAGGCCACCACGGGCGGGCTCGAGGCCCTGCTGCACCCCCTGCTGCTCAAGGCCCTGTTCGACCAGGCGATCCTGACCGCCGACTTCCGCAGGTTCCTCGTCCTCGGCCTCGGGTACCTCCTGTTCGGACTGACCCTCACCATCACGGACTACTGCGTCGCCTGTTGGCGCAAGCGCCTCGAGAACGCGTTCACGCTGGTGCTGGAGACGGAGTTGCTGAGCCGCACGCTGGGCCTGGACGGCCGAGAGGTGGCGAAGGCGGGGAACGCCTCGTACGTCAGCCGCATCCACAACGACGTCGCCCAGGGCGTCCTGCCGGCCATCGACGTCTCCCTCCGCATCGCACGCCAGGCGGTCGCGTCGGTCGCCTTCCTCGGCGTGCTGTTCTACCTGTCCTGGCAGGCCAGCCTCATCCTGCTGGTGATCGTGCCGCCGCTGGTGCTCGTGAGCAACCGGCTCGGCAGGCGGATCGAGCAGAACACCGGGCCCGAACGCGAGGCGGAGGCGCGGTACATCAACACGCTGACCCGCACGCTGGAGTCCTTCCCCGCCCTGCGCGGACTGCCGTCGCTGCTGCCGGGCACCCGCACGGTGAACCGGGACGCGCTGCGCGGGTTCCTCGACCTCACCTTCGTCAACTTCCGGCTGTCACAGCGGCAGCGAACCCTCAGCGACCTGGTGATGAACCTGTCGGACACCGCCTCGATGATCACCGGAGCCTTCTTCGTCTTCGCCGGGCGGATGTCGTTCGGCAGCTTCCTCGCCTTCGTGAACTCGCTGTGGCGGGCGGTGACCGGGATCTTCGACCTCGTCAACATGATTCCGCAGGCCCGCCGGAGCAACGCGGTCCTCAAGCGGATCGAGTCCCTGCGGGAGTCCGGGCAGGCCCCGTACTACGAGGAGGGGGCCCTGGTGCGGGTCCGCGGGGTCCGGATCGGGTACGGCGAGGGGGCCAAGGTGTCGATCGACGAGTTCGACCTGCGCGTCGGCGAGCGCGTGCTGCTCCGCGGCCCCAACGGTTGCGGGAAGACCACGCTCCTGCACGTCATGGCCGGGACCCTCGCCCCCGACGCCGGGGCGGTCACCCTGCCGCCCCGGGTGGCGAGCCTGACCGCCCCGGTGCACCTGCCTCCGCTGCCGGTGCGCGAACTGGTCGCCGACGAGCGGCTGCGCGCCGCGATGGGTCTGGACGGCCTGGCCGACCAGCTGCCCTCGGACCTGTCGTCCGGCCAGCGTCAGCGGGTCGGGGTCGCCGTGCTCCTGCACGAGGACGCGGACGTGTACCTGGCCGACGAGCCGTTCGCGAACCTCGACGACGGCGGCAGGGAGCTGGTGTTCCGGGTGCTTCGGGAGCGGACCGAGGGGCGCGCCCTGCTCGTCGTGCACCACGGGGACGAGGCCATCGACGGCCGCTTCGACCGGGTGGCGACCCTCACCGGGCTCCGCTAGGCGCCCCGAGCGGTCCCGGACGCGCAGCCGGATGGTGTACGGATCGGCCGACCTGGGAGCCGAGTCGGCGGAAGCCCGGGCGGCGGGCCCTCCCGCCGGGTCAGGAGGCCTCGAACGGATCGTCGTACCATCCCCGCTTCGCGCCGTGAGCGGGGCCCGGCCGCCGGCCGGAGCGGTGCACCCAGCCGGCGACGCCGACCCGCGAGGAGCACTGCAACCGCCGCATCGCCTCGCGGAGGTGGTTGACCACGGTCCACTCCGAGATGCCCAGGCGACGTGCGATCTGGTGGTTGCTCAGTCCGTCGGCCACCAGTAGCGAGACCTGGAACTGACGATTCGTCAGCTCCCTCTTCGGCGGGGTCCCGGTGGAGTCCGGCTCGCCGAGGGAGCAGAGCAGGTCCGGGAGCGCGGTGGCCGCGCCGGTTGCCAGTGCGTGGGTGAACTCGTCCTCGGTGAGCCGGCGGCGGATGCCGGGGAGCAGCCGGGCGGTGGCCAGATCGGGATCCGCGGGGTCGCCGGGAATGCCGGCCCGCCCCGGATGGAAGCTGCCCAGCAGTCGGGCGGCGTCGGTCGCCCGCGCCGCTGCGGGGCGCAGCGGACTCGCGGCCAGGCCGACCAGCGCGCCGAGCGTGGCGACGGCGCCGAGCGGGCGCAGCTGGGCCAGCCCCTCGACGTAGTGGGCGCGGGACGCGGACGGATCGCCGCCGGCGGCGGCGAGCAGGCCCAGGTGGAGCAGGGCCGTGCCGGCCAGCAGCGCGTCCCCCCGGTGCCGCGCCGCGGTCAGCACCCGGTCCGCCAGCGCGCTGCCGGGACCGGTTCGACCGAGCCGAAGCTCGGCCAGGGCGGCCTCCAACTCGACGCGCAGGGCCGCCGGTTCGTCGTCGGCTTCGCGGAGGAGCTCTGCCGCCCGAGTGAGTGCGGCGAGGGTTCGGGCGGGGTCACGGTCGAACCCGGTCAGGCCCCGCAGTCGCAGGAGTCGGGCCGCCGTGGAGGGGGCATCGGATGTGGTCCGACATCGGTCCGACTCTGCTGAGGCTGCCTCGGTCTCGTCCAGCAGGACAGTCGCCGACTCGTGGTCGCCGTCGAGCAGTCGGGCTTCGGCACGGATCAGCGCCAGCCGGACGCGCGCCCGCTCACCGGTGGCACTGGTGGAGCCGAGCAGCGCGGCGTCCCGGTCGGTCCAGGCCGGGCCGAGGCCGACGACGCGGGCGTGGGCGAGCAACCGCTCCATCAGGTCGAGGGCCTCGGCAGTGAGCCCGTGGCCGGTCAGGGTGTCGACCGCCAAGCGGAGGTTGGCCTCCTCGACGCGCAGGGCGAGCAGGGCAGTCCGCTGGTCACCGGCGGCCAGCCGACCGACGGCCCGGGCCGCGAGCCGGGCGTAGTAGCGCGCGTGGCGGAGTATGAGGGCGGCGGACGTACCGTAGGCGGGCCGGGCCTCGGGCAGGCCGTCGAACGGCACATGAAGTCGCGTTTCGGCCGCACCGGCCAACCGGCCGGACGGCCGGTCCTCGAGCGTCAGCGACTGCCGACCGAGCAGGGCTTCGAGCGCCGCGGGGAAGGCGCTCGGCGCGATCCCGGACACCGCCCGAAGTGCCTCGGGTCCGAACCCGCCGACGAACAGCGGCGTGCAGGACAGCAGCCGCGCCTCGTCGGCGACCAGCGGGCCGCCCCGCCCCGCTGGTCGCCTCGCCGCTCGTCCCGCCGGTGGGCCGGCCGGCGAGGCGCAGGGGGCCACCCCGCCGCCCGGAATCCTGCCTCCTGCGGGTCCGTCTCCTCCCGCCCCGCCGAATGCGGCCAGCACGGTGCCGATGCCCTCCAGTGCCGCCACCCGGGCCGCGATCACCAACGCCCCTGGCAGTCCCCGGAGTTCCACGCAGATCCGGCCTACGGCCTGCTGGTTCCGGGCGGTCACCGTGAAGCACGGGCTCCAGGCCTGCCGGGCGGCCGTGAAGACCTGGACCGAGGGGATGCGGCAGAAGGCGTCCAGGTCGATCGGCGACCAGTCGACCGGAACGGCCAGTGGGTCCACCCGGTACGCCACATCGGTGCCGGTGCTTGGCAGGCGACCGGTCGCGAGCAGCTTCGCCCCACTCGAGGCGCACCGGGTCAGCAGTGCCGGATACTCGTCCGGTTCGATCTGATCGACAGTCAGTAACGGAGCCTGACAGGGAGTTCTGGTCGTGCCGCCCATCGCTCGGTACTGCTCGGCGACCGCGTACGCCAGCCGGGTCTTGCCGCTGCCCGGAAGGCCGTGCAGCAGCACGCCGGGCACGGTGGGGTCGGCGAGCAGCCGCAGCAACTCGGCCGTCTCACGTGCCCGCCCGAACAGCTCGCCCGCGACGGCCCGGTGGTCCGCGGGCTCCGGCTGGGGGACGGTGGACTCGAACAAGGTGGTCATGGACGGCTCCAGAGCTGGCTCCACCTACGCGGCGCCCGTGCGCCGGCGGGATCGTCCGTACTGATGCTGGATGTCGGCCGCTGCCGGCGGTATCCCAGAGTTCTGGGATACCGCCGGGGGATCGCGGACCGCGGCGGTGCCCGCCGGTGTTCGAGGGCGAGGGGCACGGGACTCCGTGGTGTCGTCTCCGCCGGGGCCGGCGGTGCCGCACCGTCCGGCAGGTCTGGTTCCCCTCGGAAAACGCTGCACAAACGATTCGACTGGGCCATCGGTGCTGAACCGCTGCACCGTGGCCGCGTGACCTCGCTCATCCGAACCCGTTCCGACCTGGATCTCGGCGGCAGGCAAGTGCCGGGTGCCGCAGACCTGAGTCGTCTCCTGGACCTGTCGGCGCACGGCGACGAAGGCGCGTCCGAGGCGCTCCACCGTACGGTTGCCGCACCCGTGTACGGAGTCGCCTTCCACCCGCGGCCTCCGGTGGTCCGGTCCGTGCCGGCGTCCATCCGGGACGGGTGGACCTGCGCGCCGTCGACGGGGAGGCTGTGCGCGTGACCATCGGCCGACAGTTCCCCGCCCGGGAGCGCCCCGCTCCCGCGAGCCCGCCCACCGGGACGCCCGAGTGCGAGGCGTCGCCGTGCGCGGGCGTCTCCACTCCGGAGCCGGCCGAGCCGCACACGGCCCGGTCGGGCCGGAGCCCGCTGCCGGTCATCGCCGCCGTGGCGGTGTGCCGCGCGGGGTTCGCCGTGGGGAGGACCGCAGGATGGTGACCTCATCGGCCGGCCGAGGCCCCGGCCGGCGGATCGGAGCGCGATCCGGAGACCCGGACCCGGCACCCGAGCCGGTGGACGATGTCGGGCTTCCGACCGGCCGCGTGGCCCAGCGGCTGGGTGTGTCACCCACGACGGTCCGCTCCTGGGAACGCCGCTACGGCATCGGCCCTGCCCATCGGGAGGCCGGACACCACCGCCGCTGGAGCCCCCGGGACATCGACGTCCTGGAGACGATGTGCCGGCTGACGGCACGCGGGGTGCCTCCGGGCGAGGCGGCACGGGCGGCCCTGGCCGAGCGCGACGTCTCCGTACACCAGGACAGCCCGCGACGCGCTCTCCCCGAGCCGCGAACGGACTCACAGGGCGGCGGGCGGCTCGGGCACGGTCCGGGCGGAAGCCACGCCTCGCGGGTCAAAGCGGTGCGCCCTGAGTGCCGGGGCCTGACCCGGGCGGCGGTGCGGCTGGACGGGCCGGAGGTCGCCCGGATCCTGCGGGAAGCGGTGGACGCGCTCGGGGTGGTCGACGCGTGGACGGAGGTCATGATGCCCGCGCTGCGCGCCGCGGGCCGCAGGTGGGCGGCGGACGGCGAGCAGTACGTCGAGGTCGAGCACCTGCTGTCCTGGCACGTCTCCAGCGCTCTGCGGGGCGTGGCCGTCGGCGGGCCCGCCGCCCGCCAGGTGAGGCCCGTCCTCCTGACGGCGACGCCCCTCGAACTGCACACCCTCGCCATCGAGGCCACGGCCGCAGCGCTCACGGAGCGCGGGGTCCCCTTTCGCATACTGGGCGCGGCCGTCCCGCCCCGGGCCCTGCTCGACGCCGTCCACCGGATCGGGCCGTCGGCCGTGATGATCTGGTCCCAGGACCAGCACACCGCGGACCGCGAGCTGGTGCGCAGGGTCGGCGACAGGGTGTGGGGCCCGCGCGGCGCCCGCGGCGGAGCCTTGGTCGTGGCCGCCGGTCCCGGTTGGGCCCGCGACCAGCCCCGGGCCGGCGCAGCCCGCCCCCGCACCCTCGCGGACGCCGTCGACCTCCTGGAGCAGGCCGTCACGGCCTGAAGTCCCACCACCGACCCACCGTCCCGTCCCCTGTCCCGGGCCTGCTCGGGGCGCAACGGCCCGGCCGGGCCGAGTCCGCGGCCCGCACCGGCGGGTTCGCGCCCCTGCCACGCGCCGACACCCGACCACCCCGACCGCACTCCCTGCGAGGCACCGCCCGTGACCGTCTCCATCGCCCTGTTCACCCAGGACCTGCGCCTGCACGACAACCCGGTCCTGCACGCCGCCCACACCGCGGCCGACCAGGTCGTGCCGCTGTTCGTCCTCGATCCCGCCGTCGAGGGCGCCGGGTTCGCCGCCCCCAACCGGCTCGCCTTCCTGTCCGACTGCCTCGCCGACCTGGACGCCTCGCTGCGCCGGGCCGGCTCCCGGCTGGTCGTGCGGCGCGGCGAGCCCGCCGAGCAGACCGCCAAGGTGGCCGCCGAGGCCGGCGCCGGGACGGTCCACGTCGCCGCGGGCGTCAGCGCCTTCGCCCACCGTCGCGAGGCACGGCTGCGCGCCGTGCTCGGCAACCGCCTGCACGTCCACGACGCCTCCGTGACCGTCCTTCCACCTGGGCGTGTCGCGCCGGCCGGCCGCGACCACTACGCGGTCTTCACCCCGTACCACCGCGCCTGGCGGCAGGCCCCCCACCGCAGCGTCCTGGCCGCGCCCCGGGTGATCCGCACGCCGGACGGCATCGGCAGCGAGAACCTCGTGTTCAGGGGCCCGCTCTCGCCTTCCCTGCCGCACGGTGGCGAGAGAGCGGGCCGGGAACTCCGGCGTCGCTGGGACGTGGACGCGTACGCCGACGTCCATGACGATCTGGCGGCCGACGCCACTTCCCGGCTCTCCCCGTACCTGCACTTCGGCTGCCTGTCGGCCACCGAGCTGACGGCAGGCGCGCTCCAGCGCGGCGGGCCCGGAGCGGAGGCCTTCGTCCGGCAGCTCGCCTGGCGCGACTTCCACCACCAGGTCCTCGCCGCCCGCCCCGACGCCGCACACCGCGACTACCGCACCCGGGACGACCACTGGCACCACGACGAGCGCGAGGCCGAGGCCTGGCGGCAGGGCCGCACCGGCTACCCGATCATCGACGCCGGGATGCGCCAGCTCGCCGAAGAGGGCTGGATGCACAACCGGGCCCGCCTGCTGACGGCAAGCTTCCTCACCAAGTCGCTCTACCTCGACTGGCGGATCGGAGCCGCCCACTTCCTCTCCCTGCTCGTCGACGGCGACATCGCCGTCAACCAGCTCAACTGGCAGTGGGTCGCCGGCACCGGCACCGACACCCGCCCCAACCGGGTCCTCAACCCGCTGCGCCAGGCCGACCGCTACGACCCCACGGGCGACTACGTACGCCGGTGGGTGCCCGAACTGGCCCACCTGCCCGGGCCGTCCGTCCACCGCCCCTGGCTCCTCGACGGAGACTACCCGCCCCCGATCGTCGCGCCCGAGGACCTCACGGCCCGGTTCCAGCACGGCCGGCCGGTCCTCGGCGCGGGCGAACGCCAGGACCGGCCGACGGGCCCGCCGGTCCACCCGGTCGCGGGCTCCGGAAGCAAGGCGGGATCCTGGTCCCGTCGGTCCGGGCACCGGCCGGACCCGACACCCTTGACGTCGGACGAGGAGCCGAGATGAACGCCTTGCGACCCGACTCGAAGCGCTGCCTGGTGACCGGCGCGAGCGGCTACATCGGCGGCCGTCTGGTGCCCGACCTGCTCGCGCGCGGGCACTCCGTGCGCTGCCTGGTGCGCGACCCCGACCGGCTGCGGGACCAGCCGTGGCGGGCCGACGTCGACGTCGTCCCCGGCGACGTGACCCGGCCCGAAACCCTCCAGGGGGCCCTCGACGGCGTCGACGCCGCCTACTACCTCGTCCACTCCCTCGGCACCGGACCCTCCTTCGAGACCACCGACCGGGAAGCCGCGCGAGCCTTCGGGGCCGCCGCCGCGGCCGCCGGCGTCACCCGGATCGTCTACCTCGGCGGCCTCGTGCCCACCGCGGTGCCGGAAGCGGACCTGTCACCCCACCTGAGGTCCCGCGCCGAGGTCGGACGCATCCTGCGCTCCAGCGGCGTCCCGACCGCCGAGCTGCGCGCCGCCGTGATCATCGGCTCCGGCAGCGCCTCCTTCGAAATGCTCCGCTACCTCACCGAACGCCTGCCCGCGATGGTCACCCCTCGCTGGGTGTCGACCCGTATCCAGCCCATCGCCGTCCGCGACGTCCTGGGCTACCTCGCCGCCGCCGCCGACCTGCCACCCGAGGTGAACCGCACCTTCGACATCGGCGGCCCCGACGTCCTCGACTACCAGCAGATGATGCGGCGATACGCGCGCGCGGCCGGACTGCGCCGCCGCCTGATCGTCCCCGTGCCCGTCCTCACCCCCCGCCTCTCCAGCCACTGGGTCGGCCTGGTGACCCCGGTGCCGAACTCCATCGCCCGCCCCCTGGTCGAGTCCCTGCGCCACGAAGTCGTCTGCGGCGAGCACGACATCGCCGGGTGGATCCCGGACCCGCCGAACGGGCTGACCGGCTTCGACCAGGCCGTCACGCTCGCCCTGCGCCGCATCAAGGACGCCGACGTCGCCACCCGCTGGTCCTCCGCCTCCCTGCCCGGCGCCCCGAGCGACCCCCTGCCCACGGACCCCGACTGGGCGGGCGGCAGCCTCTACCAGGACATCCGGGAACGCACCGTCACCGCGTCGGTCACCGCCGTCTGGCGGGTCATCGAAGGCATCGGCGGTGACAACGGCTGGTACTCCTTCCCCCTCGCCTGGGCCCTGCGCGGCTGGCTCGACCGCGCGGTCGGCGGCGTCGGACTGCGCCGGGGCCGCCGTGACCCGGCCCGGTTGCGGGTCGGGGACTCCCTCGACTTCTGGCGGGTGGAGGAGATCGAACCCGGTCGGCTGCTCCGTCTGAGGGCCGAGATGCGCCTGCCCGGGCTTGCCTGGCTCGAACTCTCCGTCACACCCGACGGCGGGCGCGGGGCGCGCTACCGGCAGCGGGCGCTGTTCCACCCGCACGGCCTGGCCGGACACGCCTACTGGTGGGCCATCGCCCCGTTCCACAGCGCCGTCTTCGGAGGCATGGCCCGCAACATCACGGAACGCGCCCTCCGCGCCGATTGAACGGCTCTCCACCAGCCCGCGACCAGCCGCACGGCGGTCGAACCGGCCGGACGCCGGGACGCTGTGGGGGCCCGGGCGGCGGCGGGCGGCGGGCGGGCGTCACATTCGGCGGACGCGCAGGACGCTGGTCAGCATCGGGAGGGTGAACTCGCCGTCGCCGGTCTCCGGTCGGGCGGCGAGGTATGTGCGGGTCGCCTCCAGGAGGGTCTCGCGCTCCTGCTCGGGCATGACCAGGACGCCCGCCTTCGTGGCGAGGGTCGCGACGAGGGAGTCGGCGGTGCGCCGCTGGCCGTGGGGGAACTCCGCCTGTTCCGGTGAGTCGAACCAGGCGTCGGCGCCGCCCGACGCGGGCAGGTGCATCCGGGCCGTCTCGGTGCGCCAGCTGCCGGGCACGTCGCGCGGACCGATGGCGGCGGGGCCGGTGACCCTGGCGAGGCCGGCCACCCAGGCGATGCCGTCGTCGAAGACGTTCCACAGGCCGGCCAGGACGCCGCCGGGCGCGAGGACCCTGGCGATCTCGGGCCCGGCGGCGGCCATGTCGAACCAGTGCATGGCGTTGCCGGACACCACGGCGTCGACCGACCCGTCCGGCAGCGGGATCGCCTCGGCGCTCCCCTCCAGTGCGCGGACGTCCGGCAGTGTGCCGCGCAGTTCGGCCAGCATCGCCGGGTCGGGCTCGACCGCGACGACCTGGCGGCCCAGTGCGACCAGCGCGGCGGTGAGCTTGCCCGTTCCGGCGCCGAGGTCGAGCACCCGCGGGCCGGGCGCGGCTTCGAGCGCCCAGTGCACGGCGGCGTGCGCGTAGTCCGGGCGGTGCTCGGCGTAGGCGACCGCCGCCCGGCCGAACGACGAGCTGTGCAGCCGTCGTTCGGCCTGCGCCGGCACCTGTCCGGTGGGCGCGTGGCCGCGGGTGTCGTCCCGGTGGTGCTCGGTGCTGTGGTCGGTCCCCGTCATCGTGGCTCCTCGTGGTCGGCGGGCTGTGCCGGGTGCACAGCGCGCGGGCGTCCGCCCGGGGTCGACCGGCCCCGGGGACGCGAGCTAGCGGATCGATAGCTCGGGAGGGTAGGCGCTGCCGCCTTCCGGGACAAGGAGCGAGGGACAAGCTCCACGTCCGCTGACCGGGGATCAGAACGGACGTACGACCGGGCGATCGCTACCCTGACGCGGTGACGATCGAGCTGCGCGTGCTGTCCACGGTCTCCTGCCGGGGTGAGGAGGTCACCGCGCCCGGGCTGCGGGGGCTGCTCGCGCTGTTGGCCGGGGAGGTGCGGGCCGGGTGCGGCCGGGGGCGGCTGGTGGACGGGCTGTGGCCGGAGGAGCGGCCCGAGCGGCCGGAGAAGGCGTTGCAGGTGCTGGTGTCGCGGGCCCGGGCGAAGTTCGGGGCGGAGCTGATCGTCAGCACGCCGACCGGGTACCGGCTGGGGCTCGGGGAGGAACGG
Organism: Kitasatospora sp. NPDC001119; assembly: GCF_053598475.1. NCBI lineage: Bacteria > Bacillati > Actinomycetota > Actinomycetes > Kitasatosporales > Streptomycetaceae > Kitasatospora > Kitasatospora sp. NPDC001119. The sequence goes on from NZ_JBSFKI010000068.1 coordinate 17,603, forward strand.
GTGGACGCCTCGGCGGTGCTGCTGCACGCCGCGGCCTGCGCCGAGAAGGCCCGGGCCGGGGACCACGCCGGGGCGCTCGCCGAGGCCGAGGCGGGGCTGGAGCTCTGGGAGGGGGACACCGCGCCCGCGGAGCCCGAGGGGACGGATCCGGTGTCCGCGCTGCGCGCCGAACGGGCCCGCACCCACCGGGTGTTGCGGCGGGCCCGGGCGCTCGCGCTGGCGCGCACCGGGCGGCACGCGGCGGCCGTCGAAGCGCTCGCCGAGGAGGCCGCCGGGCAGCCGCGCGACGAGGAGGTGCTGCTGGAGCTGCTGCGCTGCGAGGCCAGGACGGCCGGGGCGGCGGCCGCGCTCGGCCGGTACGACCGCTACCGCCGCGGCCTGCGGGACACCCTGGGCGCCGACCCGGGGCCCGAACTGCGCGCACTGCACCAGGAGTTGCTGCGCGGTGCGGCGGCTCCGGTGCGGCGCGGGGTGCCGCACGAGCCGAACCCGCTGGTCGGCCGGGAGGCCGATCTCGCCGCCGTGGCGGAACTGCTGGGCACCGCCCGGGTGGTGTCGGTGGTCGGCCCCGGCGGGCTCGGCAAGACCCGGGTGGCCGCCGCCGTGGCGCGCGGGGCGGCGCAGCGGGTGGTGCACCTGGTGCCGCTGGCCGGAGTGGCGGCCGACCAGGACGTGGCCGGGGCGGTGGCCGCCGCCCTCGGCGCGGGCGACCGGGCGGGGATCGCCGGTGCGCTCGCCGCCGGGCCGGTGCTGCTGGTACTGGACAACTGCGAGCAGGTGGTGCGCGGTGTCGCCGACCTGGTGCACGCGCTGGTGGCCGCCCGCCCTGACCTGCGGGTGCTCACCACCAGCCGCGCACCGCTCGGGATCTCCACCGAATCGGTGTACCTGCTACCGGAGTTGGACCGGGTGTCCGCCGTCGAGCTGTTCACCCAGCGGGCCCGGGCGGCCCGCCCGGACGTCGAGCTGCCGGCCGGCCCGGTCGCCGAACTGTGCGCCCGGCTGGACGGGCTCCCGCTGGCCCTGGAGCTGGCGGCGGCCCGGGTACGGGTGCTGGCGGTGCCCGAGATCGCCGACCGGCTGGCCGACCGCTTCGCCCTGCTGCGCGGCGGGCCCCGGGACGCGCCGCAGCGCCACCGCACCCTGCAAGCCGTGGTCGACTGGAGCTGGAACCTGCTGGACCCGCCGGGCCGGGCCGCCCTGCGCGCGCTCTCCGTCTTCCCCGGTGGCTTCACCGCCCGCGCCGCCGGGCGACTGCTCGACGACCCCGATGTCCTGACCGTCCTGGAGGACCTGGTCGACCAGTCGCTGCTGCGCCTGACCGACACCCCGAGCGGGGGACGGTTCCGGATGCTGGAGACGGTCCGGGAGTTCGGCGCGGTCGAGCGGACGAAGGCGGCGGAGGACGAGGCCGTCACCGCCCGGTTCCTGCTCTGGGCGCGGGAGTTCGGCATCGACCACCACGACGGCCCGTTCGGCCCGGCGGCCGTACCGGAGTGGCGGCTGGTCCGCGCCGAGCAGGACAACCTGGTCCGGGCGCTGCGGCTGGCCCTCGCCGCCGGGGACGGGCCCGCCGTCGCCGCGACCGCCGCCGTCCTCGCCGGGCTGTGGACCACCGAGGGCAACTACGTCCGGCTGCTCGCCCTCGCCGAGGACACCGGCGGCCCGGTCTCCCGGCTGCGGCCCGGGCCCGAACTGCTGGAGCCGGTGCGCACCCTCGCCGCCCTGAGCACCGTCAACACCCTGCTCGCCGCGGGCGGCGGGCTCGGCACCGGCACCGGCGCGCTGCGGCTGCTCGCCGCCCTGCGGCGGCTGCCCCCGGCCGCGCCGGACACCCCGGTGCGGGCCATCGCCACCGTGATGGCGGCCGTCCCCGAGGTGCTCGGCCCGAACGATGGCGAGGTGGGCGCCCCGGGCGGCGGGCTGTTGGCGGCCCTGTGCGCCGCCCCCGAACCGCTGCTCGCCGGTGTGGCCGAGGCGGTGGCCGGCTACCGCTGGGAGGCCGCGCAGGAGATGGAGCGGGCGACCGCCTCGGCGCGGCGGACGCTGGCGGCCTTCGAGACGCTGCCGGTGCCCTGGCTGCGGGTGCTGGCGCTCGCCCGGCTCGGCGAGCTGCATCTACAGGGCGAGCGGGGCGCCGAGGCCCTGCCGCTGCTGGGCGCGGCGATGGCGGAGCTGGACCGGCTCGGCGACTGGAACGACATGCTGGGCCTGCGCTGGGGCATGGTGATCGGCAGCTTGCAGGCCGGGGACCCGGACGGCGCCGAGCACTGGCTGGAGCTGGCGGTGCGGCACCAGCCCGCGGAGGCCGCCGAGCTGCCCGCCCCCGAGCTGGGCGTCCGGGCCGAACTCGCCCTCGCCCGGGGCGAGGTGGATGCCGGTCTGGCGCTGTGGCGGCGCTCCGCCGAGCTGCTCGCCAGGGCCGCGGAGCCGCCCGCCGAGCCGTCCTGGGCGCTGGAGCCGATGGCGGCCTGCGTGGCCGCGCACGCCCGGTACGGCGAGTCGGAGCGGGTGGCCGCCCTGGCGGCTTCCCTCCCGGAGCGGCTGGTCGAACTGCTGGGCCGGCCAGCCGCGTTGGTGGAGGGCCCGCTCGCGGGGGCGCTGCTGCTCGCGCTCGGCCTGGTGGCGCTGGACCGGGGCGGCCGTGAAGGCGATCCCGAGCGGACCCGGACGGGCGTACGGCTGGTCGTGCTGGCCGAGCGGTTCCGCTGCCTGCGCACCTTCCAGCCGACCATGGGCTCGGCGGCGGCCCGGGCGGGCGCGGAGCGGGCCGACCCGGCGGAGTACCGCCGGGCGGTGGCCGCGTACGGGTCGGCCGGGTCCGCGCCGGCGGACCGGTCCGCCCTGGCGGCCGAGGCGCGCCGGCTGGTGGGCGGCTGAGCGCGGAACCCAGAACGGGCCCCGGCACGCCGGCGCCCGCTCAGAGCCGCACCGGCAGCCGCAGCAGGTGGAAGCCGTCGGCCGGCCAGTGGCCGAACTCCAGCCCGTCCCGCGCGACCCCGAGCGCCGCCTCCGGTCGCCGGATCAGCACCTGGTCCAGCACCACCGAGGTGACCAGCCGGCCGAGGGCCGCGCCCAGGCAGTAGTGCGCGCCGTGGCCGAACGCCAGGTGGCCGTCGCCGCGCCCGAACTCCCGGGCGATGTCGAGGCGTTCTGGCGCCTCGCCGTACTCCCGCGGGTCGTGGTCGGCGGCCAGCAGGGCGACGGTGACCGGGTCGCCGGTGCGCAGCGCCGTCCCGGCGAAGGTGAAGTCCTCGGCGGCGTACAGGGTGGCGCCGATCCGCACCAGGGTGATGTATCGCAGCAGTTCGGGCACGGCCCGCTCCAGCAGCTGCGGCTCGGCGCGCAGCCGGGCCAGCTGGTCGGGGTGGTCGAACAGGGCGAGCAGGCCGTGGGCGAGGAACAGCGCGGGCGGGGTGATGCCGGTGTTGATCAGCAGGAAGACGGCCGCGACCAGGTCGTCCTCGTCCAGCGGCTGCTCGCCCTCGCGGGTGTCGTGGGCCAGGGTGGAGACGAGGTCCCCGGTGGGTTCGGCGCGGCGGCGCGCGATCAGCTCCTTGACGTGGTCGACGATGCCGACCAGGCCCTCGACCGTGCGGCTGCCGTCGCCGTACGCGAAGTCGCGGATCCAGCCGCAGACCCGGGGCCGGTCGGCCTCCTCGACGCCGACCAGCTCGCAGATCACCTGGGTGGTCAGCGGGTAGGCGAACTCGCCGAGCAGGTCGGCCGGTTCGTCCCGGGCGGCGAGGTCGGCCAGCAGCTCGGCGGCGGTGCGCTCGACGAAGCCGCGCAGGGCGGCGATCCGGCGGGCGGTGAAGGCGCGGGTCAGGGGCGCGCGGCGGCGGGCGTGCTCCTCGCCGTCGAACAGTGCCAGGTGGCCGGAGAGGTAGCCGGCGTACTCGGCGGGGAAGCTGTCGAAGGCGGCGGCCAGCAGCTCGTCCTGCGGGTCGGATCCGGCGTCGGCCGGAGCGGCGAGCCCCGCCCGGTCCCGGATCAGCCGGGGCTCGGTGAGCGCGGCCTTGACGTCGGCGTAGCGGGTGACCAGTCGGACCGGGGTGTCCAGGCCGGGCAGGACGACCCGGGGCAGCTCGGTCTGCTCGCGGAAGCGGGCGTAGGCGCCGACGGGGTTCTCGACGTCCTCGGGGGTGAGCCGGACGGGGGTGGTGGTCATGGCGGGTCTCTCCTTCGTCACACGGCTGTGCGGCTTTCGATGCCCCGGAGCTTGCCGGGGCCCGCCTTCAGTGCGGTTTCACCGTGGTTTCAGTCGTCCGGGCGGTGGCGCGGACGGTGTAATTGAACGCGTTCAGAAGCTTGGGCTAGGCTGGGCTCCCAGGAACCGGGGGCAGGAGGGGGAAGCCATGAAGGTCGTCATTCCCGGCGGATCGGGGGCACTCGGGGCGCTGCTCGACCGGAGCCTGACCGCCGCCGGGCACCAGGTCGTGGTGCTGAGCCGCAGGCCCGCCGAGCCCCGGCAGGTCGGCTGGGACGGACGGACCCTCGGCGCCTGGGCGGCCGAGGTCGACGGGGCCGACGTCGTGCTCAACCTCGCCGGGCGCAGCGTCAACTGCCGCTCCACCGAGGCGAACCGGCAGGAGATGATGGACTCGCGGGTGCGGTCGACCCGGGTCGTCGGCGAGGCCGTCGCGGCCGCCCGCCGCCCGCCCGCGCACTGGCTCCAGATGAGCACCGCCACCGTCTACGCCCACCGCCACGACGCCCCCAACGGCGAGCTGGACGGCCTGATCGGCGGCAGCGAGCCCGACGCCCCGGCCGCCTGGCGGCACAGCATCGACGTCGCCCAGGCCTGGGAGCGTGCCCAGGCGGAGGCCGACACCCCGCACACCCGCCGGGTCGCCCTGCGCGCCGCCGCCGTCCTCGGCCCCGAGCGCGGCGGATCCCTCGACGCGCTCTCCTGGCTGGCCCGGCTCGGCGCCGGCGGCCCCGTCGCGGGCGGCGCCCAGTACGTCTCCTGGATCCACGAGCGCGACTTCGCCCGCGCCGTCGAGTTCCTGATCGCCCGCGAGGACCTCACCGGCCCGGTCAACCTCGCCGCCCCGAACCCGCTGCCGCAACGCGCGTTCATGCGCGAGCTGCGCACCGCCTGGGGCATGCCGCTGGCCCTGCCCGCCACCCGCTGGATGGCCGAACTGGGCGCCTTCGCGCTGCGCTCCGACACCGAACTGCTGCTGAAGAGCCGCCGCGTCGTCCCGACCCGGCTGCTCGACGCGGGCTTCACCTTCGACCACCCGAGCTGGCCGGAGGCCGCCCGCGACCTCGTCCGGCGGCTGCGCGGGCGGTAGCGCTGTCCGGAGCGTGGTGGGCCGGGTTCGTCACGGGGCCGTCACAGCTGCCCGCCGGTGCTTGCCCGGGCCCGGCCGCTGCCGGGAGCGTGGAGCCCACACGCAGGGGACACCAGGGGGCGGGATGCGGACGGTACGGCTGTCGTACATGCGGCGGCGGGTGGACATCATCGGCGTCGGCTGCCTGCTGGCCCTGGTGACGGTGATCGTGCTGGGGGAGTCCGGTCTGGCCGACTCGGGGACGGCCGTGCTCATCGGCGCCGTGGTCGCTGGCGCGGTGGCCGTCGGAGTACCGCACACCTTCTGGCTGCGGGAGGAGGCGGACGGCCTCACCGTGGTCCGGCTGCTGGTCCCGCGCCGCTACGCCTGGTCGGAGATCCGCGGCCTGGCCATGGAGTTCGACGAGGAGGAGGAGACCAGCGTCCACCGGGTCACCCTCCGGCTGCGCCTGGTGGACCCGCCGGGCCGGTTCTGGGGCCCGCTGCTCGGCCGGTTCGACGTCACCGACGACGACCGGCCGCGCGGCCTCGAACCGCGCGCCCTGGCCGAGCTGTTCGCCCTCTTCGGCCGGCACGGGCTGCCCGTCGACCGGCCGGAGTTCGCCGACGACGTGCTCCACGCCCGCGGGTTGCCGCCGACGCCGCCCCCGGCGGTGCGGAGCGTGCCGGCCGGGCCGGTGCCAACGGCGGCGGAGGCGTACGCGGGCGCCCCGGGCATCGCGGAGGAGGAGGCGTACCTGGCGGCGGGCCGGAACACCGCCAAGAGCCCGCCCCGCAAGCGGCGTGCCCACCTGCTGCGCGCCGCCGCCCAGGCCGACCGGATCGCGCTGGCGGGCGGTGACGCGGACCGCGAGCAGGTGGTGTGGGCGCGGATCTCGGCCGGCTACCTGTGCGAGCACGACGGCGTCACCGCCGCCACCGACGACGACGCGCGCTCGTACGTCCGCCAGCAGTACCTGGACTGGCGCCGGGCCTCCGCCGGCCCGCGGCGCGGCCGCCGCGACGGGGGCTGACCGGGGGCCCGGCGTCGGTCGGCGGCGGGCACGCCCTACGGCAGCCGGGCGTGCTCGGCGCGGCTCTCGGCGATGCGGCGCGCGGCGAGGTCGCGGGCCCGGGCGCGGTCGTTGCCGGTGAGCCGGGCGAGGATCGCGGCGAGCGGCCTGACCTTGCCGAAGCCGCCCCAGTGGCCCTCGGGGATCTCGGTGGGGAACACCCAGATCCGGCCGGGGTCGCGCGGCCAGGCGCCGTCCTCGGCGTCCAGGATCGCCTCGGTGACGTCGGCGATGACGCCCGCGCGCTTGCGGGCGTCGAGCTGGCCCTCGGGCACCGACGGGACGACCTTGTAGCGCGGCGCGTCCGCGAGCTCGCCGCCGACGTAGACGGCGGCGGGCCGGTGGAGGAAGAGCCAGGACACCGAGCGGGTGACCGGGTCGGCGGGGTCGAAGCCCTCGTGGTGGATCAGGATCTCGGTGATGCGGTTGAGCAGGGCCGCTTCCGCCTCGGGGCGCAGGGCGCCGTCGGGGATGTGGACGTCGAGCATCGGCATGGCCGTCGCCTCCTGGATTTAATTTCTCAACTCAGGTGGCCCGGAGCCTAGCCCGGGCTGAGTACGGATTGTCAACCCAGGTGGGTCGGACGGGCTAGGATCGACCCATGGCGGAGCAGCGGCGGCGGATCGACCCGGTGAACTGTTCGATGGGGCGCGCCCTCGCGGCGGTCGGCGAACGCTGGTCGCTGCTGATCGTGCGGGAGGCGCTGGACGGCGTCGGCCGCTTCGGGGCGTTCCGCACCCGGCTCGGCATCGCCAGCAACCTGCTGTCCACCCGGCTCGACGGCCTCGTCGCCGCGGGCGTGCTGCGCCGCGTGCCGTACCAGGACCCCGGCGACCGGCAGCGCTTCGAGTACCGCCTCACCGCGAAGGGCAGGGACCTGCGGCCCACCGTGATCGCCCTGCTGGAGTGGGGCGACAAGTACCTCGCCGACGAGGAGGGCCCGTCGGTCGTCGTCCGGCACGGCGGCGGCGAGGAGCACGGCTGCGACGAACCGGTCACCCTCGTGCTGGAATGCGCGGGCGGCCACACCCACCTGTCCCCGGACTCCGTCTACCGCAGCCCGGGCCCGGGCGCCCGCTTCCTGCCGTCCTGAGCGGCCGGGCCGCTACGGCCCCAGCAGGTGGTTCAGGACCCGGCCGAAGACCAGGCGCCCGGACCGCGCCAGGACCGGATCGAGCAGCGGACCGAGCGTCCGGGGCAGGCCGGCGACCGTCAGCTCCTCCGTCCAGACCGCCGCGCTGCCGCCGCCCACCGCCCGGACCCGCAGCTCGGCCCAGCCGTGCACCGGGTGGCCGCGCTTGACCAGCCGGCACCGCCCGTCCCGGCCGGGGCCGGGGACGACCAGCTCGGTGAGCTCCATCGGGTCGTCGAAACGGAACGGCCCGAGGGCCGTCCGGGCCAGGACGACATCGCCCGCCTCCCGGCCGGAACCCCGGACCACGCGGACCCGGGTGAACGGCACCCGGTCCCCGTGCCGGTGCCAGGCCGTCAGCCGCTCCCAGCACTCGGCGGGCGGCAGCGGCGTACGGCGGATCAGGACGAAGCGGGCCACGGTCGCCACCCTAGGCCCTCTCCAAGCCGCGCGGTGGCCCTAGCGGCGCCGCGGCAGGCCCCCCAGCAGGCCCGCCACCGCCGTCAGGTCGCCGTCCCCGTCGAGCAGCACCACCAGCGGCGGGTGCGCCGGCGAACCCAGCCGGGCGATCCCGCACGCCGTGGCCCCGAGCCCCGGCGGGGCGACCAGGGCGACCGGCGCGCGGGACTCCAGCAGCGGGCCGAGCACCGGGCGGTACGCGGCCGGGGGCGGGTCGTCCCCGGCGGGGCGCAGCACCCCGAGGGCCTGCGGGCCGGGCCAGTCGCGCGCGGCGCCGGGGTAGCGGGTGTGCGGGGCGTCGGGCGGGGGCAGCAGCAGGACCCAGCCCGCGCCCGGGTGGGCGGCCCGGCGCAGCACGTCCAGGCACACCGCCGGGGCGGCCGGCTCGGTGCCCTCGGCGGCGCCGGCCGCGGGCTCGCCCAGCCGGGGCGCCGGCTGTCCGGCCAGGGTGGAGCGCAGTACCTCGGTGGTGCCCAGCCCGCTCGGCAGGTCGGGGAAGCTGCGCAGCAGGTGGGCGCTCTGGTCGAGGAGTTCGGCGGCGTCCCGGTCGGCGAGCAGGGCACGGTCGTGGGTGGTGGTGAGGACCAGCCCGCCGGTGGCGTCGTAGTGGGCGGCGAGCGTGATCGGGTACGAGGTGAGGGTGCCGGCCGGGGCCGGGCTCTCCACGTGGATGCCGTGCGCGGCCAGGTCGGTCTCCAGCCGTAGGTGGTGTGCCGCGGCGGGCTGGTGCTCCAGGACGACCAGGCTGTTCGGCCGCTGCCCGCGCGCGCCGGGCGTCCAGCGGTGGGCCTGGCCGGGGGAGACCCACTCGTACGCGGCGAGGTCGAGCACCCCGTCGCGCAGCGCCGCGAGCAGCTGCGGCACGGTGGTGCCCGGCTGCACCCGGACGGAGATCGGCAGCGGGTTGCGCAGGGCGCCGGGCAGCCGCTCGACGCCGTCCAGCGGGATGCCCCGGCCGGAGACGGTCACCGCGAAGCCGACCCGCACCGCGCGGGCCGGGCGGCGGGGCCGGTCCGTCTGCTCGGCGCGGTACAGCAGCAGCGCCCAGGCCGCCTGGAGGGCGCTGCTCTCGCCCGCGCCCCAGGCGGCCGCCCAGCCGCGCAGCCGGACCGCCTCGTACGGGGTGAGCCGGCGCCGGGCCCGGCCGCTGCCGCGCCGGCGCGGGTCGGGGGCGAGCGGCAGGACGGCGGTGGCGGGGGGCCGGGTGGACCAGAACTGCCGTGCGGCGTCGGTGCTCTGGCCGGACAGCCAGCGGGCGTGGTCGCGCAGGTCGGGGCGGCGCTGGCCGCCGGCCAGCACGCCGCCGGTCAGGTAGGCGCGGTAGAAGGACTGGAGCAGCAGCCGTACGCTCCAGCCGTCCAGCATCGCGTGGTGGTAGGTGAGCAGGACCCGGGTGGCGGGCCCCTCCCCGGCGTCCGGCGGGGCGTCGACGAGGGTGGCGCGCAGCAGGGCGGGGCGGCGCAGGTCGAAGCCGCGCCGGCGGTCGGCGGCGAGCAGGTCCTCCCACTCGGCGGCGCCGTGGCGGTGCCTGGTCACCTCGGGGATGGCGTGCTCGTGCAGCACCATCCAGGGGTCGTCGGGGCCGTGCTCGTCCCAGTCGAAGGCCGCGCGCAGCACCGTCTCGTGGTCGAAGACGGACTGCCAGGCCGCGGTGAAGCGTTCGGTGTCCAGCGGCCCGTGCCAGTTCCAGGACAGTTGCTCGACGTGCCGTCCGCCGGGCTCGGACTCCCCGATCACCTGGCGCAGCAGCTCCCGCTGGAGGGCACTGGTCGGTACGGTGACCGGCTCGGGCGGGTGCGCCAGTGCTTCGCGCAGCTCCTCCAGCACTCCGGCGGCGCGGGCGAGCGGGCCTTGGGCGACGCCGACGAAGAGCCGCCGCCCGCCGTCCGGCGCACCGTCCCCGGTGGTGTGGCGCCCGCCGTCCCCGGTGGCGTCGCGCGCGTCCTCGACCAGGACCGCCCGCAGCCGGGGGCCGCCGGCCAGACTGCGCCCCAGCTCCACCAGCACCCGGTCGAGCCCGTCCGGGCCGTCCACCGTCCGCTGCCAGAGCAGGTCCGCCGCGGGCCCGGCGGGGTCGTCGGCGAGGACGCTGCGCAGCGCGGCGCGCAGTGCCTCCGGGGGGTATCTCCGGTGCAGCTCGACCAGGACGAACTCCGGTGCCCGGGCAGGCCGTTCGGGCGCCCGCCGGGGCCGGGGGGCGGCGCCGGCCAGCGCGGCGCGCACCGCCCCGGCGTCCAGCGGCCCGGGCGGACGGCCGGCGGGCAGGCAGGGCTCGGGCGCGGGAGCGCCGGCCACCAGCAAGGTGACGGGTGCGCTGGAGAACTGACGGTTCGTCATGGCTGATCAGCGGGCACCGGAGCCCTCATCCTTCCCGTGGCCGGCCGGGATCGCGCCGGGGTTACTGGGTGGCGAGCCCGCCGCAGACGTTCAGTGCCTGGGCGGTGATGCTGGCCGCGGTGGGGCTGGTGAGGTAGCCGGCCAGCGAGGCGACCTCCTCGGGCGTGGTGTAGCGGCCGAGCGGGATGTGCTGCTGGAAGTGCTGGTGGATGGTCTCGGGGGTGGTGTTGTAGGCGGTCGCGTACTCGTGGTGGATCCTGGTGGTGTGCGGGGTCTGGACGTACCCCGGGCAGATGGCGTTGACGGTGGTGCCGGTCGGCGCCAGCTCCTTGGCCAGCGCCCGGGTGAAGCCGATCACGGCGTGCTTGCTCGCGGTGTACGGGGCGCCCAGGGTGACGGCCTGCTTCCCGGCGGTGGACGCGATGTTGATGATCCGCGGGTGGGCGGTGCTGGTGATGTGGCCGTGCCGGAGGGTCTCCCGGGTGACCAGGAAGACCGCGTTCAGATTGGTGTCGATGACGTCGTACCAGAGGTCGTCGGTGGTGGTCGCGGTCGGCCCGCCGCCGGTGCGTCCGGCGTTGTTGACCAGGACGGTGATCGGGCCGTACTCGGCCACCGCGTGCCGGATCAGTTCGGCGACCTGGACGGGGTCGCGGACGTCGCAGGTGAGGCCGTCGGCCTGGTGGCCCTCGTCACGCAGGGTGGCGAGGGCCTGGTCGATGTCCCGGGCGGTGCGGGCGCAGATGAAGACACGGTGGCCGCGGCTGCCGAGTTCGCGGGCGATGGCGAGGCCGATGCCGCGGGTACCGCCGGTGATCAGGGCGAGGGGTTTCTCGGGTGCGGTGGTCATGACGCGTCCTGTGGGTGAGGGCTGGGAGCTGGGAGAGGTCGGCGGGGACGGCCGTCCGGACGGGGCTCAGGCCGAGTACAGGTTGTAGGTGGTCGGGTGGGCCGTGGTGGGCGTGTTGAGGGTGGGGTCCAGGGTGAGGATCGCGTGCTGGAGGTGCTGGAGGTGCGGCGAGGGCTGGATGCCGAGCTCGGTGGTCAGCCGGTGCCGCAGGTGGTGGTAGGTGGTCAGGGCGCTGGTCTGCCGGCCGGCCCGGTAGAGCGCGACCATGGCCTGGGCGTGCAGGCCCTCGTGGTGCGGGTGCTGGTGGGTCAGGTGGGTGAGCTCGGGGATCAGCTCGTTGTGCCGGCCGAGCCGCAGGTCGGTGTCGATGCGGCGCTCCAGGGTGATCAGCCGGCTCTCCTCCAGGCGCATGATCTCGATGGTGAGGATCGGCCCGGGCCGGACGTCGACCAGGGCCGGGCCGTGCCAGAGCGCGAGGGCCTGGCGGAACTGGGTGGCGGCCTGGTGGTCCTGGCCGTGGTTGAAGGCGTGCTGGCCCTGGGTGGTCAGCAGGTTGTAGGTGTGGACGTCCAGGTTGTCCGGGTGGGTGGTGAGCTGGTAGCCGCCGTGCCGGGTGGTGAGGATGTCCTTGGCGGTGGCGTGCGGGGTCGGCCCGAGGGCCTGGGTGATCCGGCGGCGCAGCTGCAGGATGTACGTCTGCATCGTGGTGAGCGCCTGTCTTGGCGGGTCGTCGCCCCAGATCTCCTCGATCAGGGTGGCCGTGGGCAGGATCCGGTTCGGGTAGAGCGCGAGGAGGGCGAGGATCTGGCGCTGCTTGGCGGCGGTGGGGACGACGGAGATGCCGTTGAGGTCGGCGGTGAGGGGGCCGAGGACCCTGAGGTGCATGGCGGTTCTCCTCTCGTGCGGGTGAGTGGGGCTCGGAGGATCGTGAGCCCGTGGATTCGTGGGGCTGTGGAACCGTGGACCCGTGGGTCCGGTGAACTGTGCGCTGCTGGTGCGGAAGTGTGTTCGAATCAGGGGGATGGTGGGGTGGATGCGTCGCACCCTAGCGGCGCCACGGAGGGGCGGCCGGATTCCTCAAGTGCCCGTCGAGCGGGGTTCCGGGCGCTCTGGTGGGGGCTTCCGGGCAGCCGGAAGCGGCGGGGCGGCCCCCGGGGAGCGGGAGCCGCCCCGCCGTGCGCGGAACAGGGGGTGCTTCGTCCTGCCTCGTTGTTGTGGATCTGCGCGACCGGGTCGTTGGTCCGGCCCTGGGCGATGGTGATCGCGAAGTCCGGCTTGACGAAGGTCTGTTGGCTGCCCAGGGTGCCCTGCCAGGCGCCGAGGAAGGTCCTCGCTCTCCGGAGCCGGCACGCCCGTTTCCAGGTCGGGACGACGGAGCTGGGCGGAGAGGGGCGGCGGGTGGCCGGGGCCGGCTCAGCTCCGGGCGGCTCCGCTGGGGGCGGTGCCGGGGGCCTCCGCCGGGGTGCGGCTCGGGGCGGCGTCACCGTCGGGCGTGCCGCTCCCGTTCGGGCCGTGCCCGTTCGCGGCGCCGTCGGGCGTGCTGCTCCCGTTCGGGCCGTGCCCGTCCCGGTCGGTGAGGGCGGCCGGCCCCGGGAGGTGCGCCTGGTGGTCCGGCGGGTAGAACTGCCGGGCCCAGTGCCGCATCGCGCCGATCGGCCCGTCGCCCGGGGCGAGCTTCGGCGGTGACATGTACCGCTTGGTGGACCAGATCGGGAAGTCGGCCGCGGTGAACTCCAGGTTGCGCTTGAACATCGGGCCCGCCAGCAGCCTGGTGACCGCCCGGCTGACCGTCCGGGCGACGACCGGCGGCAGTCCGGACGGCTCCGACATGACGAAGCGGCTCGCCTGCCGCAGCTGCATCCGGCCGGGAGCGACCTGGGTGGCCATGACCAGCGAGCAGATCTCCAGGCCCAGCGAGGGCGTGTGCACGTCGGTGTGCAGGGCGGTGAGGCCGTACCCGTCCACCTCGACCTGGACCTCGCGCAGGCCGAGCAGCGGGAAGGTCTCCCGGACCAGCATCGAGATGTGGAAGGTGGTGCCGTCGAACTCCACCGGCTTCGCCAACTCGCCCTGCGGCCAACCGTGCAGGGTGACGAAGTGGCCCAGGTCGAAGGAGTTCTCCATGACGTCCTGGGCGTAGCCGGGCATCTCGAAGGAGGTGTACCGCAGGGGTTGCCGCCCGTCGTCGATCCGGTGCCAGGCGGGGATCTCCCAGTCCGGCTCCCGGCCGTCGTGGTGGCGCCAGACGAAGACGGCCTCGTTCACCTCGCGCACCGGCAGCGGCGTCAGTGCCGCCTTGGGCGGCGGGGTGCCGTACCCGGTGCGCACGCAGCGGCCCTCGGCGTCGAAGGCGAAGCGGTGGAAGGGGCAGACCAGGTGGTCGCCCTCGACCGCGGCCAGGCCGAGGTGGGCGCCGAGGTGCGGGCAGTACGGGCGGATCGCGCGGAGGCGGCCGTTGCGCAGCCGGTACAGCACGACGTCCTCGCCCGCGAGTTGGCGGGTGAGGACGGTGCCGGGCCTGAGCTCGGCGGAGAAGGCGAGTGCGGACCAGCCGTCGGGGTAGGGCAGTGCCGGTGGCAGGGCGACATCGGCCGCGGTCGGGCGGCTGCTGACGGGGTGGACGTGCTTGGACACGCGCATGAAGAAGTCTCCTGTCGGTCTGTCCGGCGCCGCCCCTCCCAGGCGATTAGCGCTCGAACAGAATGGATTTCCGATGCTAGCCATGGAACGGGAGCCCGTGCACGGACAATCTCCCTAACTCACAACAAGTCTGATGATCCGTCAGGTAGACCGGTTCAAGGATTCGACAGGTCCCAGCCACTCGCCCGGCCCCGGGGCCACGGGGGTATTCGGGCAGGTCGGCGCGGCCTCGACGTCCGAGCGGGGCCGAAGGGGGGCCGGCGGGGCGGCGGGCCGCACCCGGGGCGGAACAGGGCCGCCCGGCCCGGACGATATTCGTACGGGCCCGTACCGTGGGGCGATCGGCGACGGCGACGGATTCCGCGGTCCCGGCGTGACGGGAATGCGGATCCGGCCGACCGACGCGGTTCCCCCCGATTTCCCCTCGGCCTTTTGCGGACGCACCGCGCGGTGATTGCCCCACGCGGTCGAGGAGGGGTCGAGAGGTGCTGGAAAGGGCTTTCTGCCGGGGGTGGGGTGTGTTGTGGTGGGTGGCAGGGGAGCCCTGGCCGCGGACGGCTCGACGGCCGTGGGTGGGCGGAGCGCCGCTGGTCGGTGACGTACCGGTGGCGTAGACGCTCGCGCATGGAACTGAGAGCGGCGGCTATGGATCGCCGGGCCAGGGGGGATTTGAATTGGTGCCACGACGACGAACCGATCGGGCGCAACCGGCGCCTCCGAAGGACCGGTCGTCGGTGATTCCTCCGAGTCTTGGAATGAGGGTGTGTGTGATGGCTGGTGTGGTGGATCTCGCGGTCGAGTCCGGTGTCGTGCTGGTGGTCGGTGGGACGGGGAAGACGGGTCGCCGGGTGGCGGACCGGCTGACGGCCCTGGGGTACGGGGTGCGGGTGGGGTCGCGTTCGGGTGCGGTGCCGTTCGACTGGCACGACGAGGGGACGTGGGAGGGGGCGTTGGAG
>NZ_JBSFKI010000069.1:0-30684 GCF_053598475.1 Kitasatospora sp. NPDC001119
GTTCGGCTGCCTTTTCGGCCTGCGCCTCCTCGCGCCTCCGTGTCTCCACGACGCGGCTGCCCACGGCTCGGCGGGTGGGGACGGCGTCAGTACACGCTGACCTGGTACGCGGAGAGCGCCGCGTTGACGGGCTGGTAGAAGGTCGTCCCGCCCGAGGTGCAGTCGCCGCTGCCGCCCGAGGTGAGGCCGAGCGCCTTGGCGCCGTCGTACAGCGGGCCGCCCGAGTCGCCCTGCTCGGCGCAGACGTTGGTCTGGATCAGGCCGCGGACGGTGCTGCCGTCGGTGTAGCGCACGGTGGCGTTGAGCCCGGTGACGGTGCCGCCGTGGGTGCCGGTGGTCGAGCCGGTGCGCTGCACCGCCTCGCCGACGACGGCGTCCGGGGCGGAGGTGAAGCCGCCCGGGTGGCTGAGCGCGCTGTTGTCGTAGCGGACCAGCGCGTAGTCGTGGCCGGGGAAGGTCGAGCCGATGGTCGGGCCGATCAGGTTGGCGTGGTTGACGTCGGTGTACCAGTTGGCGGCGACGTTGCCGCAGTGCCCGGCGGTGAGGAAGTAGTAGGTGCTGCCGCTGACCACGTTGAAGCCGAGCGAGCAGCGGTACTGGCCGCCGTAGATGGCGTCGCCGCCGGCGAGCAGCGGGGTGAACGCGCCGGGGACGCGGTGGACGGTGATGGTGGACGCGTCGGCGCCGGCGGAGCTCATCAGCTTGGCGAGCGAGACCGGGGAGACGGTGCTGTCGGCGGTCACCACGACGTGTCCGGCGGCCTCGTCGACGTACCAGGCGGTGCCGTTGACCTCGGCGCCCAGGATGGCCTCGCTGACCGCCAGGAGCTGCTCCGGTCGGGCGGTGGGGGCCGTGGGGACGGTGGGGGCGGTGGGGGTGGGAGCGGCTGCGGCGCCCGGCGCGGCGACCGCGGTGGCGGTCAGCAGGCCCAGGGCGGCGGCGAGCAGGCGGAAGCGGCGCGTACGGCCGGTACGGCGGGTGGTGCCGGGTGTGGTGCCGGTGCGGGGCGTGGGGCGCATGGTCCTCACCGATCTCCTCCAGAGGGGGGCGACGGCCCTGAGGGTTGGGGCCGTGAAGCGCGGTCAGGCGATGGGCGGACCCCGGCCGGTGCTCTCCGGAAGCACGGCGGATGATCAGCTCCTGACCGGCGCTGACCGGAAGTATGAGGAAACGGACCGTTCGGTACAAGCTTTCTGATGGGGTGTCGGCGGACCCGCAGGCTCAGGAGTGAGCCCGCGGGTCCGCCGTTCGGCGGCTGCCGTGCCGCTCCTACACGGCGGGCACCGGTTCGGACCCGGCGAGCCGGCGGCCGCGGTGGAGGGCGCGCAGCGAGAGCGCGCACGCCGCCCCGAGGGCGCACAGCGCCAGCCAGGGGAGCGCGGCGAGCCCGGCCGCGCGGGCGGCGTCCAGGGCCGCGCCGGTCAGCAGGTTCCCCAGGGTGATGCCGACCCCGCAGACGGTGTTGTAGAGCCCGTAGTGGGTGGCGACCAGGCGGTCCCCGGAGAGCCGGACCACGGTGTCCATCTCGAACGGGTACGCCAGCACCGTGCCCAGGGCCAGCAGGAACGCGGCCAGCGCCGGCGGCCCGGCGGCCAGCGCCCAGCGCCCGGGGCCCGCCCCCGGGACGGGCAGGGCCGAGGCGGCGAGCAGCGGCAGGAAGGCCGCGCCCATCACGGCCACCCCCGCGACCAGGGCCGTCCCCGGCGCGATCCGGGCCCGGCACCAGGCCGTCACCCTGGTCTGGAGCAGGATCGTGCCCAGCCCGGACACCACGAACAGCAGCGCCGTCGCCACCGTCCCGCCGGTGCCGCCGCCGCCCAGCCGGCGGACCTCCAGCGGCAGTGCCAGGTACACCTGGAAGGACAGCACGTACGAGCCGGTCATCGCGCCCGCGAAGAGCAGGAACGGCCGGTTGGCCAGCACCCCGCGCCACTGCGCGAGGACACCCGTGCGCTCGTTCCCCTCGTCCGGTCCGGAGCCCCGGCGGGCCGGCAGCGACCGGATCTGCACCGCGCTGAGCACCGCGAACACCCCGGCCGCGACCAGGCAGGTGGTGCGGAAGTCCACCGCCGTCAGCGCCATGCCCACCAGCGGGCCGAGCAGGACGCCCGCCTGGTAGAAGACGTTGAACAGGGCGAACGCGGCCACCCGCCGCTCCTCGCCCGCGTCCCTCGCCAGGTACGCCCGCACGGCCGGATTGAACAGCGCCCCGGCCAGGCCGGTGGCCGCCGAGGCCGCCACCAGGGCGGGCAGCGAGGAGGAGAGGCCGAGCGCGGCGAAGCCGGCGGTGCGCAGCAGGCAGCCCGCCACGATCAGCGGCTTGTAGCCGAACCGGTCGGCCAGCGTGCCGCCGACCAGGAACATGCCCTGCTGGGTGAAGTTGCGCACCCCGAGCACCAGCCCGACCGTCCAGCCGGCCAGGCCCAGGCCGCCGGACAGGTGCGCGGCCAGGTAGGGCATCAGCATGTAGAAGCCCAGGTTGATGGTGAACTGGTTGACCATCAGCAGCCGGACGCTGCGCTCGTGGCCCCGGAACTGGGCGGTCAGCCCCCTCACGCGGCACCGCCGGGGGCGCCCGGGAGGGTCAGCGGGTCGACCACCTCGGCGCAGCGGGTCCAGCGGGTGACCTCCCGCTCGTCCGGCCGGGCGAGCTCGTCCGGGCCGTCCGCCGGCGGGTGGTCCAGCAGGTCGTGCGCGGCGCCGTACTCGTCGTCGTAGACGGTGCCGAGGTAGCGCTGCGGCCCGTCCGGGAAGATCGCGGCGATCCGGGTGCCGGCGGGCCGGGTACGGGCCAGCCAGCCGGCCACCAGGGCGACCGCGCCGACGCTCCAGCCGCCGGTGGCGTAGTGCGAGGCGGCCAGCCGGCGGCAGGTCCAGACGGCCTCGGCCGGGGCGACCCAGTGGACCTCGTCGAAGGCCTGGTAGGCGACGTTGCGCGGGTAGATGCTGGAGCCGAGGCCGCGCATCAGCCGGGTCCGGGCGGGCTGCCCGAAGATCGTGGAGCCGACGGTGTCCACCCCGACCACCCGCAGCCCCGGGTAGAGCTGGCGCAGGACTCGCGAGGTGCCGGCCGAGTGCCCGCCGGTGCCGACGCTGCACACCAGCACGTCCAGGTGGCCCAGTTGGGCGGCGAGCTCCAGCGCCAGCGGGGTGTAGGCGGTGGTGTTGTCGGGGTTGTTGTACTGGTCGGGGCACCACGATCCCGGGTGGCGGGCCAGCAGTTCGGCCACCCGGTCGCGCCGGGCCTGCTGCCAGCCGCCCCGCGGGTGCGCACTGGTGACCGCCTCCACCTCGGCGCCGTACGCGGTGAGCAGCCTGGTCATGGTCGGCTCCAGCCCCGGGTCGGTGACCAGCGTGACCGGGTGCCGGTACACCATGCCGGCCAGTGCGAGGCCCAGTCCCAGCGTGCCGCTGGTGGACTCCACGATCCGGCCGCCCGGGCGCAACTCGCCCCGGGCCCGGGCCCGTTGGACCATGTGCAGGGCCGGGCGGTCCTTGATGCCACCGGGGTTGAAGCCCTCCAGCTTGGCCCAGAAACCGCGGCCCGCCGGGGCGAGCGGCTCGCCGATCCGCAGGACCGGGGTGTTGCCGACCAGGCCGCTGAGGGCCGCGTGGTCGTCCGTGCGATGGGTGAGGGACGTCATGTCTCGTCTCCTGTCGGGAGGTTGGCGGAAGGTATGGCAGCTCGGACGGACGCCGAGCCGCTATATCCGCCACCGACCGGTGGCCAGCAACGGGCCTCTCGGCCCGGACGTACGGGCGGCGCGCCCGGCGGCGGCCGTCGGGCGGGGCGCGGCAGGCTCCGCCCGGTCCCCGCCGGGGACGGTGGCCGGGGACGGAGCGGGCAGGGCCGTCGACCGGACGGACCGCTGCGCGGGCGCGGCGGCTTCCCCGGTCGCGCAGTGCCGCTCCAGGGAGTCGGCGGAGAAGTCGCCCGGCTCGGCCGGGGCGGTGGCCGCCGCGGGGGAGCGGAGCGGATGGGGGTCGAGGTGCTGCTGCGGGCAGCCGACGGGCAGCAGGGAGAACAGGCCGAGCAGCAGCGCGGCCAGGAGCCTGATGGGCATGACGGGACTCCGCGCGGCCGCGCGGGGGCGGCAGCGGATCGCGGGGGCGGAGGGGGCGGACGCGGGCGAAAGGCGCCGGCCCGCGCGCCGCGAGGCGGGCGGGGGTGGGACGCGGCCCGGGGCCGGCCTAGACCCTCAGCCGGGCGATCCGGTGCGGGGGTTCGAGTGTTCCGGGAGCGGTGCTCCCGGCTCCGGCGGCTCCGGTGCCTCCGGCCGTCGGGCCCGTCGGGTCGGGCGCCGGTGCGGCGTCCCCGAGGGTGGGCTGGGCGGCGACGGCCGACCAGGCGGCCTCGGCGTCGGGGCCGTCCTCGGGCTTCCCGGACAGGCACTCGCCGCCGGGGTGGTCGGCGTCCTCGCCGTGCTCCTGCTGGTGGGCGGGCCGCGTGGGCTGCGGAGCCTTCGGGGTGTTCGGAGCCTGGGGGCTGTCGCCCGCCGCCGTGGCGTGGGCGGACCAGACGATCCGGATCGGATCGGTGTGCCCGGCGCCGGTCTCCGCGCTGAACCCGTGGGACGCGAACACGGCCATCAGCAGGGCGCCCAGCCAGAACAGCCGCGCCGCCACCCCTCGGGGGCGGGCGCGTCGTGTACGCAACGGCGACCGGGCGGTGACCATGCCGTGATCCTAGCCCGACTTCCTGCTCCGCCATAGCGCGCCTCAGATGGTGTGATGAATCATCAACTGGCCTGACTCGGAGCACGATCGGAAGAAAGTGTTATCGGCGAGAGCGGGGAGGGTCTCCTGGGCACGGGAGTGAACGCGCGATGCCGTGGGTGAGGTCCACGGCGGGAACGCGGAGTGCGAGATGGGGCGCTCCGCGCGGAGCCAGAGGCCTCCGACCGCGTCCGCCCCCGACGCGCCGCCGGACCGTCCCGTCCGGCCGCGCACCCGGCGGTCCGCACGCTCCCCCCCTGGCTGCGGACCGCCGGGGTCACCGGATCGGCTGGGGGTCACCGGGTTATTGAGCCGAGGCCCGTTCCTTGGGCAGCCGCCAGACCAGTTCCTCCCCGGTCTCCGCCGGGGCGAGCACCTCGGCGGGACGGCGTAGGTGCTCGGTGAAGCCGAGGCGGGCCGGGACGGCGCCGCTGGCCCGGTTGGCCGGGTCGTGGACGATCTCGACGGCCTCCACCCCGGGGAGGCGGAAGGCCTCGTCGGCCAGGGCCCGCGCCGTCCGGGTGGCCAACCCGCGCCCGGTGGCGGCGGGGTGCAGCCAGTAGCCGATCTCGCGGACCTCGTCCGGGGTGTCCTCGCGCCGGAACAGCCCGCAGGCACCGACGATCGCGCCGTCGAGCACGATCGCGTACGTGAAGTCCCGCCCGTTCGCCCAGAGTTCCGCGCGGCCGGCGAGGAACTCGGCGGTCTTGGCGCGGCTGTGCTCGCCCACCCAGGGCATCCAGGGCCGCAGGTGCTCCAGCGACTCCTCGATGACGGCGAAGAACTCGGGCAGGTCCGCCTCGCCGTCGAAGCGGCGCAGGGTGGCCCCGTCCAGGGCGATGACGTGCTGGGGATGGGTCATGGCAGGAGGATGGTCCGTGCACGCCTCGCCGGGCAAACGGGTTTTCGGGCCGGGGTCGTCCGATCGTCAGTCCGGGCCGTCCGTCGGGGTGCGCCGCTGCAGCAGGACGGCCGCCTCGCGGTCGGTGACCTCGTGGAACTCGCCGTACCAGGGCCCGGCGGCGTGCGCGTAGCGGGGCAGGTGCAGGCAGACCACCGCGTCCACGTCCCGGCTCAGGTCGGCCGCGATCCGGGCGTCGCCGACCGGCGCCGCGAGGATCAGCCGCTCCGGGTGGTCGGCGGCCAGGGCGTGGAGGGCCGCCCGGGCGGTGAGCGCGTCGGTCAGCCCGTCGGAGACCAGGACGGCGATGCGCCCCCGCAGCGGGAGCCGGGCCCGGCCCGGGCGGTAGAGCGCCTCGCGGCGGTGGACCTCGACCCGCTCCCGTCTGACGCTCGCGTCCAGCTCGGCCGAGGTGACCCCGAGGCTCTCCAGGGCCTGCCGGTCGAGCAGCGGCGGGTCGCCGTCGGCGATCGCGCCGACCGGGCGGTCGTGGCCGGGCACGGCCAGCGGCCGGACCACCGTGGCGTCGAGCGGGGCGCCCAGGGACTCGGCGACCTCGGCCGCCACCGGCAGCCCGCCGGGGGCCAGGCCGAGGACCACCAGCTCGGCACCGGCCCGCCCGCCCAGCAGCGGGGCGAGCCTGAGGGCCAGCTGGTGGCCGGCGGTGCTGCGGTCGAGGAATCTCACGGACCTGTCCTTGTCCTCCAGGTGTTCGAGCGGCTCGGTCGGGACCGGGGCGGTGCGGACGGGCGAGCGGCCCGCGGGCACCGTCCGTTCCGCCCCGTCACCGGGGCGGCTGCCCCGTTGCGGCGGGCTCTAACGTCCGGGCGCGGTCCGGGGGTGGTACGGAACGGACGGCGCGTGTGCACCGGCGGGGAACGGGCAGGCGCGGGGCATGGACGGCCGACGGACGGTGCTCCCGCTCGCACCAGCGGTGAGGTCCGCCTGGCACCGTGCACCCGGTGACGGCCCCGCGCCGTCCCCGCCGGACCACGAGCCGGACGCCCGGCCGGACGCGCGATCGGCCGCTCGGACGGCCGGGCCACGGCTGCTCGCGAGAACCGGGGCCGACGGCGTGCCGCGGCTCCACCCCGGCCACCAGCGCACCGTCCGAACCGAACCGAGGTGAGGAGGCAGGCCGTGGACCGCCCCGGGAACGGTGGGCCGCCAGGCCGGGAGCAGGTCAGGCGACTGGCGCTGGAAGGCGGGCCCGGTACGGTGCGGCGCAGCCGCGAGTTCAGCCGACGGGCGCTGGTGTCCTGGCAGTGGCTGCCGGCCGTCGACGAGGACCGGCGGGCCGCCGCCGAGGACGTCCTGCTGATGGTCGCCGAGCTGGTCGCCAACGCCTGTCTGTACGCTCCCGGCGGCCCGAGCGAGCTGCGGCTCCACTGGGACGGTGCCCGGCTGCGGGTGGAGGTCGCGGACGCCAGCCCCGTCCCGCCGTGCCTGCGCCCGTCCGCCGGTGCGGGCCGCCCGGGCGGGCACGGACTGCGGGTGGTGGACCGGCTCTCCGCCGCCTGGGGCTCCCGGCCCGAGGCCGGCGGGAAGCTGGTCTGGCTGGAGGTGTCGCGCCCGCCGGCCCTGACGGCGGCCGGTGCGGACGGGCAGCCGGAACGGCCGGGCTGATCGCGCTCCTCCTCGTCCTCGCCCCGGGTGTTTCCGTCGCTCCGCAGCCGGCGCACGGCACCCGGCGAACTCCGGGGCCCGGCGCGCCCTTTCCCGTTCCCGTGGCACCGCCCCCCGCTGCCCGACTACCGTTGCCCGGCATGACCGACACCGGGACCGACATCACCGCTGAGCTGGTCCGCGCGCTGCTGCGCGACCAGCACCCCGACCTGGCCGACCATCCCGTGACGCTCGGCGCGCGCGGTTGGGACAACCAGCTGTGGCGGCTCGGCGACGACCTCGCCGTCCGGCTGCCCTGGGCGACGACGTCGGCGGACGAGCTGCTGCGCAAGGAACACGCCTGGCTGCCCGCCCTCGCCCCGCACCTGCCGCTGCCCGTCCCCGTCCCACAGCGCTTCGGTGAGCCCTCCGAGCGGTTCCCGCGGCCGTGGATCGTCACCACCTGGGTGCCGGGCGAGCCCGCCGACCGCGCGCCCGCCACCCGGGCCGCGCGGGCCGCCGACACCCTGGCCGCCTTCCTGACCGCCCTTCACCGCCCCGCCCCCGACGGTGCGCCCGCCGGTCGCGGCCGCGGCGGACCGCTGGCCGACCACGCCGAGGGCTTCGCGAGGCAGCTCGCCTCGGCCGTCGAACTGGGGCTGCTCCCCGACCCGGAGGCCGTCCGCGCGGTCTGGGAGGACGCCGTCACCGCGCCGGAGTGGACGGGCCCGGACCTGTGGCTCCACGGCGACCTGCACCCGGCCAACGTGCTCACCGCCGACGGCACCTTCTGCGGTGTGATCGACTTCGGCGACCTCTTCGCCGGTGACCCGGCCGGTGACCTCGCCGCCGCCTGGATCCTGCTGCCGGACGGCGCCGCCGACCGCTTCCACGCGGCCTACCGGCCCGCCCCGGACCCCGCCACCCTGCACCGAGCCCGCGGCTGGGCGGTGCTGCGCGCCCTCTCCTGCCTGCGCATCGGCCACGCCGGCGACCACGGCCACCCCGGCGGCAAGTCCAGCTGGGGCCCACCCGCCCGGGCCGCCCTGGCCCGCCTCGTCGCCACGGCCGGCCGCTGACGGCGCGCTGTCACCGTCAGGTGCTGCCCGGGTCGGCGAGGGCGCCCCCGCCGACCCGCTACCGTTCGGCGAGCCCGGGCAGCACCGGCTTCACGTCCAGCACCGGGGTGCCGCCGATCGCCTCGAGTCCGCTGACCCGCAGCCGCGGGCCGTCCACGGCCAGGACGGTGACCCGGTGCAGCCCGATCGGGTTCGGCCGGTCCGGCGAGCGGGTCGCGAACACCCCGGTCTCCGGCCGGGAGCGGTCCCCGCGCGGACGCACCGCCAAGACCTCCCGGTCCGCCCGGTGCAGCCAGGTCAGCAGCAGCACCTCCTGCCCGGCCACCAGGTCCCGCAGCCCCCGCTCCACATCGGCCTCGAAGGCCACCCACGCCTCCGGCGCACCCTCGTCCCCCTGCCTCGGCGCCCCCGCCCGCTCCAGCAAGGGCGACTCCACCCACCCGATCGCCCGCACCTCGAACCCGCGCTCCCGCTGGTTCCGCTCCCGCAAACCCCTGTCCGTCATTGCGCCCTCCGTGCACCCTCGGCTCCGTCCGGCAGCACGGTAGCGGGCCCGGGTGTCGGTGCCCCGGTGCAGACTGGAAGTTCCCTCTCGTGGTTGATGGCAGAGATGAGACGCCATGAACGAGTACGACGGTGAACTCCCTACGCGCAACCTGGTCTTCAACACCGACCTCGACCGCCTCCTCGACCTCGACCGAGACGACCTCGGTGTTCCCGAACAGCCAGGCCTGTGGCACCGGCTGCGCGCCGACCGGCGGCCGGTGGCCCAGCGCGGGCTGCTCTGCCCCATCTGTCGGGACGCCCGCCCCGACCAGCCGGAGTGGATGTACCTGTCGTTCCGGCGCGGTCGGCGCATCGCCTCCCACCACAACCCGCACCGCCGGGCCCACACCGCTGCCCAGGACGAGCGGCGCGAGGCCTACCAGGAGCGCTACGCCCGGGCCGCCGAGAGCGACGGGCACGCCGTCGAGATCGGGGCCGGGACGGCCGACGGGCGGCGGCCCGCCGTCCTGGTCACCGGCGCGGACGGCCGCCGGTTCGGGTTCGAGCCCCAACTCTCGTACGTCAGCGCGCAGTCCGTCCGGCGTCGGAACCGGCTGGCGCGGGAGGACGGCATCACCGCGGTCTGGCACACCGTCGACCCGAACGCGCCGCTCATCGACCAGGTCCACTGGGTGCGCACCGACAACCTGCCGGCCCGGGCCATCCGCGAGGACCGCGACCTGCTGCTGCGCGGCGGGGTGCGGACCCTCCAACTGCTGAAGTGCGACCGCGTCAGCCCGCGGCCCTGCCAGGTGCGCGGCGGCAGCCGCTGCGGGCGGTGGCACCCGACGTGGGCGGTGCTGGTCCCGCGGATCGACGACTTCGTGCGCCGGGTCGCCGGCGGCGTGTATGTGCCGATCACCCAACGGACCCGGAACGGCGGCCCGCTGCGCTTCTGGGCGCCCGAGGCGGACCGGCGCCGCTTCCTCGCCAACGGCGGGGTGCTGGCGGACCGGACGGACCGGCCGGTGGTCCCGCGTCAGCGCGGGGCCGACCACCCGCGGGTGCCGGAGCAGCGCCGTGCTCCGCACCGCCCGCCGCATCGGCTGCTGCTGCCCGGGGACCCGTACGACCCGGTGGGCGAGCCGCTCACCTCCGATCGGGTGATCCCGCCGGTGCGGAGGGAGATCTGCTCGGCGGGCCGGATCCCGTGCGGAGCGCCGGGAGCCCGGCTGTATCCGGGCGGCTGGTACTGCGACGCCCACCGGCCGGGGGCGCCGGGGTGACGGCGCGGCGCGGCCCCGCGCGGTCGGCGCCCGGTCCGGCGGCGACGGCGCGAGGGGTCTCACCGCGGCAGGCAGGACTCCTCGCCGATCGCGACCAGGAGTTCGAGCGGGAACTCCCGGTGGGCCTGGCCGATGGTCAGGCCCACCCAGCGCCCGGTGGACGGCACCCGCCACACCGGCAGGTGGAAGACGAGGGAGGCCAGGGAGACCAGCGGCTCGGGCCCGTCGGTGTCGGCGAAGTCCGGCTGGTCGTACCCGAGGTGGGACCAGAGGTCGATCGTGTCCGGGGCGCCCCAGCGGTCGGTCAGGACGGCGGTCAGGGCGGTGAGGTCGGCTTCGAGTTCGTCCTCGGCCTCGGTGACGGTCTCGGGGCCCGGGTCGTCCCAGAAGTCGCGGCTCGCCCGGAGCACGGCGAGCTGGTGCCCGGGGCCGCCCCAGCCGTGCTCGGTCCTCGTGTCCGCGCGCTCGGGGAACGGGGCGGCGAGGAGGGAGTCGAGGACCGACAGCTGGTCGTCGACGGAGCCTACGGAGTGCGGCAGTGACATGGCCCGGAGTGTAGGGCCGGCCCCTGACAGGCCCCGCTACGGTGACCGGACGGGGAGGACCAGCCAGGACGGTTCGAGCGGGAGCAGGTGCCCGGTGAGGGTGTGGACGTCCGTGGGGACGGCGGCGCGGGGGAGCAGGGCGGGGAGGTGGTCGGTGGTGTAGGCGTGGTGGGCGGCGGGGGTGGTCCAGAGGGTGGTGACGAGGTAGCGGTCGGGCGAGAGGCGGGTGACGGCGCCGCCGAGCATGCCGTCGGCGGCGGCCATGCCCGGGGCCCAGAGGCGGTGTTGGACGTCGAGGAAGTGGTCGGCGCGCCCCGGGCGGAGGCGGCAGTCGGCGGCCCGCAGGACGGTGGCGCGGGTGAGGGCGTCGGGGAGGGACGGGGAGCCGCCCGGCATGGTGAGGACGACCGGTCCGGTGGCGACCTCGATCGCGCTGTAGGCGGAGTGCTGGGCGGCGGCGGCCCGGTCGTGACGTTCGCGCAGGAAGCGGGTGTAGGCGGGCTCGTCGGCCCACAGGGCGAGCAGGAGGGCGCGGTCGCCGTCCGGTGCCCAGCCGCCGGCCTGGCCGACCAGGCCCGGCTGGTCGGAGATCGCCGACCAGCGGCGCTGGCCGGCGGCGAACGCCTCGTGTGCTCCGGGCCGTACCCGGCAGTCGATCCACTTGCCCCACATGCGGGCCATCCTGCCGCCGGGAGGCGGAGGAGGGTCAATCGGGCGCTGGTCGCGGAGGCGGTACGGCCGGGGGCGTAGGCCCTCCCTCGGATGACGAGAGGACCCGGGCCGATGGCCGGATGTTGCAGAGTCCCGTCATTGCCGCCAGAGCCGCCTCCGGGCGAGGGTGGGGGCATGGACGACGCACTCCGCCTGCCGCATCTGGTCGTGGTCCCGGTGTTCCCCGGGGTGAACGCGCTGGACGTGGCCGGGCCCGCCGAGATCTTCGCGCTGGCCGGCCGGCTGCTGCCGCCCGGGCGGCCCGGGTACGAGGTGCGGGTGTGCGCCGAGCGGAGCGGGCCGGTGGAGACCTTCTCGGGGGTGCCGCTGCACGTGACCGGGACGCTGGCGCAGGCGCGGGTCCGCGCGGACACGGTTCTGGTGCCGGGCCGGGTGGACCTGGGGCCGGACGGGCCGGTGCCCCGGGTGGACCAGGCCGTGGTGGCCTGGCTGCGGGAGGCCGGCCCCCGGGCCGGACGGGTCGCCTCGGTCTGCGCGGGCGCGCACGTGACGGCGGCGGCCGGGCTGCTGGACGGGCACCGCGCGACCACCCACTGGGCGACCGCCGAGCGGCTGGCCGCCGACCACCCGGCCGTCGAGGTGGACGCCGATCCGGTGTTCATCCGCTCCGGGCGGATGTGGACCAGCGCCGGCCTGAGCACCTCGATGGACCTCACCCTGGCGCTGGTCGCCGAGGACCACGGCGACGACCTCGCGCTGGAGATCGCCAGGATCATGGTGATGTACCTGCAACGCCCTGGCGGCCAAAGCCAGTTCAGCGTTCCACTGGCCCACCGCGCGGGCGGCCGGGCGGACCTGCGGGACCTGCGCCGCTGGATCGGCGAGCACCTGGACGCCGACCTGTCGGTGCCCGCCCTCGCCGGCCGGCTCGCCATGAGCGAGCGGCACTTCGCCCGGGTGTTCCGTACGGAGACCGGTACGACGCCCGGGGCGTACGTCGAGGAGCTGCGGCTGGAGGCGGCGCGCCGGCTGATGGAGCGCACCGACCACCCGCTGCCCGGGGTCGCCCGGGCCTGCGGCTTCGGCTCCGTCGAGACCCTGCACCGGGTGTTCCGGGACCGGCTCTCCACCACGCCGGGGGACTACCGGAGCCGGTTCCGGGTCCGGACCGACAACTGACCCAACGTCAATTCACTGCGAGGGAAAGAACACTGTGAAGATCAAGGCCACCCACATCGGCACCGCGACCGTCCTGCTGGAGGTCGGCGGGCTGCGGCTGCTCACCGACCCCGTCTTCGATCCGGCTCCGGCCGAGTACCGGCACGACCCGGTGGTTCTGCGTAGCACGGGTGCTCCGGCGATCGGCGCGCACGAGCTGCCGCCGGTGGACGCCGTGCTGCTCAGCCACGACGAGCACCCGGACAACCTGGACGCCACCGGCCGGACCCTGCTCGCCGGGCGGCCGGTGCTGACCACCGTCAGCGGGGCCGCCCGGCTCGGCGGCGGCGCGCTCGGGCTGGCGCCCTGGCAGAGCCGGACCCTGACGGTGGACGGCCGGACCCTGCGGGTGACCGGCACGCCGGGCCTGCACGGTCCGGTCGGGGACGTGACCGGCTTCGTGGTCGAGGCGCCCGGCGAAGAGGAGGCGCTCTACGTGTCGGGCGACACCGTGCACATCCCCGAACTGGACGCGGTGGGGCGGAGGTTCCGGATCGGTACGGCCATCCTGCACCTCGGTGCCGCCCGGATCGGGGCCTTCGGCGGCGGTGCGCTGATCACCATGGACGGGGCGCAGGCCGCCGCGCTCACCGCCTCGCTCGGTGCCCGCCGGGTCGTCCCCGTCCACTACGCCTCGTGGGAGCACTTCACCGAGGGGCGGGCGGAGACCACCGCGCGGTTCGAGGCGGCCGGCCTGGCCGACCGGTTGCACTGGCTCGCCCCGGGCGTCCCGGAACTGCTGGGCTGACGGGCCGGCTCGAACGCGGCGCCCGGGGCAGGCGGCTCAGAACGCGGCGACCGGGGGCAGCCGGTGCAGGATGCGTTCCATGCCGCCGGTCCAGTTGGCCTCCAGCGCGGCGACGGCCTGGTCGATGTCGCCGTCCAGCAGGCACTGGGCGATCCGCTCGTGCTCCTCGGCGGCGCGCTCCAGGATCTCGTGGTCGCCGACCACCACCCGCTCGTAGCGGTGCAGGGTGAGCTTCAGCGAGTCGATCATCTCGCGCAGCCGGGCGTTGGCGCAGCCGGAGAGCAGCAGGGCGTGCCAGGCGTCGTCGTGGCGCTCTATCGTGCCGTGCGGGGCCTGCGGGGCGGAGAAGGCGCGGGCCTCGGCGAGCAGCCGGGGGGCGATCTCGGCAAGGTGGGCCGGGTCGGAGGTGCGCAGGGCCAGCGACTCCAAGGCGATGACGATCGCGGTGAGGTCGAGGAACTCCTGTTTGCCGGTGGGGGCGAAGCGGAAGCCCTTGCCGCGTTCGCTGGTGATGATGCCCTCGCGCTCCAGGCTGATCAGGGCCTCGCGCAGGGGGGTTCGGCTCACGCCCAGTTCCTCGGCGAGCTGGACCTCGTTGATCGACTCGCCGGGGGTGAACCGGCCGCGGCCGAGCTGCTCCAGGAGTTCGTCCTTGACCTGCTCGCGCAGCGGACGCCGCTCGATCGCCATCAGGCTTCCCTTCTTCCTGGTCGGTAGCGTACCGGCCGGGCGACCGGCACCGGTGGCCGGGCGGCCGGCCACCAGCGGTCGGGCGCTCGGGCCACCGGTGCCCGACCGCCCGGGCCGGGTCCTGGCGGGTGGTCGGGCAGGCGGTCAGGCCGTACCGGCGCCGTCCACGGCGATGACCGCGCCGCTGACGAAGGCGGCGGCGTCGCTGGCCAGGAAGGCGACGGTCTGCGCGATGTCCCGGGGCTGGCCGATCCGGCCGAGCGGGCGGTCGGCGGCGTCGGTGTAGAAGGCGTCGGGGCTCTCGCCGAGTTGGCGGGCCTCCTCGGCGAGCATGCCGGTGTCGGTGTCGCCCGGGCAGACGCAGTTGACCCGGATGTTGTCCGGGCCGTGGTCGATGGCCATCGCCCGGGTCATGTTGACCACGGCGCCCTTGGAGGCGCAGTAGGAGATGGCCCGGCCGCCGCCCTTGATGCCCCAGCCGGAGCCGGTGTTGACGATGCTGCCGCCGCCGCTCGCCGCCATCAGCGGCACCACCAGTCCGCTGAGCAGCATGATCGAGCGGACGTTGACGGCCATCACCAGGTCCCAGTCCTCGTCGCTGATCTCGGTGACGGTGGAGCGGCGGATGATGCCCGCGTTGTTGAACAGCACGTCCACGCCGCCGTGTTGCTCGACGGCGGTGCTGACGGCCCGCTCGCAGTCGGCGCGTCGGGAGACGTCGCAGCGGACGAAGGTGCCGCCGATCTCCTTGGCGGCCTGTTCGCCGCGCTCGGCGTCGAGGTCCAGGAGGACGACGGCGGCGCCGAGTTCGGCGAGCAGGGCGGCGGTGGCCCGGCCGATGCCGGAGGCGGCGCCGGTGACGATCGCGCGCTTGCCGTGCAGGTCGATCATGGGGGCTCCTCTGTGGGTGGGAGGTCAGGCGGAGAGGCGGTACACGGCGCCGGAGCGGCGGCCGGTGATCACCCGGACGTGGCCGGAGAGGGCGTCGTCCAGGTCGGGGTCGCCGGTGTCCAGCAGCAGCGGGCGGCCCGCCAGGGCGGCGAGCTTCGCCTCGGTGGCGAGCACCAGCAGCCGTTCCCGGCCCGCGGCGCGCAGCAGTTCGGGGGTGAGCTGCTGGTTGCCGCGGCCGAGCAGGAAGCCCTGGCCGCCGATCGGGGAGAGGGCGATGCAGGGGGTGGTGGGCAGGGCGCGCAGCTGGTCGGCCCGGGCGTCGCGGATCAGGAGGCGGGCGGCGGTGGCGAGGCCGTCGGCGTGGCCGGGGCCGAGGGCGCTCGCGGGGCCGAGCCGCAGCAGGTCGACGCCGGTCAGGCTGGCGCCCGGCGCGCCGAGCGCGGTGGCCACCGCGTAGGTGGTGCTGCCGGGCCCGAGGAGCAGCAGCCCGCCGGGGCCGACGCGTTCGGCGACCTCGGCGGCGAGGCCGGCCGGTGTCCCCGGGTCGGGCCCGGAGCTGCCGGTCTTGCGCTGCTGGACCCGGGCGGGCAGCACGGGGACGGTCAGTCGGCCGTACAGCCGGGCGGAGACCCGGCCGGCCCGCAGCGCGGCCTCGTCCCGGTCCACCACCTCGGCGGCCGTCAGCCGGACGCCGCGGCCGGCCGCCCAGGCCGCCGCGACCTCGGCGGCGGCCCGGGGGTGGACGGCGAACACGGCGGAGTGCATCTTGACCCCGGCGGGGATGCCGAGCACCGGTACCCGGGGGTCGGGCCCGAGCGCGTCCAGCACGTCGCGGGCGGTGCCGTCGCCGCCGCAGAACAGCAGCAGCCCGGCGCCGGCCGCGACCAGGGCGCGCACCGCCGCCCGGGTGTCGGCAGCGGTGCTCGGTTCCCCGGTGCCCGGTGCCCCGGCGGCCCGCGGCCCGGTGCTGTGGTGGACGACCCGCGCGGGCCGGCCGGCCGCCCGCGCCGCGGCGGCGCCCATCGCGCCGTCGACGGTGATCAGCTCGACGTCCGGCGGAAGTTGACTGATCGTCAGCGCTGCCCGGGCGACGGCCCGCGGACGGGCCCCGAGCGCCAGGGCCCGCCGCTGGACCTCGGCGCCGTCGCTGCCCTTGAGGCCGACCAGGCCGCCGAGGCCGGCGACCGGGTTGACCACCAGCCCGATCCGGGCGCCCGGGGCGGAGGTCACGGCCGCTCGCCCAGGACCTTGCGGCGGTAGGCGCGCCAGCTGACCGCCCAGACCGCCGGGTCGTCCAGCGGCTCGTGCCGGATCCGGTGCACGGTGGAGTTGTGCGGCGCGGTGCGGACGGTCTCCGGGTCCTCGTACGCCTCGCGGGCGACCTCGGCGAGGATCGCCGCGTACTCGTCCAGGTCGGCCCGGGAGTAGGACTCGGTGGGCTCCAGCGTCATCGGCTCCGGGACGACGTACGGGTGGTGGCTGGTCCAGTAGTGGGTGCCGAAGTCGGCGGCGCGGTAGCCGAGGTCCTCGCTGTGCAGGCCGGTGTCCTCGTTGAGCTGCTGCCAGCTGTAGCGGACCTGCTCGACCCGGGGGCGGCCCTCGGCGTACGGGACGGAGACGCCGCGGATCCGCCGCACCCGGTGCAGCAGGTAGTTGTTGTTGAGCACGGCGGTCTCGGCGGCCTCGCGCAGCCCCTCGGCGCCCAGTGCCGTGATCCAGGCGTAGGCGCGCACCAGGTTCGGCACGACGCCCAGGTAGGGGCGGATCTTGCCGACCGAGTCCGGCCGGTCGTCGTCCAGGACGTACCGCTCGCCGTCGAACTCGACGGTGGGGCGCGGCAGGTAGGGCGCGAGTTCGGCGGTGACGCCGCAGGCGCCGGCCGCCGGTCCGCCGCAGGCGTGCGGGGTGGAGAAGGTCTTGTGGAGGTTGAAGTGGCACAGGTCGAAGCCGGCCTCGCGGGCCCGGGTGATGCCGAGGATGCCGTTGGCGTTGGCCTGGTCGTAGGCGCACAGGCCGCCGGCCTCGTGGACGATCCGGACGAACTCGGCGATCCGGGGGTTGTAGATGCCGGTGTCCTCGGGGTTGGTGATGAGCAGCGCGGCGGTGCGCGGGCCGACGGCGGCGCGCAGCGCCTCGATGTCGGGGTAGCCGTCGGCGTCGGGGTGCAGGGTGATCACCCGGAAGCCGGCGGTCTTGGCGCAGGCGGCGTTGGAGGGGTGGGAGAAGGCGGTGGTGATGATCTCGTCGCGCTGCTCCAGTTCGCCGCGCGCGGCGTGGTGGGCGCGGATCACCGAGACGTTGGTCCAGATCGCCGCCGAGCCCGCGCCGGGCTGGAGGCTGACCCGGTCCATGCCGGAGACCTCCTTGAGCAACTGCTCCAGCCGGTGGACGAGTTCGAGCACGCCCTGGACGGTGGAAGGGTCCTGAGCGGGGTGCAGGGCGGCGATCCGGGGGTCGCGGACGAAGGTGTCGTTGACCTTGGGGCTGTACTTCATGGTGCAGGTGCCCTGGCCGACGTCCACGTTGAGGTCGGCGCCGAGGTTCTCCTGGGAGAGCCGCAGGTAGTGCCGGAGCACCTGCTGCTGGCCGAGTTCGGGCAGGGCGGGCGGTGTGGCGCGGCGCAGCGCGGCGGGCAGCCGCTCGGCCGGGTCGCCGACGGCGGCGGTGACGGCGGGCTCGGGCAGCGGGGGCAGGACGCCGCGCTCGCCGGGGGCGCCGAGCTCGAAGACGAGCTTCTCGTCCCAGCGGGCCTGGTGGAAGCGGCGCAGGGCGGGTTTGGGGGCGATCCGCGGGTCCACCGGCTCGCTGTTCTGACGGTTCGTCACTTCGCGATCTCCTCAAGTGCGTCGGCGAGGCGGTCGATGTCGGCCCGGGTGTGCAGCTCGGTCACGCAGTAGCGGCCCTCACGGGCCGCGGCCCCGTCGGCCCCGACCGGGGTGCCGCCGTGCAGGCCGCGGGCGAGCAGGGCCTCGGCGGTCTCGGCGGCGGTGCGCTCGCCGGTGTAGCGGACGGTGAAGTCGGCGAAGTGGACGGCCCGCGGGTCCGCGAGCTCCACGCCGGGGACCTCGGCCAGCCGCTGCCGGGCGTAGGCGGTGTTGGCGAGGATCGTCGCGCCGATCTCCCGCATGCCGTGCGGGCCCATCAGCGTGAGGTAGACCCCGGCGGCGATGCCGTGCAGGGCGGCGGCGGTGCCGACCCACTCCTTGCCCTCCTCGCGCACCGCGAAGGAGGTGCGCTCGTACGCGACGTCGCCGAAGCCGTACTCGCCGGGGACGTCGGTGGGGACGAGGCCGAACAGCCGGCTCGGGTACTCGGCGACCAGGCGCTCGTCGTCCGCGCTGCCGATGAAGCCCGCGTTGCCGCCGCCGTAGCTCGGGTGGATGCCGAGCGGCTGGAGGTCGCCGCAGGTGAGGTCGGCGCCGAGCTCGGCGGGCGGGGTGAGCACGCCGAGGCTGAGCGGGTTGACGTGGGCGACGGCCAACGCGCCCGCCTGGTGGGCGAGTTCGATGTAGCTCGGCAGATCCTGGTCCACCCGGCCGTCGTGGTCGGTGAGTTGGGCGTAGACGGCGGCCGCGTCGCCCTCGGCGAGCGCGGCCCGGACGGCGGCGGGATCGGCCGGGACGAGGACGAGCTCGTGGACGCCCCGGACGTAGTCGCGGATCCGGGAGATCCGGTCCGGGTCGATCGCGCCGACCAGTACCAGCCGGCGCCGCCCGGTGGCCCGTCCGGCCATCCGCAGCGCCGTCGCGGCGGCCTGGAACCCGTCGTACGTCGGCACGTTGACGACGTCGACGGCCAGCAGCTCGGCCATCAGCGACTGGTACTCCCACAGCGCCTGGAAGCGGCCGTGGTCCTCGTACGGCTCGCCCGCGTAGGCGGTGAGGAACTCGCTGCGGTTGACGATCTCGTCCACCACGGCGGGCACGTGGTGGCGGTAGCAGCCGGCGCCGAGGAAGCTGCGGCCCGGCGGGACGGCGGTGTTGCGGGAGAGCAGCTCCTCCATGTGGGCGACCAGCCGGGCCTCGGAGCCGAGCGGCTCGGGCAGCCGCAGCGGGCGGTCCAGCCGGAGGGCGGCCGGGATGTCGGCGTAGAACTCCTCGACGTCCTGGGCGCCGACCTCCGCCAGCATCGCTTTCCTCACCTGCGGGGCGGAGTTGGGGATGTACGGGTGGGTTCGGGGGACGCGTGTGCTCATGCTGGCACCTTCCGCGATTTCAGTCACAAGCCTTGACGGGGTTGTGAATGCTGAGTTCTGTATACAGCATTCGGCATTCACCAGTCGGGAGGCAAGATGTCCGCACGAACCCGGCACAAAAAAGATCCCCAACCAGCCCGTGACCAGGGCGAATTGAGATCAGGTCCGGCACGGCGCCGGATCCTCTCCGCCGGACTCGCGGGCGGCGCGCTGCTGATGGCCGGCGCCACCGGCTGCGCGACCGGCGGCGCCGGCGGCACCAGTGCCAAGCAGCTCACCGGCAGCCCGGGCGCCGCCCTCTCCGGCAAGGTCGTCATCTGGTCCTGGGACGTCGCCGCCAAGGCCATGCAACGGCTCGGCAAGGCCTTCGAACAGGCCCACCCCGGCACCACCGTCGACGTGGTGGACATCGGCTACGACAACGCCTACGACAAGATCTCCGTCGGGTTCGGCGCCGGCAGCGGACTGCCCGACATCCTCACCGTCGAGGGCCACAAGCTGCCCACCTACATCGGCAACTTCCCGAACGGCCTGGTCGACCTCACCAGTCGCGCGGCAGGCCTCAAGTCCCAGTACGCGGAGGCATCCTGGCGGACCGTCACGGACGCCAAGGGCAAGGTCTTCGCGCTGCCCTGGGACAGCGGGCCGTGCGCCCTGTTCTACCGGCGCGACCTGTTCCAGCAGGCCGGCATCGACCCGGCCGGCCTCGCCACCTGGGACGACTACCTCACCGCCGGCACCGCGCTCAAGGCCGCCACCGGCAGGAAGCTGCTCATCCTGGACGCCAAACAGGACAGCTTCTTCGCCATGCTGCTCCAGCAGCAGGGCCAGCGCTGGTTCACCGACGGCAAGGTGGCCGTCGCCACCCCCGCCGCCGAACGCGCGCTCACCCTGCTCAAGCAGCTCGTCGACCGCGACCTGGTGGACTTCGAGAACGGCTGGTCCGGGCTCGTCTCCGGCACCCACGACGGCAAGGCCGCCACCACCCCCACCGCCGCCTGGTGGGACGGCACCCTCACCAGCGACATGGCCGACCTCGGCGGGAAGGTCGGCGTCGTCCCGCTGCCCGCCTTCACCCCCGGCGGCCCCCGCACCTCCAACAGCGGCGGTTCCACCCTGTGCGTCACCGCGCAGAGCCGGAACCCGGAGACGGCCTGGGCCTTCCTCTCCTTCCTGCTCGCCGACAAGGCCAACCAGGCCTCGATGATGCAGCACGAAGGCCTCTTCCCCGCCTACCTCCCCGCCCTGGACGACCCGTACTTCCAGCAGCCCGCCCCCTACTACGGCGGCCAGCCGGCCATGCAGCTGTTCGCCGGACTCACCCGCGCCATCCCCACCGTCGAGCTCACCGCCGACGACTCCAAGGCCGGCGACATCGTCACCACCGCCGTCAACCAGGTGCTGCACAACGGCGCCGACCCGGGCACCGTCCTGCGCTCCGCCGCCCGCCAGGTCGCCACCGCGACCGGCCGCCAGACGGTCGGGTAGGCGGGCCCGATGACCAGCAGCCTCCCGGCCACCCTGCGCAAGCCGTCGGCGACCACCCAGGCCGCCCCCGCCCGCCGCCGACGCTCCCCACGCACCGCCGCCTGGCTGTTCGCCGGGCCCACCACCGCGCTCTTCGTCGCCTTCTTCGCCTATCCGCTCGGCGCCAGCCTCTACCAGAGCTTCACCGCCCGCCGCGACGGCGCCGACGTCTGGGTCGGCCTGGACCAGTACCGGCGGATGCTGCACGACCCGGCCTTCCTGCACTCCCTGGTCAACACCGGCCTGATCCTCGCCGTCCAGGTGCCCGTGATGATCGGCCTCGCCCTGGTGCTCGCCGTCCTGCTCAACCAGTCCTGGCTGCGGTTCCGGGCCGGCTGGCGGGCGGTGTTCTTCCTGCCCGCGATCACCACCCTGGTCGCCTACGCCGTGGTCTTCCAGGTCCTGCTGCGCACCGACGGCGGCCTCGCCAACCAGCTCCTCCAGGCGCTCGGCCTCGGCCCGGTCGACTGGCTCAACTCACCCACCTGGGCCCGGATCTCGCTGATCGGCTCGGTCACCTGGCGGTGGACCGGCTACAACGCCGTCATCCTGCTGGCCGGACTGCAGGCGATCGGCCGCGACCAGTACGAGGCCGCCGCCCTCGACGGCGCCGGCACCGTGCGCACCTACAGCGGCGTGATCCTGCCGCAGCTGCGCCCGGTGGTGCTGTTCTGCGTCATCACCTCCACCATCGGCACCCTGCAGCTCTTCGACGAGAACTACGTGCTGACCCGCGG
Source organism: Kitasatospora sp. NPDC001119 (assembly GCF_053598475.1). Lineage (NCBI taxonomy): Bacteria > Bacillati > Actinomycetota > Actinomycetes > Kitasatosporales > Streptomycetaceae > Kitasatospora > Kitasatospora sp. NPDC001119. The sequence goes on from NZ_JBSFKI010000069.1 coordinate 21,297, forward strand.
CGGCCCCGGCGACGCGACCCTCACCCCGGTGGTCTACCTCTACAAGGTCGGCTTCCAGCAGCTCGACTTCGGCTACGCGGCCGCCATCGCCTGGGTGGTCGTGCTGATCATCGCGGCGGTCTCGCTGCTCCAGTTCCGGCTCTACGGAAGGGAACGCCGCCGATGACCACCGTGACCACCACTGCCGCCCGCAGTGCCGTCACCACCGCCGCGCCGCGTCGTAGCGGCCGCGCCCCGCTGCCCGCCCGTCTCGGCCGGATCGCCGTCCTCACCGCCCTCACCCTCGGCGCCGTCCTCAGCCTGGTGCCCTTCGCCTGGATGCTGATCGCCAGCACCCACAGCAGCTCCGAACTGTTCCACTCCCCACCGCCGTTCCTGCCCGGCGGCAACCTGCTGCGCAACCTGGCGCACCTCCAGGAGACCATCGGCTTCGGCCGGGTCATGCTCAACAGCCTCGGGATCGCCGTCGTCTACACCGCGCTCAGCTCGCTGCTGTCCGCGATGTGCGGCTACGGGCTGGCCAAGTACCGCTTCCGCGGCCGCGGGCTGCTGCTCGGACTGGTGCTGGCGACCATGATGATCCCGTTGCAGGTGCTGCTCGTCCCGCTGTTCCAGATGATGGCCAGCCTCGGCTGGATCGACAGCTACCAGGCGGTGATCGTCCCCTTCCTGGCCAACTCCTTCGGCATCCTGCTGATGCGCCAGGGCTTCCTGGACTTCCCCGACGAACTGCTGGAGTCGGCCCGGATCGACGGCTCCGGCGAGCTGCGCACCTTCTACCAGGTCGTCCTGCCGTGCGTACGGCCGCAGTTGGGCGCGCTGGTGATCTTCACCTTCATGGGCCAGTGGAACGGCTTCATCTGGCCGCTGCTGATGCTCAACACCGAGGACAAGTACACCGTGCCGGTCGCGCTCAACACGCTGACCGGGCTGACCCACGTCGACTACTCCGGCCTGATGCTCGGCTCCTTCCTGGCCACGCTCCCGCTGATGGTGCTCTTCCTGCTCTTCCAGCGGCAGTTCGTGGCGGGCCTGCTGGGCGGAGCCGTGAAGGGATGACCGCGACCGTGACCACCGACCGCCTGACCGTGACCACCGACCGCCTCACCCGGGTGCCCGGCCTGCTGTACGGCGGGGACTGGAACCCCGAGCAGTGGCCCGAGCAGGTGTGGGCCGAGGACGTGAAGCTGATGGCCGAGGCCGGGGTCAACCTGGTCACCGTCGGCGTCTTCTCCTGGGCCCGCCTCCAACCCGACGCCGACAGCTGGGACTTCGGCTGGCTGGACCGCCTGCTCGACCTCTGCCACCGGCACGGCGTCGCCGTCGACCTGGCCACCGCCACCGCCTCCCCGCCCGCCTGGCTGGTCCGCGCCCACCCCGACCTGCTGCCCGTCACCGCCGACGGCGTCCGGCTGGAGTTCGGCTCGCGCCAGCACTACTGCCCCTCCTCGCCCGCCTACCGCGAGGCCGCCGTCCGGCTCACCCGGGCGCTCGCCGAACGCTACCGCCACCACCCCGCGCTCGCCCTGTGGCACATCCACAACGAGTACGGCGACCACGTCCAGGAGTGCTTCTGCCCCGCCTCGGCCGTCGACTTCCGCCGCTGGCTTCGCGAACGGCACGGCGGCATCGAGGAGTTGAACCGCTCCTGGGGCACCGCCTTCTGGTCGCAGCGCTACACCTCCTTCGAGCAGATCGAGCCGCCGCGCACCGCGCCCGGCCCGGTCAACCCCACCCAGCTGCTGGACTGGCGCCGGTTCTGCTCGGACGCGCTGCTCGCCCTGCACCGCGCCGAGAAGGCCGTCCTGGACGAGGTCTCGCCCGGCGTCCCCGTCACCACCAACTTCATGTCGATGCTCAAGGCGCTGGACTACTGGGAGTGGAGCCGGCACGAGGACCTCGTCTCCGACGACGCCTACCCCGACCCGGCCGACCCGCGCGCCCACGTCAACGCGGCGATGAACTACGACCTGATGCGCTCGCTCAAGGGCGGCCGCCCCTGGCTGCTGATGGAACAGGCCCCCTCCGCGGTCAGCTGGCGGCCGGTCAACGTGCCCAAACGCCCCGGCCTCTACCGCCTCTGGTCGCTCCAGGCACTCGCCCGCGGCGCCGACGGCGTCCTGCACTTCCAGTGGCGCGCCTCGGTGGTCGGAGCCGAGAAGTTCCACAGCGCGATGCTCCCGCACCGGGGCACCGCCGCGCGCGGCTGGCAGGAGACCGTCCGCTTCGGCGCCGAGCTCCGCCGCCTCGGCGAGATCGCCGGCAGCCGGCTGCGCGGACGGGCCGCCGTCCTGCTCGACTGGGACAGCTGGTGGGCGCTGGAACTCGACGACCACCCCTCCGCCCGGATGCGCTGGCCCGAGCTGCTCCGCCCCTGGTACGCGGCGCTGCACGAGCGCGGCGTCACCGTCGACTTCGTCCCGCCCACCGCCGGGCTCGACGGCTACCCGCTGGTGCTCGCCCCCAACCTCTACCTGCTCGACACCGCCACCGCCGACCGGCTCACCGCCTACGTACGGGACGGCGGCCGGCTGGTCTGCGGCCCGTTCAGCGGCATCGCCGACCGGCACGACCACATCCACCCCGGCGGCCACCCCGGGCCGCTGCGCGAACTGCTCGGGATCGTCGTGGACGAGCACTGGCCGATCCCGGACGGCGAGACCACCGCCGTACGGCTGGACGGCACCGCGCCTGACGGCCCCCGGTCGGACGGCGCCGAGCCGCACGCGGAGCCGCACGGCGCCGACCTGCGCGCCGAGCGCTGGAGCGAGTGGATCGAGACCGAGGGCGCCGAGACCCTCGCCCGCTACGCCTCCGGCACGCTGGCCGGCCTCCCGGCCGTCACCCGCAATCGGCTGGGCGCCGGCACCGCCTGGTACCTCAGCTGCCACCTCGGCGCCGACACCGGCCGGGTGCTCGACCTGCCGCTCGCCGAAGCCGGCGTGGGCGCCGAACTACCGGACCTCCCGGCGGACGTCGAGGCCACCCGCCGCCACGCCGCCGACGGCCGCCAGTACCTCTTCCTGCTCAACCACGGCGGCGTCGAACGCCGCGTGCCCCTCGACACGCCCGGCACCGACCTGCTCACCGGCGCCGCCACCGGCGACGCCGTCACCCTCGCGCCGCTCGGCGCCGCCGTCCTCCGACTCCCCGCCGCCGAGGAGCGCCCGTGAACCCGCTGACCCGCCGCCACTTCCTCGCCGCCTCGGCGGTCGCCGCCGCCGGCACCCTGGCCGCCCCGGCCGCCGCCCACGCCCAGGACGGACCGGAAGGCCTAGACGCCGAGCGCTACGCCGACGTCCTCGACCTGCACGGCACCCCCGCCCAGGCCTACCCCGGCGACGCCCGCGGCAACAACCCGATCACCGTCTTCGCCGACCTCGGCGCCTGGCACGCCTACGCCCTGCCCCGCCCCACCGACCCCCAGGGCGGCTTCACCGGCCCGCTGTACCTCGCCCAGGAGTACCCCTGGTGGCTCAGCGACGGCCTGACCCGCCTCCAGCTCACCGAACAGGGCCGCCCCCTGGACCTCACCGCCGGAGCCCCCGCCCGCGGCACCTCGCTGCCCGGCCTGCTGCGACTCACCCACGACCTCGGCGCCGGCCTCGCCCTCACCCTGGACCTGCGCTTCGCCGGCAACCGCACCGCCCTGCTCCGCGCCCGGCTCGCCAACACCGGCCCGGCCGTACGGACCCTCGCCGCCGCCTGGACCGGCCGGCTGCTGCGCCCCGCCACCGGCCCCCAGCGCGAGGCACCGAAGCTGGTCGCCGCCGAACGCGGCGTGGAGGTGCGCTTCGCCAAGGTCCGGCAGACCTGGGACTACCTCACCGACGGCACCGAACGCTTCGCCGTCCGCCACGCCCGGCCCGTCCGGGTCGTGCTGAGCGCCGACGGCGACGGCCACCGCACCGAACTCGCCGAGCCCGTACGGCTGGCGCCGGGGGAGACCCGCAGCCTGGACTGGACCGAGAGCTACACCTTCACCGAGGCCGAGTACGCCCGCGCCGCGAAGGAGGCGGACACCGCGCTGCGCACCCCGGAACGGGTCGCGGCGGAGGGCACCGCCCGCTGGCACGGGTACCTCGTCCGCGCCACCGAGGGCGTCCCGGCCGCCCGCCGCCGCACCGCCGCCAAGTGCGTCCAGACCCTGGTCACCAACTGGCGCAGCCCGGCCGGAAGGATCCGGCACGACGCCGTCACCCCCACGCTCTCCTACAAGTGGTTCAGCGGGGTCTGGGCCTGGGACACCTGGAAGCAGGCCGTCGGCACCGCCGCCTTCGCCCCCGGCCTCGCCGCCGACCAGATCCGCGCCGTCTTCGACCACCAGGTCCCGTCCGGCTCCGCCGAGCGCCCGCAGGACGCCGGAATGGTCCCCGACTGCGTCTTCTACAACGACCAGACCACCGGCGGCGGCAACTGGAACGAGCGCAACTCCAAGCCCCCGCTGGCCTCCTGGGCGGTCTGGGAGGTCTACCGGCGCAGCGGCGACCGCGCCTTCCTGCGCGAGATGCTGCCCAGACTGACCGCCTACCGGGACTGGTGGTACCGCACCCGCGACCACCTCGGCGAGGGCCTGTGCCAGTACGGCGCCACCGTCGACCCGGCCAACGCCACCGCCGAGGACTGCCGGGAGGCGGCGGCCTGGGAGTCCGGCATGGACAACGCCCCGCGCTTCGACACCTCCGCCGTCGTCCCCAACCGGGACGCGAACGGCACACTGCTCGGCTGGTCGCTCGACCAGCGCTCGGTCGACCTCAACGCCTACCTCGCCGCCGACCACCGCCACCTGGCGCTGATCGCCGCCGAACTCGGCGACCGGCCCGCCGCCGACCGGCTGCGCGCCGGCGCCGAGCGGATCGACGCCGCCGTGCGCGACACCATGTACGACCCGGCCACCGGCTGGTTCCACGACACCGACCTGGCCACCGGCGCCCGGCTCACCGCCCGCGGCCGCGGCATCGAGGGCGCGATCCCGCTCTGGTCCGGCACCGCCACCGCCGCCCAGGCCCGCACCGTCCGCCGGCTGCTGCTCGACCCGGCCGAGTTCGGCACCGCCATGCCGTTCCCGACCGTGGCCCGCAGCTCGCCCTCCTTCGACCCCGGCGGCTACTGGCGCGGACTGGCCTGGCTCGACCAGACCTACTTCGCGATCGAGGGCCTGCGCCGCTACGGCTGGGAGCAGGACGCCCGGCGCACCGTCGAGCGGCTGCTGGCCACCGCCGCCGGACTGGCCGGCGACGGCCCGGTGCGGGAGAACTACGACCCGCTGACGGGGGAGGGACACAGCTCGACCAACTTCAGCTGGTCGGCGGCGCTGCTGCTGCCCCTGCTGCGCACCTGAGCGGCTTTGTCTCCGGGCCGTCCGACCAGGCATGATCGGGGCATGGTCGAACGAGTCATTGCAGCGTGTGACGGAGCAGCCAAGGGCAACCCCGGGCCGGCGGGCTGGGCCTACGTGGTCGCGGACGCCACCGGGGCGCCCCAGCGCTGGCAGGCCGGCGCGCTCGGGCACAGCACCAACAACGTGGGCGAGCTGACGGCGCTGCGGCAGCTGCTGGCCGCGACGGACCCGGGGGTGCCGCTGGAGGTGCGGCTGGACAGCACCTACACCCGCGACTCGGTGACCAAGTGGCTGAAGGGCTGGAAGCGCAACGGCTGGAAGACGGCGGCCGGCAAGCCGGTCGCCAACCAGGAGCTGATCCAGGCGATCGACGCCCTGCTGGAGGGCCGGGACGTCACCTTCGTGTACGTGCCGGCCCACCAGGTGGACGGCGACCCGCTGAACGCCATCGCCGACAAGGCCGCCAGCGACGCTGCCCGCACCCAGCAGGACGCCTCCGGCACCGCCGCCGACCTGCCCGTCCCCGACCCGGCCGCCGCCTCGAAGGCTCCCAAGGCCCGCAGTCCCCGTACGGCATCCGTGTCCTCCACCGGCGGCACGGGCGCCGCCAAGCGGAGCGGCGGCTCGCGCACCCTGAACGCCCGCTTCCCCGGCACCTGCCCGTGCAGCCGCGGGTACGCCAAGGGCGACAAGATCACCAAGGTCGGCAGCTCCTGGGGCCACCCGGAGTGCGCCGCCGCCCACGCCTGACCTGCCGCCCACGCCTGACCTGCCGCCCACGCCTGACCCGCCGCCCCGTCCGACCGCGAGTACGCCGACGCCGCCGGGTGAGTATCCGTACTCATGCGGCGACCCGGCCCGGCGGTGAACGATGGTGATCATGAGGAATCGCGCAACGAAGGACGGGCCTGGCCGCCGCACGGCCGTGCGGGTCACGGCGGTGGCCGGGGCCGCCGGGGCCCTGGTGCTCGGCATGGTCGGGTACACGGCGTACGGGGCGGCGGAGGCGGCCTGGACGGGCAAGCCGTACCCCGTGGCGGACCCGGCGGCCGTCGCGCGGCACCTGGACGCCCGGACGCAGACCGTCTACGAGGCCCTCGCGCTGCGCCCGGAGGCGACACCGGCTCCCGACCACCGCGGCGACGACGGGATCACGGCCCGGATCTACGGCGCCTGCTCCGCCCGGGGCCTCTCCCACCTCCTGGAGAGCATGAACGACACCGGCGCCGACCAGCCCCGCACGGCCGCCCTGCGCGCGCGGTTCACCCTCACCGGGGTCACCCGGCCCGAGTGGGAGGAGGCGGTCGGACGGGCCCGGCAGAGCCTGACCGCCCAGGGCTGGACGGTCGCCTCCTCCGACGAGTCCGCCCCGGTCCCCAGCCTCACGCTGACGCCGCCGGACACCGGCCCCGGCTCCCTCGCGGAGAGCGCCTCGCTGCGCTTCGACCCCGCGTACCACACCCTCGAGGTGAGCGCGGGCAGCGAGTGCGCCCGCTACCCCGACGGCACCGCGGTGGACCAGGAGGGCCGCCCGGCCGACCTGCCGACCGGCACGGCGCCGACCCGGCCGCCCGGCCGGTGACCGCGGCCGGCTCCGGCCGGAGGTGAACAGCCGGGCGCCGCGCACCGTACAGACGAGTGGGCGGGGCCCGAAGGGAGGTGAGCCCGGTGATCGTCTCGGAGACGGCGGAGTTCCACGTCGGGGACAGGGTGTGGGTCTACCGCGAGTCCTCCTACGCCGCGGTCGAGTGCGCCGTCGTGGTCGGCGCCCCGGCGGACCGCAGCCTGCGGCTGGAGTACGGGGACGGTCACCGCGGCCACCTCCGCGAGGGCCGGGTCGAACTGCTCGACCCGTGCTCCTGGCGGCCGTCGGGCGGCTGACCGATGAGGCGCGGCCGGGAGCACGCGGCCGGAAATACGCGACCGGCCGACCGCTCGGGGGCGGTCGGCCGGTCGGGTCGGTACGGCTACGCCCCGGCGGGGGCGGTCGTCCTGGCGATCTCCTTGATGTCCTGGAAGGTCAGGCCGGCCTCGTTGTAGACGCGGGCCCGGACCTCCGGGATGCCGAGCGCGGCGAGCTCCTTGAGCTGGGCGGCGGTCAGCGGAGCGGCGGCGGGCAGGTCCTCCGGGTCCTCGTCGTCGGAGTCGTCCCCGGCGGTGGCCAGGCCCAGCACCGCGTCCATCAGCTGCTCGTCGGTCACCTTGACGGCGTCGGCCGGGGCCTGGACGTTCGGGGCCGCCTGGCTGAAGGCGAGCTTCACCGGGAAGTTGACGCCCGGCTCCACCTTGTCGGCCAGCTGGGCGAGGTCGAAGGTGGCGGAGGAGAAGGCGCCGTCCTTCAGGTAGAGGTCGACGCCGATCCTACGGTCCGGCACGTCGCTCGGGGCCTGGTCCGGGAAGTCGCCCAGCTGCTTGGGGAACTTGGCGGACAGCGGCTTGACGGCCTTGAACATCTCGTCCACCAGCTGCCGGGCCGGGGCGCTCACCCAGAGGTGCTCGGTGCCGTCCTTCTTGCCCTTGTCCTCGTACGTGACGGTGCGGCCGATCACGTCCTTGATCGAGTTGAGGAGCTGGTTCTGGAGCTCCGGGTCGAGGGTGGGGGCGGCGCTCGGGGCGGCGGCCTTCTTGCCGTCGGACTCCTTCGCCTGGTCCGCGAGCGACTGGAGGTCGAAGGAGACCCACTTGCCGGCCAGCACGTCCCCGACCGGCTTCAGCTGCTCGGGCATGCCCTTGCGCAGCTCGTCCACCACGGACGGGTCCTCGCCGACCAGCTTCACCAGGCCCTTGGCGTCGGCGTGCAGGTACCCGGTGGCGTCGACCTGACGGTACTCCAGCAGCGCGGTGCCGCTGCGGTCGGCGAGCACGTAGGAGACGCGCACCGACTTGTCGAGCGTCAGGTCGGTGTTCTTGTCGGCCTTGGCGGCGTCCCTGAAGGCCTCGACGTCCTTGAGCGGCTTGTCGGCCGAGATGGCGACCGAGACGGAGAGGCCGGAGATCGCCTTGGCGGTCTTCTCGTCCATGTCGCCGTCGCCCCGGGCGGCACCGATCATGCCCTTGCCGCCCTTGTGCTCGCCGGAGTTGGCGAACGCGGCGACCTGCTCGGGGGTGGCGTCGATGGAGAGGGTGAAGCCGGCCGACTTGCCGTCGCGGACCTTGTCGAAGGCCTTCGAGACCTTCTGCGCGGCGGACAGCTGCTGGACGGTGCCGCAGGCGGTGAGGCCGGTGGCGAGCACGGAGGCGGTGACGGCGACGGGCACGGCCCCACGGGCGGCCTTGCGGATGGCGGTGTTGATGGTGCGACTCCTGTTGATCGGGCCCGCCCGGTGAGGCGGACCGGTCCCTCCCCTGTGACGCACAACGCCACAGCGCCCACACATGTGATCACAGTTTCGGCAAGAGGTCATTCGATTATTTGGCGTGGTCTTTAACCAGAACGGCCAAAAACATGACCAAAACCCGGAAGTCGGGCCCGAGGAGCCTTCCTGATTCCCGGAATCCCGCACGCCGACGGGCCGCCGTTCGTACGATCGGCTCCGTCCGGGACCGGCGCGAGCCGCTGCCGGCCGAGGGAACCGGTGGGAGGGGGAGCGATGGGGCCCGTGGGCTGGATCCTGACGGTCGTGCTGGTGGCCGCTGGAGCGGTGGCCTGGCTGATGCTGCGCTACCCCGGGGGCTGGCGGTGCGCCTTCGGCCCGGAGTACGCCGAGCACCGGCGCGACCTGGACGCCGCCCGAGGGAAGCTCCGCGACCTGAAGCGCGAGGCGGGCCGCGAACGCGGCAGGGCCCGCTCCGCCGTCGAAGCGGCCGAGCGGGCCCACGCGAGCCGGGTCGGCGAGGCCCGGGCGCACCTGGACCGGCTCCGGTCCCCGGACCGCGGGTCGCTGAGGTCCTCCCTCGGGGACAGCCTGCGGCTGTACGACCCAGGGCCTGTCTTCGAACTCGCGTCTGCGGGGCGACGCCGGGGCACGCACCTCGCCGCGTTGTCGTCGGTCGCCAATGCTCCGCAGTGGCTCCCTCCTCCGCCTTGCGATGCACGCACCCCAACGC
>NZ_JBSFKI010000070.1:0-30384 GCF_053598475.1 Kitasatospora sp. NPDC001119
GGAGAGGGGCGTGACGGGTGATTTTCAGACTGCCAACGGTCTGAACGCCCCACCTCCAGGGTTGGCAGTCTGAAAATCATCCAGCCCCCGGAGCGGCCACCCCCGGAGCCACCCCCGCCACCCACCCTCCCGAGAGCCCACCCCCCCACCCCAAACCCCCACAATGGACCCATGTCGGGAGCCGAACCCACCATCACCGTCCCCACCTGGCTGACGCACAGCGTCACCGCCACCCAAGGCGAAGCCGCCCACCCCTGGCTCGCCACCCTCCCCGCCAGGACCGCCGCCCACCTGGCCGCCTGGAACCTCACCCTGGAACGGGTCCTCGACCCCGGCGGCAGCCTCAGCCTCGTCGCGTACGTCCACCGCGACGACCTCTCCCCCGCCGTCCTCAAGGTCGGCTTCCCCACCCCCGAGACCGTCCACGAGCACACCGCCCTGGCCCACTGGGCCGGCCGCGGAGCGGTCCTCCTGCTCGACTCCGCCCCCGCCGAGGGCGTCCTGCTGCTCGAACGCCTCCACGGCGGGATCCCGCTGCGCTCGCTCGCCGAGCCCAAGGCCATGCTGGAGGCCACCAGCCTGCTGCACCGCCTCTGGACGGAGCTCCCCGAGGGCCACCCGTTCCCCGCGCTCTCCCAGCGGGTCGACGCCGCCGCCCGTCTCGCGGAACTCCCCCACCCCGTCGCCGCCGAGGCGCGGCCGCTGATCGCCGAGGCGCTGGACACCGCCCGGGACCTGGCCGGCTCCGCCGACGAGTCCTTCCTCCTGCACGGCGACTTCCACCACGGCAACGTCCTGGCCGCCGACCGCGCCCCCTGGCTGGCCGTCGACCCGCGCCCGCTGGCCGGCGAACGCGCCTACGACCTGGCCCGGCTGGCGCTGGACCGCGCCGACACCCTGTTCGGTTCCCCCGGCGCCCCCGCCGCCGTCCGCCGCCGCCTGGGCCGGCTCTCCGAAGCCCTCGAGGTCGACCAGGACCGCCTCCGCGGCTGGACCCTCTTCCGCGCCGTCGACCTCGCGCTCCGCGCCCTCGCCGCCGACCGCCGCGAGGACGCCGAGCTCTACCTCGAGTTCGCCGACACCCTCTGACCCGCCGGCCCCGCCAACTCCCCCCGCCCCGAAGGCAGTTACCCCCCGGCCCCCCGCAGGGGCAACGGCGCCCCCATCACCGCGTACAGCCGGTCCGTCGCCGGGAACCGCACCGCCCGCGCCAGGTCCCGGTACCCCAGCGCCCGGTAGAGCCGCCGCGCCGGCGTCTCCGCGTCGATCGCCGAGAGGATGCTCCGCTCCAGCCCCGACCCCTCGCACAGCGTCCGGATGATCCGCGAGCCGACCCCCTGCCCCTGGAACTCCGGCAGCACGTGCAGTTCGGTGACGGCGAAGACCCCGTCCAGCCAGTCCCCGTACCCGCGGGCGGCCAGGTAGGGCTCGATCACCGTGCTCCACCAGTGCTCCCGCTGGTTGGGCATCCCGTACCCGAACCCGACCAGCCGCCCCCCGCTCATCGCCCCGAGCGCGATCACCCCCGGCTGCTGGGCGTGCCGCCCCACGATGTGCAGCCGTACCGCGACCTCCTCGGGCGTCAGCCCGAACGCCACCGCCTGGACCTCCAGCGCCTGCGGCGCCCAGTCCGCGAGGTCGATGGCCCCGATCGTCACCCCGGTCAGCTGATCCATGCTCCGGACGTTACTACCAGCGGCCCCGCGGCGCGGCCGAAGATCCCAACAGCGCCCCGCGCGGCCCGAACGGGCCGCTCAGAACAGCACGCTCATGAACGCCCCGACCTCCTGGAACCCCACCCGCCGGTACGCGGCCCGGGCCCGCAGGTTGAAGTCGTTGACGTACAGCGACACCACCGGCGCCACCTCCCGCAACGCGACCTCCAGGACCGCCGCCATCCCCGTCTCGGAGAGCCCCCGCCCCCGGTGCTCCGGAGCGACCCAGACCCCCTGGATCTGGCAGGCCCCCTCCGTCACCGCCCCGATCTCCGCCTTGAAGACGACCTGCCCGTCCTCGCCGAACCGCGCGAACGACCGTCCGGTGGAAACGAGTTCGGCCACCCGGGCCTGGTAGAGGAGCCCTCCGTCCCCGGCGAGCGGCGACACTCCCACCTCCTCGGTGAACATCGCCACGCAGGCCGGCATCAGGGTCTCGACCTCGTTGCGCCGCACCCTCCGCACCAGCGGATCCGGCGCGATCTCCGCCGACGGCACCGAGGTCGCCATCAGCGGCTGGTGCGCCCGGACGTCCCGGGGCGGGCCCCAACTGCGCTCCAGCAGTGCCCAGAAGGCCGCCGTGGCCGCCGCCGGCCCGACGATCGAGGAGCAGCGCCGCCCCTGGCGGCGGGCCCGTTCCGCGAACGCCGCGACCGCTTCCGGCCCGGCGTCGACCAGGACCAGGTTCGCCCCGGCGTAGCAGAGCGCGCCCAGCACGCCGTCCCCGTCGTACCAGCCCCACATCTCCCCGCCGAGCCGCCACGGGTCCAGCCCGACGGCCTCGACCCTGGTCGCGACGAAGGCGTTGGCCACCGGGTCGCGGTGGAGGATCTCCAGGGCCTCCGGCAGGTCCGGCGGTTCCAGCACGCGGGTGGTGGCCAGGGCCCGGGCGGCCTGGAAGGAGCTCGGGAGCATCACACCGCGATCGAGCATCGGGACAGCACCTCACTGAGACGACTCTGGCCGCACCCTACTCCGTGGCCCCACCCGGCTACGGCCGCGGGGCCGTCCGCGAACGGACGGCCCCGCTTCCGGAAAACACCGCGCGGACGCTCCCGGCACGGTCAGGACAACCTACGGCTGTCGGAATCACGCTGCGCGGGGGCCGCTCCCCCGCGGCCCTTCACTCCCCGGCGACCACGGTCGGCGCCCCCGCCTCGACACCCGCCGCCTGCATCTGCTCGGCGAGCTTGAGGGCCTCCTCGATCAGGGTCTCGACGATCTTCGACTCCGGAACGGTCTTGATGACCTCGCCCTTGACGAAGATCTGGCCCTTGCCGTTGCCGGAGGCGACCCCGAGGTCGGCCTCCCGGGCCTCGCCCGGGCCGTTCACGACGCAGCCCATGACGGCCACCCGCAGCGGCACCTCCATGCCCTCCAGCCCGGCGGTGACCTCCTCCGCGAGCTTGTAGACGTCCACCTGGGCGCGCCCGCAGGAGGGGCAGGAGACGATCTCCAGGCCGCGCTCGCGCAGCCCGAGCGACTCCAGGATCTGGTTGCCGACCTTGATCTCCTCGGCCGGCGGGGCGGAGAGCGAGACCCGGATGGTGTCGCCGATGCCCTCGGCCAGCAGCGCGCCGAAGGCGACCGCCGACTTGATGGTGCCCTGGAAGGCCGGCCCGGCCTCGGTCACGCCGAGGTGCAGCGGGTAGTCGCACGCGGCGGCGAGCTGGCGGTAGGCGTTGATCATCACGACCGGGTCGTTGTGCTTGACCGAGATCTTGATGTCGCGGAAGTCGTGCTCCTCGAACAGCGAGCACTCCCACAGCGCCGACTCGACCAGCGCCTCCGGGGTGGCCCGGCCGTACTTCTCCAGCAGGCGCTTGTCCAGCGAGCCGGCGTTGACGCCGATCCGGATCGGCACGCCCGCGTCCTTGGCGGCCTTGGCGATCTCGCCGACCTTGTCGTCGAACTGCTTGATGTTGCCCGGGTTCACGCGCACCGCGGCGCAGCCGGCGTCGATCGCGGCGAAGACGTACTTCGGCTGGAAGTGGATGTCCGCGATGACCGGGATCTGCGACTTCTTGGCGATGATCGGCAGCGCGTCGGCGTCGTCCTGCGTGGGGACGGCGACCCGGACGATCTGGCAGCCGGACGCGGTGAGCTGGGCGATCTGCTGCAGCGTGGCGTTGATGTCGGAGGTGACCGTGGTGGTCATCGACTGCACCGAGACCGGGGCGTCGCCGCCGACCGGCACGTTGCCGACCATGATCTGCCGGGAGTAGCGGCGCTTGGCCAGCGGCTTGAGCGGCAGGGACGGAATACCGAGCGAGATCGCGGTCATGTGCGCAGGGTTCCCCGGGGTTGAGGTGTGGTCGACCGCCCGGCCGTGACACGGCCGAGGCCGGGCGCGCTGACGATCGCGCACCCGGCCTCCACGGTACGGCACCGCAACGGCGCCCAGCACACCCGTGGTACCCGAACGCCCTAACTGATCTTCACCGGGTTCACCAGGTCGGCGACCATCACCAGGAGCGTGAAGCCGATGAAGATGCTGGCCACCACGTACGCCACCGGCATCAGCCTGGCGACGTCGAACGGGCCCGGGTCGGGCCGCCTGAACAGCTGTGCGAAGCGGCGCCGGACCGCCTCCCAGGCCGCGCCGGCGATGTGCCCGCCGTCCAGCGGGAGCAGCGGCAGCATGTTGAAGAGGAAGAGCGACAGGTTGATGCCGGCCAGCAGGTTCACGAAGAACGCGATCCGCTGAGTGGCGGGCAGGTCGAGCGAGAAGACCTCGCCGCTGACCCGGGCCGCGCCGACCATGCCGACCGGGGAGTCCGGGTCGCGCGGGGCGTCGCCGACGACGGCGTTCCAGAGCCCGGGGATCTTGCCCGGCAGGGCGGCCAGCGACTTCACCCCGTTCTCGGCCATGTCGTACATCCGGTCCACCGACTGCCCGAAGCCGAGCTGGACGGTTTCGCTCTTCGGGGTGAACCCGAGGAACCCGGCCTGCACGGTCTGGCCCTTCAGCGGCACGCCGTTGCCGTCGTACTTCTGCACGTCGTTGACGGCGATGGTGGGCGTGAAGGTGAGCCGCTCGCCACCGCGCTCCACGACGATCGCCACCTGCTTGCCGGCCGACTTCCGGATGTCCGCCTGGAGCTGGTCGTAGTCGCGGATCCGGTCGCCGTCGAAGGAGAGCACCTTGTCGCCCTGGCGCAGCCCCACCTCGTTGGCCGGGGTCTTGGGCGCGTCGGCGGGGCAGGTGTCGGTGGGCTGGCCCGCCTTGACCACGCACTGGGCGACCGAGCCGATGGTCGGCACCGTCATCGAGACGCCGAAGCCCATCATGACGGTCAGGAAGAGCCCGAACGCCAGGACCAGGTTCATGAACGGCCCGGCGAACATCACGATCATGCGCTTCCACGGCTTGCGGGTGTAGAAGAGCCGGCTCTCGTCACCCTCCTGGAGCTCCTCGTAGGAGGCCTCGCGGGCGTCCTCGATCATGGTGCGCCAGGGGGAACTGCTGCGCTTGGTGATCCGGCCGTCCTCGCCCGGCGGGAACATCCCGATCATCCGGATGTACCCGCCGAACGGGATCGCCTTGATGCCGTACTCGGTCTCGCCCTTCCGGCGCGACCAGAGGGTCGGGCCGAAGCCGACCATGTACTGGGGCACCCGGATGCCAAACAGCTTGGCCGTGGAGAGGTGGCCGAGTTCGTGCCAGGCGATCGAGACGAGCAGCCCGATGACGAAGACCAGGATGCCGACCACCGTCAAAACCGTTGCCACCGCTGGTCCTCCGTCATGCCGCTCCGCTCATCGTCTCGTCCTACCGCAATCGGGGTCGTCGGTCGACCGTCAGCCGGCCGCCAGCTCGCGGGCCCGGGCGCGCGCCCAGTCCTCCGCGTGCAGGACGTCCTCGACCGTCAGGGAAGTTCCCGCCGCCGGAGCGCCGTCCCGCTGACCGTGCTCGGCCACGACCTTGGCAACAGTGTCCACGATTCCGGTGAAAGCGAGGCGGCCCTTCAGGAACGCCTCCACACACTCCTCGTTGGCCGCGTTGAACACCGCCGGGTTGGTACCGCCCAGGGTGCCCACCTCACGGGCCAGCTCGACCGCCGGGAAGGCCTCGTCGTCCAGCGGGAAGAACTCCCAGGTGGCGGCCCTGGTCCAGTCGCAGGCGGGGGCCGCGTCCGGCACCCGGTCCGGCCAGCCCAGGCCCAGCGCGATCGGCATCCGCATGTCCGGCGGGCTGGCCTGCGCCAGGGTCGAACCGTCGGTGAACTCCACCATCGAATGCACCACCGACTGCGGGTGGACCACGACCTCGATCCGGTCGAACGGCACGTCGTACAGCAGGTGCGCCTCGATCACCTCCAGGCCCTTGTTCACCAGGGTGGCCGAGTTGATCGTGACGACCGGGCCCATCGCCCAGGTCGGGTGCGCCAGCGCGTCCTGCGGGGTCACCCCGGCCAGCTGCTCACGGGTGCGGTTGCGGAACGGGCCGCCGCTCGCGGTGACCACCAGCTTGCGCACCTCGGCCCGGGTCCCGCCGGCCAGCGCCTGGAACAGCGCCGCGTGCTCGGAGTCCACCGGCACGATCTGGCCCGGCTTCGCCACCGCCTTCACCAGCGGACCGCCGACGATCAGCGACTCCTTGTTGGCCAGCACCAGCACCCGGCCCGCCTTCAGCGCCGCCAGCGTCGGCCGCAGGCCGATCGACCCCGTGATGCCGTTCAGCACCGAGTGGCACTCCAGAGCGGCCAGCTCGGTCGCCGCGTCCGGGCCCGCCAGCACGGTCGGCAGCGCACCGCCCGCCGCCTTCGCGGCCAGCGCCTCGCGCAGCGCCGGGACGGCCGCCGGATCTGCCACCGCCACGGTGTGCACGCCCAGCCGCACCGCCTGCTCGGCGAGCAGCTCCACCCGACCGCCCGCCGCCGACAGGGCGACCACCCGGAAACGGTCCGGGTTGCGGAGCACCACGTCGATGGCCTGGGTGCCGATCGACCCGGTGGAACCCAGGATCACCAGCTCCCGGGGGCCGGAGGGGTCCGCCACGGTGGGCGTGAAACGCAGCTGCGGGTGGGCGAGCGAAGTCATGCGCCCATTGTGTCCTGTTCGCGGCACTCCCCAGGACGACTTCCGACCCTTCGGACTACCGTCGGACCATGCGTACCGTCATCGCCGGGGGCCACGGACAGATCGCGCTCCACCTGGAACGGCTGCTCGCCGCCCGCGGCGAACGCCCCGCCGGGATCATCCGCCGCCCCGAACAGGCCCAGGACCTCGTCGACGCCGGCGCCGAGCCGCTGCTGCTCGACCTGGAGGCCGCCACCGCCACCCGGCTCGCCGCACTGCTCACCGGCGCCGACGCGGTGGTCTTCGCCGCCGGCGCCGGACCGGGCAGCGGCGCCGCCCGCAAGAACACCGTCGACCGGGACGCCGCCGTGCTGCTCGCCGACGCCGCCGAACTCGCCGGGGTCCGCCGGTACCTGATGGTCTCGGCGATGGCCGCCGACGCCCAGGCCCATTTCCCCGCCGACGAGGTCTTCGAGACCTACCTGCGGGCCAAGGGCGCCGCCGACGACGCCGTCCGGGCCCGCACCGCGCTGGACTGGACGGTGCTGCGCCCCGGACGGCTCACCGACGGCCCCGGCACCGGCCTGGTCCGGCTCGCCCCCTCCGTCGACCGCGGCGCGGTGGACCGGGCCGACGTCGCCGCCGTCCTGGCCGCCCTGCTGCGCGAACCGGGCACCGCCGGGCTGACCCTGGAGTTGGTCGCCGGGAACGCCACCGTCGAGGAGGCGGTCGCGGCGGCCGCCGGACACGACGGCTGAGCCCGCGCCGGGGCGCGAACGCGAAGAGGGCCCGGTTCGGCGAACCGGGCCCTCCCGCCTACGACGACACCGCGTCGGTCAGGGGCCTCACAGCCCCGGCGATCTCAGAGGTCTCTGAGGTCTCAGAGGTCGAGACCGGTCAGGACCATGACCTTCTCGACGGTGTAGTCGTCCATCGCGTACTTGACGCCCTCACGGCCGACACCGGAGTCCTTGACGCCGCCGTACGGCATCTGGTCGGCACGGTAGGACGGCGCGTCGCCGATGATCACACCGCCGACCTCCAGCTCCCGGTGGGCGCGGAAGGCGGTCTGCAGGTCGTGGGTGAACACGCCCGCCTGGAGACCGAACGCCGAGTCGTTGACGGCCGCGAAGGCCTCGTCCACGCCGTCCACCCTGTGCAGCGACAGCACCGGGCCGAACACCTCGGCCTTGGCCAGGATCGCGTCACCGGGCAGGTCGGCCAGCACGGTCGGGGCATAGGTCGCACCCTCACGGGTACCGCCGGTGAGCACCTTGGCGCCCTTGGCGACCGCGTCCTCGACCCAGGACTCGACGCGCTTCGCGGCGTTCTCGTCGATCAGCGGGCCGACGTCGGTCGCGTCGTCGGCCGGGTCACCGGTGACCTGCGCCCTGACCTTGGCGACGACCTTCTCCGCCAGCGCGTCGTACACCGAGGCGTCGGCGATCACCCGCTGCACCGAGATGCAGGACTGGCCGCCCTGGTAGTTCGCGAACATCGCGATCCGGGTGGCCGCCCAGTCCAGGTCGGCCTCCGAGGACCAGTCGGCGAGCACCACGGCCGCGGCGTTGCCGCCGAGCTCCAGGGTGCAGTGCTTGCGCGGCACCGAGTCCATGATCTGGTAGCCGACCTTGTCCGAACCGGTGAACGAGATCACCGGCAGGCGCTCGTCCTGCACCAGGGCCGGCATCCGGTCGTTCGGCACGGTCAGGATCGACCAGGAGCCGACCGGCAGGTCGGTCTCGGCCAGGATCTCGCCCAGCACCATCGCCGACAGCGGGGTCGACGGAGCCGGCTTCAGGATGATCGGGGCGCCGACCGCGATCGCCGGGGCGACCTTGTGGGCGACCAGGTTCAGCGGGAAGTTGAACGGGGCGATCCCCAGCACCACACCGCGCGGGAAACGGCGCACCACCGCGAAACGGCCCACGCCGCCCGGGTCGGTGTCCAGCCGCATGGTCTCGCCGTTGGTGCGGCGCGCCTCCTCGGCGGCCCAGCGGAAGACCGACACCGCGCGGCCGATCTCACCGCGGGCCCACTTGATCGGCTTGCCGTTCTCGGCGCTGACCAGCTGGGCGAGCTCCTCGGTGCGCTCGGTCAGCCGCTTGGCCACGTGGTCCAGGGCGGCGGCACGCTGGTGCGCCGGGGTGGCGGCGAACACCGGCAGCGCGGCCACGGCGGCGTCCAGCGCCTCCTCGACCTGCGCCTCGGTCGGGATGCTCACCTTGCCGACCAGACGGCCGTCCCAGCTGTTGTGCACCTCGAAGTCGGCGTCACCGCTCGCCCGGCGGCCGGCGAGCCAGAAATCGTACGTGGTGGTCACCGTGGTACCGGCCCTCTCCTCGTCTGTCCTACGGCCCACGGACGTGGGACCCGGTTTTGAGGGTAGGCGCGGCGGCGCGCCGACCGGATTGGCCGACTAGGAGCGTTCGCCCCCGGGGCCACTCCACCGCGTCCTACCGGCGCCCCGCGGGCCGCCGGAACCCCACACCCCGCCGGCGCCTCACTCCTCGCCGGAGCGCAGCGCCAGCCACAGCTCCATCCGCACGTCCGTGTCGTCCAGCGACCGGCCCAACAGCTCCTCGACCCGGCGCATCCGGTAGCGCAGCGTGTGCCGGTGCACACCCAGGTCCGCCGCCGCCGCGTCCCACTGGCCGTGCCGCGACAGCCACGCCCGCAACGAGGCCACCAGATCCCCGCGGGCCGTCCGGTCGTGCTCCCGCAACGGCCGCAGCAGCCCCTCCGCGAAGGCCGTCACCGCGTCCTCGCCGAGCAGCGGCAGCAGCGACCCCGCGCCGACCTCCTCGTGGTCCACCGACCGGCGGCCACCGCGCAGCGCCACCGCCAGCGCCCGCTCCGCCTGCGCGTTCGCCGTCCCCGCCTCCTCCAGCGCGGCCGGCGCCGAGACGCCCAGCGACAGGCCCTCGTGCTCCTCCACCGCGCCCAGACAGGCCCGGTGCACCGCGCCGTTGTCCAGCGCCAGCACCATCAGCCGCGGCCCGTGCGCACCGTCCTCCCGCGCCACCAGCAGCTTCTCGCCCACCCGGGCGCCCGCCTGCTCGGCCCGGTCACCCAGCTCCCCGAGCGCCTCCGCGGCATCCGCGTTGGCCGGACCGGCCCCGGCCACCAGCACCCGTATCGTCCCCTCCGGCAGCCCCCCGAACAGCCCCACCGCCACCTGGCGGGCCGTCGCCACCTCACCGGCCAGCACCATCCGCAGCAGCGCCGCGCCCATCCGCTCCTCGGCCTGCCGCAGCTCCCGCGAACGCTCCAGGGTGAGGGTCAGCAGCGCCACCGCCGCGTTCAGCACGTACCGCTCGGTCGGCGTGATCCGGTCCTCGGTCCCGACCGCCAGGAAACCCCGGGCCCGCCGGTCCGCCCCCAGCGACTGGACCACCACGTAGTCCTCGTCCGCCGTGTCTATCCCCGGCGCGCGCCCCTGCAACGCCGCACTCGACGGCGCCGGACGCCGACGCAACCGGTCCACCTCCGCCGCCAGCCGCCCAGCCCGGCGCGCCGCCCAGTCCGGCGCCACCACCGACAGCGCACCCGACCCGTCGTACAGCGCCGCCCAGCCACCCAGCCGGGCCGCCAGCCGGCGCACCACCGCCGTCGTGCCGTCCTTGCCCAGCGCCGCCCGGGTCAGCTCCTCCTGCGCCTCGAAGCTGGTCGTCACCGCCTCGTACTGCTCCGCGGCCAGCGCCGCCGACACCACCTTGCTGATCGCGATGAACGGCGTCGGCTCCGGCACCCGCAGCAACGGCAGCCCGCGCTGCGCCGCCGCGTCCACCAGCGGCTGCGGCACCTCCGTGTGCGACAACCCCACCCCGAGCCCCAGCCCGACCACCCCCGCATCGGCCAGCCGGTGCACGTACGCCTGCAACTGCGCCGCCGTACGGCCCAGCTTGATACCGGTGGTGAGCAGCAGCTCACCACCCTCCAGGAACGGCGTCGGGTCGTCCAGCTCACTGGTGTGCACCCAGCGGACCGGCCGCTCCAGGTGATCCGCACCGGCGAGGACCGTCAGATGGAGCGACGTGTTGCGGACGACGGAGGCGAGTGTGGGGGGCATGGCACCTTCGAAGGATCGACCTGACCGCGCCGTTGCGGCCGGGCGAGGAGAGGGACGTGGGACTGGTGAGGGTCTCTCCCCTTCATTATGGACGCCCCGGACAACCCGCACTGCCGAATCCACCTCGAAGGCGACTTCCCCCGCCGCCCGCCCTCAGCCCCTGAGGTCCACCAGCAGCGGCGGAACCTGCTCCCCCGACACCGCCGTCAACGACACCACCGCATGCCCCGCCGGCAACGCGTGCGCCAGATCCGACGGCGACCACCGCAGCCGCTCCACATCCCGCGTCGTCACCGACTCCGTCTGCGCCGTCGTCCCCGACAACGCCTTCCGCCCGACCCGCCCCGCCCGCCGTATCACCCCACCGGAGGTGTCGGGGGTGTGGGTGACCGCGGTCTCCTGCACCAGGTGCGTCCCCCAGGCCTCCGAGAACAGCTTCCCGTCCCACGGCGCGATCCCCGGGAACGCCATCCGACAGCCGACCGCGCCGAACAGCGGCGCCCGCAACGCCTCGGGCAGGTCCACCAGCGTCCGCAGCAGCAGCACCGCGCCCGCGTTCGCCCCGCGCATCCGCTGCAACCCGCGCACGGCGGCGGCGTCCAGCGCCGCCGAGGCGTCGTCCACCACCAGGCCCGCGAACAGCGAACGGTCCTCGCGGGCCCCCGCCGCCTGCACGAACTGCCCCACCACCAGCCGGGACAGCATCCGCGCCGCCTCCGGGTGGCTCCGCTCCGGCAGCTTCACCCGCACCCGCAGCGGGTGGTCCAGCACCCGCATCGCGAACGGCGGCCGACCCGTGCCGTCGGTCGCGAAAGCGCCCTCGAAGGCGGGCCGCTCCAGCAGCGCCAACCGGTCCGCCAGCAGCGCCCCGGGGTCGTCCGCCCGGTCGCGCTGCCGCTCCCGGTACTCCAGGTCCCGCTCGTGGACGGCGAGTCGGCCCGCCACGCCGAGCGCCTTCACCAGCGCCGCCAGCACGTCCGGCTCACCCGCCAACAGCGCCCGCAGCTCCCGCACCCCCGGATAGCGGCCGTACGCCGCGTGGAACGGGCCCACCACCTGCTGCAGCGCGGTACGGGCATGCTCCGCGCGGGCCGTCAGCTCGTCCGGCAGCAGCGCCTCGGCCAACCGGGCGGCCGCCTCGTCCGGGTCCCGCGCGGCGCCGTAGAGGTCCAGCCCGTACAGCGAGGACCGGTCGCCGGGCGCGATCACCACGTCGTACCAGGAATCCGGGCCGAGATCGGCGTCCGCCGCCCCGACCACCACCGCACAGGCCGTACCGGACAGCGCCTGCAGGCACAGCGCCTCGGCCACCGGCCGGGCCAGCCGCGCCGTCTTCCCCGTCCCCGCCGGACCCACCGCCAGCAGCGAGGTGCCCAGCACCGCCGGGTCCAGCGCGAAACCGGCCGCCCGGTGGCCCAGCGGATTCTTCGGGACGTCCTGCGCCGTACCGAGCCGGACCTGGCCGAGCAGCAGATCGTGCCGCTCGGCACGGCCGGGCAGCTCGCGCGCCTCGGAGGGATGGGCGAAGGCCGCCGCGCCGCGGCTGGCCACCTGCTCGGTGAAGGCGGGCACGAACACCGGGTCCGCCTGCGCGGACTCCCAGGCGCGCCGGATCCGCACGTAGTCGACGTCCCCCACGGCCTCGCCCTCCAGCCGGACGGCCGCCTCGGCCGCACCGCCCCGGCGCAGCCCGTCCCACGGGTCCTGCCCGCGCACGGCCTCGACCGCCCCCGGGACGTCCTCCTCGACGGGCTGCTCCTCCGTCACCGTGCGCGACAGCAGCGGCGCGACGTAACGGCGCCACACCTCGGGCCAGCGGCCCATCCGGCCGAAGATCTTGATGACGGCTGCGGCCACCAGCACGTTCACCGACAGCCCGACGACGGTCACAAGGGTCTCGCTGGGGTGTTCGACCCAGACGGTGATCACGATCAGGTGAAGCACCAGTTGTGTGCCGTAGACAAAGGCGAACCACGCCACAACCGCGTTCAGCCCCGCCCGCAACAGCAGCGGCCAGGTCGCGACCTTGGCCGCCTCCGCCCGCTCCGGGTCGACGCGGCGGTAGCCGAGCCGGTAGACGCCCGGGTCGGCGTCGGGGCGCGGGGCGCAGGCCCAGGTCGCGAGGTCGAAGGAGGAGGTGCCCGCCGCGGGCCGTTGGTGGGGCAGGGGGGTCGGGGGTCTGGTGGTGGTGCGCTCGCCGTGGTGGTGTGCCCCGTCCTGTGCCATGTACGGTCCCGTTCCCTCGCCCGCCCGCCCGGCCCGACCGCCGTCGGTGCCGCCATACCCATGCCGCCGTACCGGCGACACGCCCGCGCTCAGGGTAGTGGAGCGCGGCCTGCGGGTAGTCGCGCCACCCGCGCTGGCCGTGCCGGACAAGTCGGACGGCGCACTGCTACCGAGTGGCGCGTGCCGGGGTGGGGAGGGCGGCCGTAGCCTGCGAAGCACCGAGCCGAGAAGTCTGGAGATACCCCATGAGCGCCGCAACGCCGCTCCCGCAGGAGCGCCGCCTGGTCACCGCGATCCCCGGTCCGAAGTCGCAGGAGCTGCACGCCCGCAAGCTGGGTGCGGTGGCGGCCGGTGTCGGCACCACCCTGCCGGTGTACGTGTCCCGTGCCAACGGCGGCGTGCTGGAGGACGTGGACGGCAACTCGCTGATCGACTTCGGCTCCGGCATCGCCGTGACCAACGTCGGCAACAGCGCCGAGGCCGTGGTGGCCCGGACGACCGAGCAGCTGGCCAGCTTCACGCACACCTGTTTCATGGTGACCCCGTACGAGGGTTACGTGGCCGTCGCCGAGCAGCTGAACGAGCTGACCCCGGGTGACCACGAGAAGCGCACCGCGCTGTTCAACTCGGGCTCCGAGGCCGTCGAGAACGCGGTGAAGATCGCCCGCGCCTACACCAAGCGCCAGGCCATCGTGGTGTTCGACCACGGCTACCACGGCCGCACCAACCTGACGCTGGCGCTGACGGCGAAGAACATGCCGTACAAGCAGGGCTTCGGTCCGTTCGCCCCCGAGGTCTACCGGGTGCCGGTCGCCTACCCGTACCGCTGGCTGACGGGTGCGGAGAACGCCGCCGCCGAGGCCGCCGCCCAGGCGATCGACACCATCAACAAGCAGATCGGTGCCGAGAACGTCGCCGCGATCATCATCGAGCCGATCCAGGGCGAGGGCGGCTTCATCGAGCCGGCCAAGGGCTTCCTGCCGGCGATCGTGGAGTTCGCGAAGGCGAACGGCATCGTGTTCGTCGCGGACGAGATCCAGACCGGCTTCTGCCGTACCGGCCAGTGGTTCGCGTGCGAGGACGAGGGCATCGTCCCGGACCTGATCACCACCGCCAAGGGCATCGCCGGCGGTCTGCCGCTGTCCGCGCTGACCGGCCGCGCCGAGATCATGGACGCCGCGCAGACCGGTGGCCTGGGTGGCACCTACGGCGGCAACCCGGTGGCGTGTGCCGCCGCGCTGGGCGCCATCGAGACCATGAAGGAGCAGGACCTCAACGGCAAGGCGCAGCGGATCGGCGAGATCATGCTGGGCCGCCTGCGGGCCATGCAGGAGAAGTACGAGATCATCGGCGAGGTCCGCGGCCGCGGCGCGATGATCGCCGTCGAGCTGGTGAAGCCGGGTGGCAAGGAGCCGAACGCGGAGGTCACCGCGGCCATCGCCAAGGCGTGCCACGCGGAGGGCCTGGTCGTGCTGACCGCCGGCACCTACGGCAACGTGCTGCGCTTCCTGCCGCCGCTGGTCATGCCGGAGCACCTGCTGAACGAGGGCCTGGACATCCTGGAGGGCGCGTTCGCCGCTCTCTGAGCGGTGTCGCCCGTCAGGTCGTGAACCCCCCTCCGGAGGGTTGTCCGGACAGCGCTGAACGGCCCGTGGGGACTTCTGGTCCGCACGGGCCGTTCGGTTGTCCGGGCGCGTCGCGCGGGCGGCCGGGGCATGATCGACGGGGCGCCTCCGAGGTTGCCCCGCGCAGGGTGAAGATGGTGTGCGGAATCGCTGAAGGCGCTCGGCGCGGAAGGGCTGTTGACGTAGTGTCATCGCAGATGGACAGCGAGCCTCAGCCATGGGCGCGGCCGTCCGCGGGGCCCCCTCCGGGGCCGGTTCCGCGGGTGCCGGACGAGGACGACCAGGTCGGCCCGGGAGGGCCGGCGCACACCGAAGGCCGATCGACCGACCGTCCGACCCACACCCCCCGGGGCGCACGGAACGGCGATCATCAGGGCCGCCCCGGAGCTCTCCCCCCTGCTCCGGGGCGGCTGTCCGTCGTCCTGGGCCGGGTGGCCCGGTCGGTGGCCGTCCCGGTGACGGCGGCGGTGCTGCTGGTGGTGGTGTCCTGGCAGGTCGCGGTGGAGGGGCCGCTGCTCGGCGTGGACCGTTCGGTCCGCCGGGCCGTCCGTACGGCCCACCGGGACGTCCCGGACGCGCTGCTGGACCGGCTCGGCCACTTCCTGTCGGACCTGGGCGGCGGCGTCCCGGCGGTCCCGGTGCTGCTGCTGGCCGGCGCGTTGGCCGCCTGGCGGGGGCGCCGGGCCGGGGCCGGGCGCTGGTGGCTGCCGCTGCCGGTGGCGGCGCTGACCTCGGTGCTGATCCCGCTGCTGGTGGTCCCGGCGAAGTCGGCCTTCGCCCGGCCCGGTCCGCTCGGGGAGCCGCTGACGGCGGGCCAGTGGGGCTGGTACCCGTCCGGGCACACCGCGACCGCGGCGATCTCGTACGGGGTGGCGGCGCTGCTGCTGGCCCGGGTGGCGGGGCCGCGCGCCGCCCGGCAGTTGGCGGCGGGTGCGGTGCTGCTGTCGCTCGGGGTGGGCGCGGGGCTGGTGTGGAGCGACTTCCACTGGCTGTTGGACGTGGTGGCGAGTTGGTGCCTGGCCGTCCTGGTGCTGTGGCCGCTGGCCCGGTGGCTGCCCGGGCCGGGTGCCGGGGGCGGTCAGGCCTCGGGGTCCTCGTTGCGGTGAACCAGGCCGGGCTCGCCGTTGTCCCGGTGCCACTCGATGACGAGTTCGTCGCGGGCGCCGAAGCGGACCAGGTGGCGGCCGACGACGTCCTCCAGGCCGGGCAGCTTGTCGCGCTCGCCCTCGACGGTGAGCAGCAGCGCGTCCGGCTGGGCCTCCAGGGTGGCGGTGCCGGCGCCGAAGACCATCGTGCCGCGGCCGGTCTCCTCGGAGTAGACGGCCTCGATCTTGCGCCCCATGTGGGCGGTGAGCTGCTTGGCGTAACGGCCCGGGCGGTCGGTGGCGACGCGGGCTTCGGAGCGGGGCATGGGCCCTCCATTGGTCGGGGACGGGAACTTAGGGTTCCCTCACTTGGGAGCAACGCTAACCCAGATACTGAGTCAAGCTCAACATTTTTCCGCGATCGTCTTCCGCCGCCCGCCACGGGCCCCGGACCGACGGCTACCCTTGGGCGGACGCCAGCCGAGGAGACCGCCGATGACCACCACGCCGACCGACGAACCGGCGGACCCCTCCCCCGGCCCCCGGCCCGGCACCCCGGGCACCGCCGCCGAGCTGGCCGACGCGATGACCAGGGCGATCAAGCGGATCCGCCGTCAGACCGGCTGGCGGCTGGAGCCGTACGGCATCACCCCCGGCCAGGCCCGGGCCCTGCGCACGCTCGCCCACGTGCCCGGCTGCGAGACGCCGGACCACGCGATGCGGCTGAGCGACCTCGCCGACAAACTGCACATCGCCCCGCGCTCGGCGACCACCGTGGTCGACGCGCTGGAGGAGGCCGGCCTGGTCGAGCGCAGCCCCGACCCGGCCGACCGGCGGGCGGTGCGGATCCTGCTGACCGAGGCCGGACGGGCGGCGGTGGAGCGGATCGGGCAGGTCCGGGACGAGGTGGCCCAGGAGTACTTCGGCGAGGTCAGCCCCGCCGACGAGGAGGTGCTGCTGCGGGTGCTGCGCTCCGCCGAGGCCCGCTTCCTCGCAGCCGGGCCGCCACGCCGCTAGCGGCACCGGGACGCAGCGCGGTGATCCCGATCCCGGTGATCACCAGCAGCGCGGCCGCGGCGGCCGGCGGGCTGATCCGCTCGCCGAGCAGCAGCCAGGCCGAGGACATCCCGAACACCGGCACCAGCAGCGAGTAGGGCGCGACGGCGGTCGCGTCGTAGCTGCGCAGCAGGAAGCTCCAGGCGACGAAGCCGAGCAGGGTGGAGACCAGCCCGACGTAGCCGATCGCGCCCAGTCCGGCCGGGGTGATGTCACGCAGGGCGCGCAGGTCCGCCTCGGGGCCCTCGACCAGCAGGGACAGGCCCAGCAGCGGCAGCGGCGGGACGGCGCTGACCCAGACCATCCAGCGCAGCGCGTCCGGCGGCGCGGCCCTGCGGGTCAGCACGTTGGCCAGCCCCCAGGCGACGGCGGCCAGGACGACCAGGGCGAAGGCCCCGAGCGGGCCTCCGGCGCCCTGGTCCCAGGCGCTCAGCGCGATGCCGGCGAAGGCGACCGCCAGGCCCGCCAGCCGCTGCCCGCCGGGGCGTTCGCGCAGCAGCACGGCGGCGAACAGCGCGGTGAAGCCGGCCTGCCCCTGGAGCACCAGCGAGGAGATCCCGGCCGTCATCCCGGCGTGCATGCCGAGGAAGAGCAGTCCGAACTTGACCACCCCGAGGACCACGCCGACCGCCAGCACCCAGCGCCAGGCCACCTTGGGCGGGCCGACGAAGAAGACCGCCGGCACCGCGACGACGGCGAACCGCAGGGCGCAGAAGAGCAGCGGCGGGAAGTTGTCCAGGCCGACGTGGATCAGGACGAAGTTGAGGCCCCAGACGGCGGCCACCAGGACGGCCAGGGCGATGTGGCGGGGGCTCATGCCGCCCCGGCCGCCGGTGCCGCCCGTGCCGGTCGTGCCGGTCGTGCCGGTCGTGCCGGTCGTGCTGCCTGTACTGCTCATGCTGTTCCGGCCGCTCGGAGCGGCGGCGGTTGTCGCGGTCATGGGTCGAGCATGGTGGCGCCGGACCGTTCAGCACCAGCGATGAATTCTGAAGGGGACGCTTTAGTATCGCTGCATGATGGACCTGGGGCGCCTGCGGGCGCTGCACGCGGTGGCGGTGCACGGCTCGGTCGGCGGGGCGGCCGCGGCACTCGGCTTCACGCCCTCGGCGGTCTCGCAGCAGATCGCCAAGCTGGAGCGGGAGACCCGGACGGTGCTGCTGGAGCGGCAGGGCCGCGGCGTGGTGCTGACCGACGCGGCGCGCGAGCTGGCCGTCACCGCGCAGACCGTGCTGGGGCTGGTGGAGCAGGCCGAGGTGCGGCTGGAGGAGCAGCGCGGCCAGGCCGTCGGGCGGCTGCTGGTGGCCGCGTTCCCGTCCGGTGCCCGCGGACTGATGCCCGGGGCGCTGGCCGACCTGCGGCGGCGCTGCCCGGAGCTGGACGTCCGGCTGCTGGAGCGCGACCCGTACCCGGCGGCCGAGCTGGTGGCCCGGGGCGAGGTGGACCTGGCGCTGGTGCAGGACTGGCCGACCGTGCCGCTGCCGGTGCAGGAGGGGGTCTCCCGGATGGACCTCGGCACGGACCCGGTGGACCTGCTGCTGCCCGCCGACGACGACCTGGCCGCGCTCGACCCGGTGCCGGTGGAGCGGCTGTGCGGGCAGCGCTGGATCAGCGTGCCCCCGGGCAACATCTGCCACGACTGGCTGGTCCGCACCCTGCGCGAGGCCGGCGAGGAGCCGGACGTGCGCTACCAGGTCGGGGAGTTCGAGACCCAGATCGCGCTGGTCGCGGCCGGTCTGGGAATGGGCCTGGTGCCGAGGCTCGGACGGGGCCCGCTGCCGCCCGGGGTGGCGGCCCGCCGGGTGGCGCCGGAGCCGGGCCGCCGGGTGTTCGCGCTCTGGCGCTCCCAGGCCTCCCGGCGGCCGGCCATCACCGAGGCGCTGGCCTCGATGCGGGAGTGCTGGGGGCGGCTTCCGGGCTGAGGGCCGCGGCGGCCGGTCTCCCGCCGGACGGGCCGATCGGTCCGAGGGCTGAGGACCGGTGCGGGCCTCAGCCCGCGAAGCCGATCACCAGCCACATGAAGCCGACCCCGGCCACGGTGCAGAGCAGGGTGCTGCGCGAGGGGTGCGGGCTGTGCGCCTCGGGGAGGATGTCGGAGGTCGCCAGGTAGAGCAGGAAGCCGGAGAAGAAGCCCAGGTAGAGGCCGAGCAGGTGCCCCGGGATGGTGAACGCCAGGGTGATCGCCGCGCCGGACACCGGGGCCACCGCGTCCGCGGCGAGCAGGGTCAGCGCCCGCCGCCGGTTGTTCCCGTACAGGCGGGTGATCGTGTACGTGTTGAAGCCGTCGGCGAAGTCGTGCGCGACCACGGCGATGGCCACCACCGTGCCGACCGTGGTGCCCGCCTGGAAGGCGGCGCCGATCGCGAAGCCGTCCATCACGCTGTGCCCGACCAGGGCCAGTGCGGCGGTCAGCCCGACGCCCTGGTGCCCGGCGGAGCGGGCGTCCCCGTGGTGGTGGCCGTGGGAGTGCGCGGCGTACTCGCCCTCGTGGCCGCGGTGGATCGCGACGGCGCGCTCGATCACGTGGATGGTGAGGAAGCCGGCCGCGAACAGCAGCAGCGCCTGCGGCACGCCGTGCACCTCGCCCGGCGCCTGGTGGAGCGCCTCGGGCAGCAGGTCGAAGGCGACCACGCCGAGCATCAGTCCGGCGGCGAAGCCGAGCAGCAGGTGGCGGCGGTCGCGGGTGCGCTGGGCGACGAAACCGCCGATCAGGGTCATCAGGAACGCCGCGGCGGCGACCAGTACGGCGGTCATCGGTCCGGCTCCTTCACAGGTCCGGCCGAGTCGCCGGGGCCTTCGCCGGGTGGTGCGCCGAGCGCTCTGCCCATTCCTCTCCCCCTGGGATCCGCCTGTGGCCGGGCCGACCGCCGACCGTACCGGACGCCCGTTCGACGGTGATCACCCGGGGGTGCCGGGGCCGGGGTGCCGTTCCCCCAGCCTCGGCCCGGACCTGCCGGGGCGCCCGACGGATGGGCCGTTCGGGTGAGGCCGGCGACGGGCCGACCCGCCGGGACGGGGCGGTGGGCAAAGGCTGCCGAGCAGGGCCGATGTGGTGAGCGGGCGGCGGGTCAGCCGCCGGTGGCGAGCGGGAGGCCGAGGTGGGTGTGGGCGAGTTCGCGGACGCCGTCGCCGTCGATCAGGTGGATGTGCCGGCGGCCCTCCTCGGCGGTGAGGTCCAGCACCTCCTCGGTGAACCGGCCGGTGGTCAGCCGCAGGCCGCGCTCGGCGGACTCCTCCCCGACCGCCTCGGCCAGGGTCTCGATCTGCTCGGCGCCGATCGACCCGGTGTCCCGGGAGGCCCACACCACCCAGCGGCCGGGCAGCGAGGTGCCGGGGGCGCCCTCGCCGGTGGCGACCAGCCCGGCCGGGCCGCGCAGCCGGACGCTCCACTGCGCGATCCCGCCGCGGGTCAGCAGGTCCCGCACCAGCTGGGCGAACTCGTTGGCGGACAGGTCGGCGGCGGCCGGCACGGTGGCCCCGGCCTGGGCGGCGGGCCGGACACCGGCCCGGTCGTACGGGTCCGGGGTGACGGCGGCGCCGAGCTGGCGCAGCCGTACCAGGGCCTCGTCCTGCTCGGCGTCGGCGTAGACGCCCTCGTCGTCGCGCTCCTCGTACGGGGTGCCCGGCGGAAGCAGCCGGGTACGGGCCAGTGCGTCGCGGTCGGCGTCCACGCTGACCAGGCAGAGCGGCTCGGCCGCGGCGGGATCGCGCAGCCAGCCGTTGAGGACGACGCCGGCGAGTATCTCGTCGGTGTCCACGGCATCGGCGGCCTGCAGGGCCCGCAGGGCGAGCCGGGCGACCAGCCGCAGGTAGTCGGTGGCCCGGTCCGCGGGCGGGCGCGGCACCGGGAGGATGTCGCCGTCCGGGGCGAGCCGGTAGCCGGCGAGCGAGGGCACCAGGTCGAGCGGCGGCAGGTCGAGGTCCAGGACGGCGGTGCGGGTGAGCGGGCGGAAGACCGCCCGGCAGGGGGCGGGCAGGTCCTGGGTGGCGGTCTCGGCGGCGGCCAGCGCCCGTTCCAGCAGCGACTCCACGGCGGCCGGCTCGGCCAGCCGGTAGGCCCGACGGCACTCC
Source organism: Kitasatospora sp. NPDC001119 (assembly GCF_053598475.1). NCBI lineage: Bacteria > Bacillati > Actinomycetota > Actinomycetes > Kitasatosporales > Streptomycetaceae > Kitasatospora > Kitasatospora sp. NPDC001119. The sequence continues at coordinate 20,870 of NZ_JBSFKI010000070.1, forward strand.
TCCAGGCTCTCGTTGTACTCGCGCACGGCGCGGGCCCGGGCCTCCTCGGCCGCCTCGTGGGCGCGCCGGGACTCGTCGGCGGCCGGGCTGCCGGCCTCGGCCCGGCGGGTGCGCCACTCGCGCAGGGCGCGCTGGTGGGTGAGCCGGGCCTGGGCCAGCTCGCGCTGGTAGCCGGAGTCGAGCAGCCGGCGGGACGGGCCGCCCTCCGGGTCGGCCACGGGCGGTTCGGCGGGCGCGAAGTCCTGCCAGCGGGGCTCGGACTCCTCCTCGGCGCCGCCGCCGGGGCCGTCGGCCGGGTAGGGGCGGGGCTGGTAGTGGCGCAGCTGGCTCTCGAAGTCCATGGCGGAGACGGGCAGCGCGGCGCGGCGCAGCAGGTCGGCCAGCCGGTCGTGCTCGGCCTGGACGGCGCGGGTGCGGTGGTGGGTCAGGGTCGCGGCCCGGGCGTGCGCCGCCACGGCCTCGTCCGGGTCGGCCTCGCCGGGGCCGGGCTCGGACGGTCCTTCACCGGTCGGTCCGTTGCCAGTGGGGCCGTTGTCGGTGCGCCCATTGCCAGTGGGTCCGCTGTCGGTCGGTCTGTCACCGGTCGGCCCGTCGCCGGACGGGCCGTCACCGGTCGCACCGCCACGGGGGCGGTCGGCGGCGGCGCCGTCCGGCTCCTGGCCGTTCTCGGCTCCGAGGTCGCGGAAGACCGAGGCGAGGAAGCCCGGCCGGGGGAACTGGACGGTGGCGGTTCCGTCGGACTGGCCGTCTGCTGAGTACTGCATCGGTCGTCGTTCCCCCATGCTCGTCCGGCGCCTGCCCGGGGCGATCGGCGAACCTGTGGGCCCGCCCCTGCCGGACATTGTCCCCCGAACGGGCGCGGCGGTCAGCCAAGCCGCTCAGTTGGTCCGGGTGTTGGTGAGGTGCAGGCCGATGTAGCCGACGTAGATCCGGCCGCTGCCGGAGCAGTCGTCCAGGTAGTGCAGCCGGGGCGCGGTGCGGCCGCCGCCGATCCGCAGGTGCGCGCCCATGAACGCGCGCCGGGAGGAGTCGACGCATTCCGGGACCGGCAGCATCCGCTCGCGCTTCCACTTGGTGTGGCTGAACACCGTCCGGGACTCCCCGCGGACCGCCTTGCGGGGCGGGAAGCGGTGACAGCCCTCGGGCGTGCGCTCGCACCACTGCTTGAAGTCCCCGCCGGCCGCACCGCGCACGGCCGCCTCGGCGTACTCCTGGAGTGCCGTCAGCCCGTCCCAGGCGAGCCGGGCCCAGCCGGCGCCGGCGCACTGCAGCTCGTCCAGGGCGAGCGCGACCTTCTGGTCACCGGTGAAGGTCACCAGCGGGAACTCGCCCAGTCTGGCCATGAGTTCGGTGAAGGTGTCGGGCGTGCCGCAGCCGTCGGGGGGCTGGACCACGGAGTGCGGCCCGCCGACCGGTCCGCCGCCCGGCGCCACGCAGTGGCGCCCGGTCAGGGCGCGGGCTCCGGAGCGGAGACGACCCTCGCGGACGTCCCGGCCGTCGCGGCCCTCCCGGCCCTGGCCGCGTTCCCGGTGTTCGCGGCGCTCCACGCGCAGGGTGTGCCGGACCCGCTCCAGCTCGTCGGCCCTGGCCTGCTGCTCGGCGCGGTCCTGTTGCTCTTCCCGGGCGAGCGCGGCCAGCTCGACGCCCTGGTACGGGGCGGCCGGGCCGGAGGTCCGTTCGACGACCTGCTCGGCGGTGCCCGCGGGCGCCCCCTCGACGGTCTCCTCGGCCACCTGACCGACGGCCTGCTCCGCGGCGTGTGCCACGGCCTGCTCCCCGGTCTGCCCCGCGTCCCGGCGGAGCTGCGGCGGCGGGACGCGCAGCACCGGGACGGCCGCCAGCGACGGTGGCAGCGGCTGCTCCGCGGCCAGGCGGCGCGGCTCGCGGGCGAGCAGCCCGGCGGCGCGGCGCAGGTCCTCTTCTATTCGGCCCCGGGCGAGTACCGGATGTCGGGCGCTGTCCTGCCGGGAGGCCGGGTCGACCTCGGGCAGGTAGGTGCGCACCGCCCCGCCGTAGACGGTGTGGTACTCCAGCGCGACGTTGAACCCGGTGCGGGCGCCGGGGTCCAGCACGTAGGCGGTGGCGAGGCCGGGCAGCTGCTGGCAGAGCGGGGCCACCACGTCCCGCACCCAGCTGTCGAGCGGCAGGTTCACCGGGACGCTGGCCACCACGGTGGGCAGCCTGCGCTCGGGGTCGCACAGCTCGTCGATCAGGGCGTCGACCTCGTCGGCCGTGATCACCCGGGGGCCGGAGTGCACGACGGTCGGGCCGTCGGTGGCGTCGAGCAGCGGGAGGAGCGTGCGGGCGAGTTCGGGCACCGGCACCCGGCACGGGGTGCGCACACCGCTGCCGGTGCTGTGGGTCTCGGCCTCCAGCCGGACCCAGGTGGGGCCGTCGGAACCGGTGGCCACGGTGAGGGTGAGCTGCTGGGTGCCGTGCGGGGCCGGGGTGCGCAGGCGGCGGCGGTCGTACCGCCCGGCGCCCGGGCCGCCGCGCAGCGGACCCTGGTCGCGGTCGAGCAGGACGCGCTCGCCCAGGCGGAGGCGCTCGGCGGTGGGAGCCGGCTCGGTGCCCTGCTCGGCGGGGGCGCGGTGGGCCGGCGGGGGCTCCTCGAAGCCCTCCTGCTTCAGCCAGCAGGCCAGTTGTTCGTCGGCCAGGGCGACGGCCTCGGCGTGTGAGAGGGCCGTGGTGACCGTCATCCGGTAGGGCGTCGCGGGGCCGCGGGGACCGGGCAGGTCTGCGGCGGCGTGCGAGCGGACGCGGTTCGGGGCGGGGCGGTTCGCGATCGGATGGTTCGAGGTCGGACGGCTCGTCGGGTGGTTCGTCGAGTGGCTCGTGGGGCGGTTCGAGGTCGGGTTCGTCGCGGACTGGGAATTCGAGGTCGATCGATCCGAGGTCATGCGCATACCTCCGTGGTGCGGGGTGGGGTCCTGTGTCCTCCATCGATGGTTTCGTCCGGTTCTGCCGGAGCCTTGCCCAGGAAACGCCACGGCCCGGAGCGGAAGTTCCAACTCCGGGCTACGACACTACGTTCGGGTGAATCTGCTCAAGCGGTCTTCCGCGTGGCGCGGGGCCTGGGCTACGGGAAACGGCCGGTCACGGGCCGTCCGACGGATCGTCCGACCCCCGGGGCCCAGGAGCTACCCCCCGCCCCCGCGGCCAGAGCGGCACCTCGGGTCAGACCGGCACCTCGACGTACGTGCGGCCGGCCGGGACCGCCACCGCGGTACCGCCGGTCGCCTCGGCCAGCCAGGTGTGGAAGTCCGCCACGTCCGGCTCCGGCACCCCCACCTCGATCCGCACCCCGGCGGCCTCGTAGGCCAGGTCGCTCACCGTGTACCCGGCCGCCCGCAGGTCGTTCTCCACCCGCCCGGCCCGGACGTGGTCCACCGTCACCGCGAGCAGCGCGACCGGCCTGCGCTCCAGCAGGCCGACCTCGTCCACCGCCTCCGACACCGCGTTCCCGTACGCCCGCACCAGGCCGCCCGCGCCGAGCTTGATCCCGCCGAAGTACCGGGTGACCACGGCGACCGTGTCGGTCAGCCCGCGTCGGCGCAGCACCTCCAGCATCGGCACCCCGGCCGTGCCGCCGGGTTCGCCGTCGTCGCTGGAGCGCTCGCGGCGCTGCTCGTCGCCGACCACGAAGGCGGTGCAGTTGTGCCGGGCGTCCCAGTACTGCTTGCGGATGCCCGCGATGAAGGCCTGCGCCCCCTCCTCGTCGGTGACCCGGGCGAGGTGGCAGATGAACCGGGACTTCTTGATCTCGGTCTCGTGGCTGCCGGCCCGCCGGATGGTGAGGTACGGCCTGGCGGTGGGCTCCGGCGTGGCGGACATGGCGCGGGGGTCCTCCCGAGGACGGTGAAGGCTGACGGCGCGCGCCCCGGGACACCGGGGCGGCACCGCCAGCCTAGTTGGCGCACGACGGGAGGGATCAACGGCCGGGGGCCGGGAGCCTGCCGAGCCGGAGGATCGACGGCCGGGACCCGGCTGTCGGACGCGGGCGGGTCAGCGGCCGGCCAGGGCGTTCAGCCGCCCGCGGTCCAGGCCGGTCAGCGCGGTGACCTCGGTGAGGTCGACGGCGCCGCAGTCCAGTCCGCGCAGCAGGTAGCCGCTCAGCGCCCGGGCGGTGGCCGGCTCGTCCATCACGTCGCCGCCCGCCTTGGCGACGTACGCGGCCAGCCGCGCGGCGGCGGCCGCCAGGCCCTCGCGGTAGAAGGAGTAGACCGCGACGTAGCGGGTGGGCAGGTGTGCCGGGTGCATGTCCCAGCCCTGGTGGTAGGCGCGGGCCAGCGAGCGGCGGACCAGGCCGTGGTGGAGCTTCCAGGCGGCGTGCACCTGTTCGGTGGAGCCGGTCGGGACGACGTTGGTCGAACCGTCGGAGAGCCGCACCCCGGTGCCCGCGGCCGCCACCTGCATGACCGCCTTGGCGTGGTCGGCGACCGGGTGGTCCATGCTCTGGTGGGCCGCGCTGACGCCGCAGGCGGCGCTGTAGTCGAAGGTGCCGTAGTGCAGGCCGGTGGCGCGCCCCTCGGCGGCCTCGATCATCCGGGCGACGGTGGCCCGGCCGTCCGGGCCGAGGATCGCCTGGGTGGTCTCGATCTGGATCTCGAAGCCGATCCGGCCGGCGGGCAGCCCGGCCCGGCCCTCGAAGTCCTCCAGCAGCCGGACCAGCGCGGTGACCTGCTCGGCGTAGGTCACCTTGGGCAGGGTCAGGACCAGGCCTTCCGGGAGCCCGCCGTTGGCCAGCAGGGTGGCCAGGAACAGCTCCAGGGTGCGGATGCCGCGGGCCCGGACGGCGGCCTCCATGCACTTGGTCCGGATGCCGAGGTACGGCGGGGCGCCGCCCTCGGCCACCGCCGCGGCGACCAGCTCGGCGGCGCGGACGGCGGCCGCGTCCTCCTCGGCGTCGGGGCGGGGTCCGTACCCGTCCTCGAAGTCGATCCGCAGGTCCTCGACCGGCTCGCGCTGCAGCTTGGCGCGGACCCGGGCGTGCACGTCGGCGAGCAGCTCGTCGTCCGAGACGCCGAGGGCTCGGGCCAGTTCGGCGGGGGTGGCGGCGTGGCGGTCGAAGGCCTCCAGGGCCCGGCGGCCCCACTCCCGCACGGTGTCGGCGCCGAAGGCGTCGGCCGGGACGTAGACGGTGTGCACCGGCTGCCTGGTCCCGGGCTCACCCGGGTAACGGCGCGCCAGATCGGCGTCGACCGGGGCGAGCAGCGCCTCCACGGCGGCACGGGCCCCGGTGGAGAAGGAGGCCCCGTCCGCCGGCCCGTTTCCGTCGACCCCGACCCGTGTCATCCGCACTCCCCATGCCGAACCAGCGCTTCAACAGTTTGTTGAGGCGAAGGTAGCTCCGGCGGGATCGGGCGTCAATGGCCGCCCGAGCCCTGGACGGTGGCGGCGGCGGTCAGTCCCGCCCGGCGGCGGCGTAGCGCTCGTTCAGCTCCGGGTAGAGGTCGGCGACCTCCTTGGGGTGGACCGAGCCGTCCGGTCCCTTGCCGGTGACGCCGTACTCCCTGGTCAGCCAGTCGGCGAGGCGCTGGGGGTCGGGCTGGTGGCTGTGGGCGTCCATGTACGAGACGAGCGCCGCGTAGGCGACGTCCGGGTCGAGGCGCGCGGGCGCCGGGGAGAACGCGGACTGCTCGGCGCGGGCCGACTCGGCGGCCGGGACCGGCTGCGCGAGCTCGGTGGGCTGGGCGAACTCGGCGGGCTGCTCGGGCTGCTCGAACTGCTCGGACCGCTGCTGCGGGCCGACCGGGTGCTGGGCCTGCGGACCGGGCGCGGGCGCGGGGGCCGGGCCCGGGGCGACGGCTGCGGCAGGGGCGGGGGCGGGCTCCTCGGCGACCGGGCGCGGGGGCTTGAACCAGGGCGAGGCCTGCCCGGGCACCCGACCGCCCGGGGCGGCGTCGGTCGGGTGGCCGGTGGTGCGGACCGGGCGCTCGGTCCAGACGTTCAGCTCCTCGCCGCGCGGCTGCGGGGCGGCCTCCGCCGCCGCGTCCGGCTCCTGGGCGGCCCGCAGCCGGACGGCGGCCAGCTTCGCGAGCATCGGCGCGGCGACCTCGGCGGACAGCGGGGCGACAGCAGCGGGCGCCTGCAGCTGCGGCTGCTCGGGCTGGGCCTGCGACTGCCCCTGGACCTGGTCGGGCTGGGCGTGCTGGACCTGCGGGGCGGCCGGCTGGACGGCCTGCGGTGCCTGCTGCGGGTGCGGGGGCTGCTGGGCGTGGGCCTCGGCGGCCGGGGCGATGGCCGCGGCGACGCGGTTCTCCTGCGGGGCCACCCCCGGCGTCTCCTGCTCCGCCGGCACCTCCTTGACGTCGCGCGCCCGGCCGTCGTCGTCGAGCCGGTCGAGCAGCGCCGGGTCCAGCGGCACGCCGAACTTGGCGAGCTTGAGCGGCAGCAGCGCCTGGATCGGTGCCGAACGGCGCCAGCCGCGGCCATACCGGAAGCGCAGCTGCGCCCGGTAGACCAGGCGGTTCTGCTCCAGCCGGATGACCTCGTCGTAGGAGCGGAGCTCCCAGAGCTTCATCCGCCGCCAGAGCCGGAAGGTCGGCACCGGGGAGAGGAGCCAGCGCATCACCCGGACCGACTCCATGTGGCGGTCCGCAGTGATCGCCGCGATCCGGCCGACCGCGTGCCGCGAGGCCTCGACCACGACGACGAAGAGCACCGGGATGACGGCGTGCATCCCCATGCCCAGCGGGTCGCCCCAGGAGGCGGCCGCGTTGAAGGCGATGGTGGCGACGGTCAGCAGCCACGCGGTCTGCCGCAGCATCGGGAAGGGTATCCGCAGCCAGGTCAGCACCAGGTCGAGCGCGAGGAGCACGACGATGCCGGCGTCCACACCGATCGGGAAGGCGTAGGAGAAGGCGCCAAAACCCTTCTGCTCGGCCAGGTCGCGCACCGCGTTGTACGAACCCGCGAAGCCGATGCCCGAGATGATGAAGGCACCGGCCGCGACCAGGCCGAGCAGGCCCCGATGGGCCTTGGTGAGCGTTGGGCGTGCCATTACGTCTATCAACCCCTGGATGTCGGCTGCTGCCGTACGCTGCCTCGGCTGCCGGGTCCCGTTTGGTCGGGCCGCCGGACCCCGTTGGTCGGGCCGCCGGACGGCTGGGCAACCTCCGGGCTCGGCTCACCGGAGTTTACTCGTACAGGTGTTTAGCGTGCCCACAGCCTGGGGTGTCACAGTGCGGCGGCCCGGCACCCGGCCCCCGGCACCCCGCGGGGTCGGAGCGGAGGCGCCGCCGGATCGTCAGCCGGTCTGCCCCGCCGTGCCGTTGAGGTAGGTCAGCACCGCCAGCACCCGGCGGTTGGCGTCCTCGTCGGGGGCGAGTTCGAGCTTGCCGAAGATGTTGGCGATGTGCTTGGCCACCGCGCCGTCGCTCACCGAGAGGCGGGCGGCGATCGCCGAGTTGGAACAGCCCTCGGCCATCAGCTCCAACACCTCGCGCTCGCGCGGGGAGAGCCGCAGCAGCGGACCGGGCCGGCGCGAGGTGGTCTGCATCAGCTTGGCGATAACGTCCGGGTCCATCGCCGTACCGCCCGCCGCCACCCGGCGGACCGCGTCGATGAACTGCCCGGCGTTGAACACCCGGTCCTTCAGGAGGTAGCCGATCCCCCCGGTGCCGTCGGCCAGCAACTCCCGCGCGTAGAGCTGCTGGACGTGCTGCGACAGCACCAGCACCGGCAGGCCCGCGATCTCCCGACGGGCCTTGAGCGCCGCCTGCAGGCCCTCGTCGGTGAGCGTCGGGGGCAGCCGGACGTCGACCACGGCCACGTCCGGCCGGTGGGTCAGCAGCGCGTCCAACAGCTCGGGCCCGGTCTCCACCGCCGCGGCGATGGTGAAGCCGTGCGCTTCCAGCAGCCGGATCAGGCCTTCGCGAAGGAGGTAGAGGTCCTCGGCGAGGACAACTCGCACGGCAACTCCAAGGTGATGGTGGTGGGTCCGCCCGACGTGCTGTCGATGGAGAGGACACCGTCGAAGGTACCCAATCGCTTCTCGATCCCGCGCAGTCCGGTCCCCCGCGAAGGGTCCGCCACCCCCACCCCGTCGTCCGTCACCGTGACCCGTAGGAAGCCGGCCCGGTAGAGGATGTCCACCCACACCTGCTCCGCCTCCGAGTGCTTGGCCGCGTTGGCCAGCAGCTCGCAGATGCTGAAGTACACGGCGGCCTCCACCGGCGCCGGCGGCCGGTCCGGCAGGCTCACGCACACCTCGGTCGGCAGGGCGCTGTCCAGCGCCAGCGCCCGGACGGCGTCGCCCAGCCCGCGCTCGGCGAGCACCGGCGGGTGGATGCCGCGCACCAGGTCCCGCAGCTCCTGGAGGGCCCGGGCCGAGGACTGGCGGGCCTCGGCGAGGAGCTCCCGCGCGGCCTCCTGGTCGGTGTCCATCAGGTGCTCGATGGTGCCCAGCGTCATCCCGATCGCGACCAGTCGCGCCTGGGCGCCGTCGTGCAGGTCCCGCTCGATCCTCCGCAGCTCGGCGGCCTGGTTGCCGACCGCGTCCGCCCGGGTCTCGGTCAACTCGGCCACCCGCCTGGTCAGCTGGGCGTTCGTCGCCCGGCCGTCCTGGTCCAGCACCCGGCGGGCGGCCTCCACGTACCCCCGCACCGCGTACGGTGCCGCGAGTATGCCCGCGACGATCATGGCGGCCCCGAGCACGGCGCTCAGCAGGACGGCCACCATCCGGCTGCTCAACGGGCCGAACCCGTCCGCCGGCACCGGACCGGCCAGGATGTAGGCGCCGCCCAGCCCGAGCAGGACGGCCACCGGGCCGGCCAGGGCCACCACGAGGAACGGGTTCGCCAGCAGCCAGAGCAGCTCGGCGCGGGTGGTCCGGTCCCGCAGGCCCCAGTGGACCACCTGGACGTACTTCGCCACCGTCCGCGACCGGTGGTAGGTGTAGCCCGTCCACCAGTGCCCCCGGCCGTCCAGCTCCAGCTCCGGCCGGGGCTCGTAGACCACCGGCAGCCGGATGCCGAACCAGCGCTCCAGCTGGCCGCGGGTGCGGTTCGCGGTACGGCGAATGCTGGCGGCGGCCACCACGGCGCCGACGGTCGCTGCCACCAGGAGCGAGAGGAAGACGCCCAGGTCGTACGACTGCAGGAGCCGGGCCGTGACCGCCCCCGAGCAGATCGCCGCGCCCACCGGCAGCACCACTCCCGGCACCGCGGCCAACACCACCACACCGAGCCGCGCCAGCCCCTCACCGCCGGCCTTGAAGGCCGCCTGGGCCTGAGCACGTACGGACGCGCCGCTCGTACGACTCACTGTTGTCACGGGAAGCTCCTGATGCCGGTACCGATCGTCCTCCATCAGTCTTCACGAACCGTCCATCACCCACACTGGCCATGGCACCCCAAAACCGAGGTAGACCTAGGACCACCTGTGAGTGGAGGAAGTGACACCGACCGATGAGACAGTCTGAAAACGCGAAGAACCCCCATCCGGGACCCGGATGGGGGTTCTTCTGAAGAATTGTTCGGCGGCGTCCTACTCTCCCACAGGGTCCCCCCTGC
>NZ_JBSFKI010000071.1:0-29318 GCF_053598475.1 Kitasatospora sp. NPDC001119
ACCGGCGCCATCCAGGACACCCTCCACCACACCACCGCCCACACCCTCGGCACCCTGCGCCGCGACCACGGCGGCACCCGCCGCTTCCTCACCTCCCTCGCCGAAGCCCACGTCCACGGCGCCCCCGCCGACTTCACCCCGCTCCTCACCACCGGCCACCGCACCGACCTCCCCACCTACCCCTTCCAGCGCAACCGCTACTGGCTGGACACCGTGGCCGGTGCGGCCGCCGTCACCACGGCGGGCCTCACCGCCCCCGAGCACCCCATGCTCGGCGCGGCCGTGCCACTCGCGGACGGGCACGGCCACCTGCTGACCGGGCTGCTCTCCCGGCACAGCACGCCGTGGCTGGCCGACCACACCGTGATGGGCGCGACCCTGCTGCCCGGAACGGCGTTCCTGGAGCTGGCCGTCCGGGCCGGCGACGAGGTCGGCTACGGCCGCCTCGACGAACTCACCCTGGAAGCCCCGCTGGTCCTGCCCGAGCGCGGCGGGGTCCGGCTCCAGGTCCTGGTCGGCGCGGAGCAGGACGGCCTCCGTCCGCTGCGGATCGACTCCCGCCCGGCCGACGCCGCCGAGGACGAGCCGTGGACCCGGCACGCCTCGGGCACGCTCTCCGCGGCCACCGACGCGACCACCGACGCGGCGGCCGACACGGCAGCCGACGAGTCCGCCGCGGACCTCACCGCGTGGCCGCCGGCCGGCGCGACCCCGCTGGACGTCACCGACGCCTACCAGCGGCTCGCCGACGCCGGGGTGGACTACGGCCCGGCCTTCCAGGGCCTGCGAGCCGCCTGGCAGCACGGCGACCAGGTCTACGCCGAGGTCGCCCTGCCCGCCACCGAGCAGGCCGCGGCCGCCCGCTACGGGCTGCACCCGGCGCTGCTGGACGCCGCCCTGCACGCGATGGGCCTGGTGCCGGACGCCGAACAGGGCAGGCTCGCCTTCTCCTGGGCCGGGATCCGGCTGCACGCGAGCGGCGCGACCGCGCTGCGCGTCCGGCTGGCCCGGACGGCTCCGGAGACCCTGTCGCTGACCGTCGCGGACCTCGGCGGCGCGCCCGTCGCCTCGGTGGACTCGCTGCTGCTGCGGCCCGTCTCCGCCGAGCGGCTGCGCACCGCCGACCGGGCCGTGCGCGAGTCGCTGCTGCGGATCGAGTGGCTGCCGGTGCCGGCCGGCGACCCGGCCGCCCGCTCCTGGACGCTCCTCGGCACCGACAGCGCCGACCGCGCCGACGGCACGGACAGCACGGACGGCGCCGGCAGCACGGACTGCCTGGCCGCCCTGGCCGAGCTGGGCTCGGCGGTGGACGCCGGCGCGGCCGTGCCCGACGTGGTCGCGGTGGAACTCGCCCCGTACCAGGGGTCCGAGGCGACGGACGAGCTGGCCGCCGCGGTCGGCGCGACGACCGTACGGGTGCTGCGACTCGTCCAGGAGTGGCTGGTGGACCCGCGGTTCGCCGAGGCCCGGCTGGCCGTACTAACCCGCGGCGCGGTCGCCACCGGGGAAGGCGCGCCCGATCCGGTCCTGGCCGCCGCGTGGGGCCTGGTCCGCTCCGCGCAGTCGGAGAACCCGGACCGGCTGGTCCTGGTCGACCACGACGGCGGTGAACTGCCGCTGGCCGCACTGCCGGTGGACACCGAGCCGCAGCTGGCCGTCCGGCGGGGCGCCCTGCTCGCCCCGCGCCTGGCCAAGGCGCCGACCGCCGCCGGGAAGGCGGGTGCTGGTGAGCAGGTCCCGCTGGACGTCTCCGGGACCGTCCTGGTCACCGGCGCGATCGGCGGCCTGGGCGAGCTGACCGCCCGCCACCTGGTCGCCGCCCACGGCGCCCGGCACCTGCTGCTGACCAGCCGGCGCGGCCCGGCGGCCGAGGGCGCCGCCGAACTCCTCGCCGAGCTGCGCGCGGCGGGCGCCGAGGTCACCCTGGCCGCCTGCGACGTCGCCGACCGCCGGCAGCTCGCCGAGCTGCTCGCCGCCGTCCCCGCCGAGCACCCGCTCACCGCCGTGGTGCACACCGCGGGCGTGGTGGACGACGGAACCGTCCTCTCCCTCTCCCCCGAGCAGTTCGACCGGGTGCTCGCACCCAAGGTCACCGGCGCGCTCAACCTGCACGAACTGGCGGGCGACGTCGGCGGGTTCGTCCTCTTCTCGGCCGCGGCCGGTGTGCTCGGCAACCCCGGGCAGGCCAACTACGCCGCCGCCAACTGCTTCCTGGACGCCCTGGCGCAGCGCCGCCGCGCCCAGGGCCGGCCGGCCGTCTCGATGGCCTGGGGCCTGTGGCAGGAGCGGTCCGGCATGGCCGGGCGCCTCGTCGACGCCGACCTGGAGCGGATCGTGCGGGGCGGCGCGGTGCCGATGAGCGCCGAGACCGGACTGGCCCTGTTCGACGCGGCCGTGGCCTCGGGCGAGGCGGTGCTGGTGCCGATCCAGCTGGACCGGGCCCACCTGCGCGGCCGGGCGGCCACCGTCCCCGCGCTGCTGCGCGGCCTGGCCTCCGGTGGCCCGGGCCGCCGCACGGCCGGTGCCCCGGACGCCGCTCCGGCGGGCGGTCTGGCCGGGCGCCTGGCCGGGCTCTCCGGCGAGGACCGCCGGCGGACCGTGCTGGACCTGGTCCGCGGCCACGTCGCCGCGGTGCTCGGGCACGACTCGGGCGACGCCGTGGAGGAGGAGAAGGCGCTCAAGGAACTGGGCTTCGACTCGCTGACCGCGGTGGAGCTGCGCAACCGGCTCAACTCCGCGACCGGGCTGCGCCTTCCGGCGACCCTGGTGTTCAACCACCCGACGCCGCGCGCGCTCGCCGCGCACCTGGTCGAGGAGCTGCTCGGCGCGGACGCGGACGACTCCGCCCCGGCCCCGGCGGCGGTGGCGGCCGCGGCCGACCCCGACGAGCCGATCGCGATCGTCGCGATGAGCTGCCGCTTCCCCGGGGGGATCGCCACCCCGGAGGCGCTGTGGGAGGTGCTCGCCGAGGGCGGTTCGGTGCTCTCGGAGTTCCCGGCCGACCGCGGCTGGGACCTGGAGGGCATCTACCACCCCGAGCCGGGCACCCCGGGCCGCACCTACACCCGGACCGGCGGCTTCCTGACCGACGTGGCCGGGTTCGACCCGGCGTTCTTCGGGATCAACCGCCGTGAGGCGCTGGCGATGGACCCCCAGCAGCGGCTGCTGCTGGAGACCTCCTGGGAGGCCTTCGAGCGGGCCGGGATCGACCCGCTCGGCCTGCGCGGCAGCCGGACCGGCGTGTACGCGGGCATGGTCTACCACGACTACGCGACCTGGGTTCAGGACGTGCCCGAGGAGGTCGACGGCTACCTCGGCAACGGCAGCGCGGCCAGCGTGGCCACCGGCCGGGTGGCGTACGCGCTGGGCCTGGAGGGCCCGGCCGTCACCGTGGACACCGCCTGCTCCTCCTCGCTGGTCGCCCTGCACTTCGCGGCGGCCGCCCTGCGGCGCGGCGAGTGCGACCTGGCGCTGGCCGGCGGCGTGACCGTGATGTCCACGCCGAAGCTGCTGATCGAGTTCGCCCGCCAGCGCGGCCTCGCCGAGGACGGCCGCTGCAAGGCCTTCGCGGCCGGCGCCGACGGCACCGGGTTCTCCGAGGGCATCGGCATGCTGCTGGTCGAGCGGCTGTCGGACGCCCGCCGCAACGGGCACCCCGTGCTGGCGGTACTGCGCGGCAGCGCCGTCAACCAGGACGGCGCCTCCAACGGGCTCACCGCCCCGAACGGCACCGCGCAGGAGCGGGTGATCCGCCAGGCGCTGGCCGCCGCCGGTCTCGCCGCGGGCGAGGTGGACGTGGTGGAGGCGCACGGCACGGGCACGAAGCTGGGCGACCCGATCGAGGCCCAGGCACTGCTGGCCACCTACGGCCAGGACCGCGAACTGCCTTTGCTGCTCGGCTCGGTGAAGTCCAACCTCGGCCACACCCAGGCCGCGGCGGGCGTCGCCGGGGTGATCAAGACGGTGCTCGCGATGCGCAACGGCGTCCTGCCGGGCACCCTGCACGTCGACGAGCCCTCGCCGCACGTGGACTGGACGGCCGGAGCGGTCGAGCTGGCCACCGCGACGCGGGACTGGCCGGAGACCGGCCGCCCGCGCCGGGCCGGCGTCTCCTCCTTCGGCATCAGCGGCACCAACGCCCACCTCGTCCTGGAGCAGGGCGACCCGGCGCCGACGGCCCCCGAGCGGACCCACGAGGGCCCGGCCGTACGGCCGTTGGTGCTCTCCGGCCGGTCCGAGGAGGCGCTGCGCGGCCAGGCCGGGCGGCTGCTGGAGCTGGTCGAGGAGCGGCCGGAGCTGCACCCGGCCGACCTCGGGCTCTCCCTGGCCACCACGCGCTCGCAGTTCCCGCACCGGGGTGCCGTGGTCGCCGCGGACCGGGACGGCCTGCTGGCCGGGCTGCGGGCCCTGGCCGCCGGGACGCCGCAGGCGCCCGGGGTACTGAGGGCGGTGGCGGCCTCGGGCCGGACGGCCTTCCTGTTCACCGGCCAGGGCGCCCAACGCACCGGCATGGGAAGCGAGTTGTACGCCGCATACCCGGCGTTCGCGGCGGCGTTCGACGAGGTCTGCGCCGAGCTGGACCGCCACCTGGAGCGGCCACTGCGCGAGGTGATCGCCGAGGGCGGCGAACTCCTGGACCGTACGGGCTGGACCCAGCCCGCCCTGTTCGCCGTCGAAGTGGCGCTCTACCGCCTGGTCGAATCCTGGGGCGTCCGGCCGCACTTCCTGGCCGGGCACTCGATCGGCGAGGTCGCGGCCTTCCATGTGGCCGGGGTGCTGTCCCTGCCGGACGCCGCCCGGCTCATCACCGCCCGCGCCCGCCTGATGGAGCACCTCCCCACCGGCGGCGCCATGGTGGCGCTCCGGGCCGGCGAGGACGAGGTCCTGCCCCTGCTCACCGAGCGGGTCTCGATCGCCGCCGTCAACGGCCCCCGCTCCCTCGTCATCGCCGGTGACGCCACCGAAGTCCGCGCCGTTGCCGCACAGTTCGACAAGGCCCGCGACCTGCGCGTCAGCCACGCCTTCCACTCCCCGCTCATGGAACCGATGCTCGACGAGTTCCGCGACGTCCTCGCCGAGCTGACCTACCACGCCCCAGTCATCCCGATCGTCTCCACCCTCACCGGCCGACCCGCCACCACCGACCAGCTCACCGACCCCGACTACTGGATCCGCCACGCCCGCCACACCGTCCGCTTCCACGACGCCGTGGAGACGCTGCTGGCGGAGGGCGTCACCACCTTCCTGGAGCTCGGCCCCGACGGTGTGCTCACCGCCATGGGCCAGGAGTTCCTGGACGGCACGGCGGCCGGCGGCCGGGCGGCCCTGGTCGCCGCGCAACGCCGGGACCGCTCCGAGGAGTTCGCCCTGGCGTCCGCGCTGGCCGCGCTGCACCTGCGCGGCGTGCCGGTGGACTGGACGGCGTTCCACGCGGACGGCCACAGGGTCGACCTGCCGACCTACGCCTTCCAGCGCGGGCGGTACTGGCTGGACGTCGTCCAGCCGAAGGCCGGGGCCGGGGCGGCCGACCCGCTGGACGCCTCCTTCTGGGCGGCCGTCGAGCAGCAGGACGAGGCCTCGCTGGCCGCCGTCCTGCGACTGGAGGGCGACACCGGGGACCTCCCGTCCGAACTGCGGGCCGCGCTGCCGCTGCTCGCCGCCTGGCGGCGCGCCGCCAGGGCGGACGCCCCCGCGCCGCGGCCGGCCGACGCGCAGGACGCCGACGCGCCGGGCACCGGTGAGCGGCCGGACCGGTCCGCCGGGCTGCGGGAGCGGCTCGCCGGACTCACCGAGCCGGAGCGCGACGAGCTGCTGCTGGAGCTGGTCGAGGAGTGCGTCGCCGGGGTGCTCGGCGAGGCCCCGCACAGCGGCCTCGACCCCGAGTGCGGCTTCCTGGAGCAGGGCTTCGACTCCCTGACCGCGGTCGAGCTGCGCAAGCTGCTCACCGACGCCACCGGTCTGCGCCTGAGCAGCACGCTGATCTTCGACTACCCGACCCCCGCCGCCCTCGCCAAGCAGCTGCGCACGGCGCTGGACCCCGAGCTGCCGGGCGTCGGCCCGGCCGCGGGCGACGGCGCCGGGGCGACCGGCACCGCCGAGGCGGTCGGCGACGAGCTGATCGACGACATGGATCTGGCCGAGCTGCTCCGCCTGGCCCGCGACAACTCCTAGGCGGCCCCGGTGATCCGCGCCGAGTACCCGGCGCGGATCACCGCCCCCTAGCCCCGACCTGAGCTTGATGTACGGAGATTTGTGATGAACGCAGCACCCCAGGAAGTCGTCGCGGCACTCCGGGATTCCCTCAAGGAGATCCAGCGGCTGCGCCGGGAGAACCGGCAGCTGGTGGACGCCGGCCGCGAGCCGATCGCGATCGTCGGCATGGCCTGCCGCTACCCCGGCGAGGTGACCTCGCCCGAGGAGCTCTGGCAGCTGGTCGACGGGGGTGTGGACGCGATCTCCGGCTTCCCGGTCAACCGGGGCTGGGACGTCGAGGCGCTGTACGACCCCGACCCGGAGACGCCGGGCACCAGCTACGTCCGCGAGGGCGGCTTCCTGCACCGGGCCGACGAGTTCGACCCGGCGTTCTTCGGGATCAGCCCGCGTGAGGCGCTGGCCATGGACCCGCAGCAGCGGCTGCTGCTGGAGACCTCCTGGGAGGCCTTCGAGCGGGCCGGAATCGCGCCAACCTCGGTGCGCGGCAGCCGGGTCGGGGTGTTCGCCGGTATCGCGACCGCCGACTACGCGGCCCGCTTCCAGTCCGTTCCCGAGGAGGTGGAGGGCTACCTGGGCAACGGCAGCGCCGGCAGCGTGGCCTCCGGCCGGGTGGCGTACGCGCTGGGCCTGGAGGGCCCGGCCGTCACCGTGGACACCGCCTGCTCCTCCTCGCTGGTCGCCCTGCACCTGGCGAGCCAGGCCCTGCGCTCCGGCGAGTGCTCGCTGGCCCTGGCCGGCGGCGTCACGGTGCTCTCGACCCCGGCCGGGTTCGTGGAGTTCAGCCGCCAGCGCGGGCTGGCGCCGGACGGCCGCTGCAAGTCCTTCGCCGCCGCCGCGGACGGCACGGCCTGGGGCGAGGGCGTCGGCATGCTGCTGCTGGAGCGGCTCTCCGACGCCCGGCGCAACGGCCACCCGGTGCTGGCGCTGGTCCGCGGCTCGGGCATCAACCAGGACGGTGCGAGCAGCGGGCTGACCGCGCCGAACGGTCCCGCCCAGCAGCGGGTGATCCGGCAGGCGCTGGAGAGCGCCGGGCTGGCGGCCGACGAGGTGGACGTGGTGGAGGCGCACGGCACCGGCACCACCCTCGGCGACCCGATCGAGGCCCAGGCGCTGCTGGCCGCCTACGGCCAGGACCGCGAACGGCCGCTGCTGCTGGGCTCGTTGAAGTCCAACATCGGCCACACCCAGGCCGCCGCCGGGGTCGGCGGCATCATCAAGATGGTCGAGGCGATGCGCCGGGGCACCGTCCCGCGCACCCTGCACGTGGACGAGCCGACGCCCGAGGTGGACTGGACGGCCGGGTCGGTCGAGCTGGTCACCGAGGCCCGGGACTGGCCGGAGACCGGCCGCCCGCGCCGGGCCGGGGTCTCCTCCTTCGGCGTCAGCGGCACCAACGCCCACGTCATCGTCGAGCAGGCGCCGGAGGCCCCGGCCGACCCGGAGGCCGAGGCGCCGGCCGGGACGGCGCCCGCGCTCGCCCCGTACCTGCTGTCGGCGAAGACCGTCCCCGCGCTGCGGGAGCAGGCCGCCCGGCTGCGCGCCCGGCTGGACGCGGACCCCGGGCTGGACCTCACCGACCTGGCCTACTCGCTGGCCACCGGCCGCGCGCGGTTCGCCCACCGGGCCGCCGTGGTCGCCGCGGACCGCGCCGAACTCGCCGCCGGACTGGCCGCGGTGGCCGAGGGCGACGGGATCACCGCGACGACGGCCGGCAGGACCGCGTTCCTGTTCACCGGCCAGGGCGCCCAACGCACCGGCATGGGAAGCGAGTTGTATGCGGCGTACCCGGCGTTCGCGGCGGCGTTCGACGAGGTCTGCGCCGAGCTGGACCGCCACCTGGAGCGCCCGCTGCGCGAGGTGATCGCCGAGGGCGGCGAACTCCTGGACCGTACGGGCTGGACCCAGCCCGCGCTGTTCGCCGTCGAGGTGGCGCTCTACCGCCTGGTCGAATCCTGGGGCGTCCGGCCGCACTTCCTGGCCGGTCACTCGATCGGCGAGGTCGCGGCCTTCCATGTGGCCGGGGTGCTGTCCCTTCCGGACGCCGCCCGGCTCATCACCGCCCGCGCCCGTCTGATGGAGCACCTCCCCTCCGGCGGCGCCATGGTGGCGCTCCGGGCCACGGAGGAGGAGGTCCTGCCGCTGCTCACCGAGCGGGTCTCGATCGCCGCCGTCAACGGCCCCCGCTCCCTGGTCATCGCCGGTGACGCCACCGAAGTCCGGTCCGTCGCCGCACAGTTCGACAAGGCCCGCGAACTGCGCGTCAGCCACGCCTTCCACTCCCCGCTCATGGAACCGATGCTCGACGAGTTCCGCGACGTCCTCGCCCAACTCACCTACCACGCCCCCGCCGTCCCGATCGTCTCCACCCTCACCGGCGAACCCGCCACCACCGGGCAACTCACCGACCCCGACTACTGGATCCGCCACGCCCGCCACACCGTCCGCTTCCACGACGCCGTGGACGCGCTCCGGGCGAAGGGCGTCACCACCTTCCTGGAGCTCGGCCCCGACGCCGTGCTCACCGCCATGGGCCGGGACCATGGCGACGACGCCGACGAGGCCTTCGTGTCGGTGCTGCGGCGCGACCGGGCCGAGGTGCGGACCGCCGTGTCCGCCGTGGCGGCGCTGCACGGGCGCGGGGTGCGGGCCGACTGGGCGGCGTTCTTCGCCGGCTCCGGCGCGCGCCGGGTGGACCTGCCCACCTACGCCTTCCAGCGCCGCCGCTTCTGGCTGGACGCCGCGCCCGTCGCGGGCGCCGCCGACCCGGCGGACGCCTCCTTCTGGGCCGCCGTCGAGCAGCAGGACCTGGCCGCCCTCGGTTCGAGCCTCCGGCTGGCCGAGGAGGAGCAGCGCTCGCTGGGCGACCTGCTGCCCGCGCTCTCCTCCTGGCGGCGCGAGCGCCAGGACCGTTCGCTGCTGGACTCCTGGCGCTACCGCGTCGAGTGGCAGCGGCTCGCCGACCCGGCCGCCCCGCCCGGGCTCTCCGGCGACTGGCTGGCCGTCCTGCCGGCCGGCTGGACGGAGGAGGGCACCGGCGGCGCGCTGTCCGCGCTGCGGGCCCGCGGCGCGCGGGTGCTGACCGTCGCGGCGGCCGAGGGCGAGGACCGTGCCGGGCTGGCCGCCCGGCTGCGGGCCGCCGCCAAGGAGCGGCAGCCGGACGGCGTGCTCTCCCTGCTGGCCCTGGACGAGCGGGAGGCGCGGCCCGGGGTGCCGGCCGCGCTGCCCGACACCGTGCTGCTGCTGAACGCCCTGGACGAGGCCGGGCTGGACGCGCCGCTGTGGTGCGCGACCCGGGGCGCGGTGGCGGCCGGGACGGGCGACCGGGTCAGCCCCGCGCAGGCGCAGCTGTGGGGCCTGGGCCGGGTGGCGGCGCTGGAGTGCCCGGTGCGCTGGGGCGGCCTGGTCGATCTGCCGGAGGCGGTGGACGGGAAGGCGGCCGACCGGCTGGCCGCGGTGCTGGCGGGCGGGTCCGGCGAGGACCAGGCCGCCGTCCGGGCGGACGGGCTGTACGCGCGCCGCCTGGTCCGGGCGGCCGGTGGCACGGCGGGCCGCGAGTGGCGGCCGCGCGGCACCGTGCTGGTGACCGGCGGTACCGGCGCGCTGGGGGCCCGGATCGGGCGCTGGCTGGCCGCGAACGGCGCGGAGCACGTGGTGCTGACCGGCCGTCGGGGCGGTGCGGCCGCCGGGGCCGCCGCCCTGGAGGCCGAGCTGTCCGCGCTGGGCGCCCGGGTCACGGTGGCGGCCTGCGACGTCGCGGACCGCGCGGCGCTGGCCGGGCTGCTGGACGGGCTCGGCCCGCTGAGCGCCGTGGTGCACGCGGCCGGCTCGGGGGCGATGGGGCCGCTGCGCGAGCTCGACGCGGACGCGCTGGCCGCGTCCGGCGCCGCCAAGGTGACCGGAGCGGCGCACCTGGACGAGCTGCTGGACGGGCAGGAGCTGGACGCCTTCGTGCTGATGTCCTCCGTCGCGGGGGTCTGGGGCGGCGGCGGCCAGGCCGCGTACGGCGCGGCGAACGCGTTCCTGGACGCGCTGGCCGAGCAGCGCCGGGCGCGCGGCCTGACGGCCACCTCGGTGGCTTGGGGCCCGTGGGCCGGGGAGGGCATGTCGGCCGGCCAGGAGGGGCCGCTGCGGCGGATGGGCCTCGGCGCGCTGGCGCCGGACCTCGCGGTCGCGGCCCTGCGGCAGGCGCTGGACCTGGACGACACGGCCGTGACCGTCACCGAGGTCGACTGGTCGCGTTTCCACCCCGGTTTCACCGCCGTCCGGCCGAGCCCGCTGCTGGGCGCGCTGGCCGAGGTGCGGGAGCTGGAGCGCGCCGAGGAGCGGCCCGCGCCCGCCGACGACGCCGCCTCGGCGCTGCGCTCCGCCCTCGCCGGCCTGCCGGTCGCCGAGCGCTCCCGTTCCCTGGTGGAGCTGGTGAGCGGCCTGGCGGCGGAGGTCCTGGGCCACCCCACGGCCGACGGGATCGAGGTGGTCCGCCCGTTCCAGGAGCAGGGCTTCGACTCGCTGACGGCGGTGGAGCTGCGCGACCGGCTCGCCCGGTCGACCGGGGTGCGGCTGCCGAGCACCCTGCTGTTCGACCACCCGACCCCGGAGGCGGTGGCCGCCCGGCTGCTCGGCGAACTGCTCGGCGAGGACGGCTCGGCGGCCGCCCCCACCGCCGGCCCGGTGGACGCCGGGGAGCCGATCGCGATCATCGGGATGAGCTGCCGCTACCCCGGCGGGGTCGGCTCGCCCGAGGAACTGTGGCAGCTGGTCGCCCAGGGCCGGGACGCCGTCGGCGGCTTCCCGCAGGACCGCGGCTGGGACACCGCCGCGCTGTTCAGCGACGACCCCGAGCAGCCCGGCACCTGCTACGCCTCCGAGGGCGGGTTCCTGTACGACGCGGCCGGGTTCGACGCGGCGTTCTTCGGGATCAACCCGCGCGAGGCGCTGGCGACGGACCCGCAGCAGCGGCTGCTGCTGGAGACCTCCTGGGAGGCCTTCGAGCACGCGGGCGTGGACCCGGTGTCGGCGCGGGGCAGCCGGACGGGCGTCTTCACCGGCATCTCGTACCACGACTACGCGGCCCGCTTCAGCACCGTCCCGGAGGAGGTGGAGGGCTATCTGGGCAACGGCAGTTCGGCCAGCGTCGCCTCCGGCCGGATCGCCTACACCCTCGGCCTGGAGGGCCCGGCGGTGTCCGTGGACACGGCCTGCTCCTCCTCGCTGGTCGCCCTGCACCTGGCGGGCCAGGCGCTGCGCTCCGGCGAGTGCTCGCTGGCCCTGGCCGGCGGCGTCGCGGTGATGTCGACGCCGGGTTCGTTCATCGAGTTCAGCCGCCAGCGCGGGCTGGCGCCGGACGGGCGCTGCAAGGCGTTCGCCGAGGCGGCGGACGGCACCGGCTGGGGCGAGGGCGTCGGCATGCT
The DNA here is from genome assembly GCF_053598475.1 of Kitasatospora sp. NPDC001119. Taxonomy (NCBI): domain Bacteria; kingdom Bacillati; phylum Actinomycetota; class Actinomycetes; order Kitasatosporales; family Streptomycetaceae; genus Kitasatospora; species Kitasatospora sp. NPDC001119. The sequence goes on from NZ_JBSFKI010000071.1 coordinate 11,622, forward strand.
GCTGCTGGAGCGGCTCTCCGACGCCCGGCGCAACGGCCACCCGGTGCTGGCGGTGCTGCGCGGCAGCGCCGTCAACCAGGACGGCGCCTCCAACGGGCTGACCGCGCCCAACGGCCCCTCCCAGGAGCGGGTGATCCGCCAGGCCCTCGACCGGGCCGGGCTGGCCGCCACCGAGGTCGACGTGGTGGAGGCGCACGGCACGGGCACGAAGCTGGGCGACCCGATCGAGGCGCAGGCACTGCTGGCCACCTACGGCCAGGACCGCGAACGGCCTCTGCTGCTCGGCTCGTTGAAGTCCAACATCGGCCACACCCAGGCCGCCGCCGGGGTCGGCGGCGTGATCAAGATGGTCGAGGCGATGCGCCGGGGCACCGTCCCGCGCACCCTGCACGTGGACGCGCCGTCCTCGCAGGTGGACTGGTCGGCGGGCGCGGTGGAGCTGCTCACCGAGGAGCGGGAATGGCCGGAGACCGGCCGCCCGCGCCGGGCCGGCGTCTCCTCCTTCGGCGTCAGCGGCACCAACGCCCACGTCATCCTCGAACACGCCCCCGAGGAGCAGCCCGCCGACGAGGTGCCCGCCGAGGAGGCTCCCGCACCGGGCGCGCTCCCCTTCCTCCTCTCCGCCAAGACCGACCAGGCCCTGCGCGACCAGGCCCGCCGCCTGCGCGACCACCTGGACACCGAGGCCGCCTCGGCCGACCTCGGCCTCTCCCTCGCCGTCTCCCGCACACAGTTCGCCCACCGCGCGGCCCTGGTGGCCGCCGACCCGGACGGCCTGCGGGCCGGACTGGAGGCGCTCGCAGCCGGCGAAGCGGCGCCCGAGCTGGTGCGCGGCACGGCCTCCCCCGGCCGCACGGCCTTCCTCTTCACCGGCCAGGGCACCCAACGCGTGGGCATGGGCAGCGAGTTGTACGCGGCGTACCCGGTGTTCGCGGCGGCGTTCGACGAGGTCTGCGCCGAGCTGGACCGCCACCTGGAGCGCCCGCTGCGCGAGGTGATCGCCGAGGGAGGCGAACCCCTGGACCGTACGGGCTGGACCCAGCCGGCGCTGTTCGCCGTCGAGGTCGCCCTCTACCGCCTGGTCGAGTCCTGGGGCGTGCGGCCCGACTTCCTGGCCGGGCACTCCGTCGGCGAGCTGGCCGCCGCGCACGCGGCCGGGGTGCTGTCGCTGGCCGACGCCGCCACGCTGGTCGCCGCCCGCGGCCGGCTGATGGAGCGACTGCCCGCCGGCGGCGCGATGGTGGCCGTGGAGGCCGCCGAGGCCGAGGTGCTGCCGCTGCTCGGCGACGAGGTGGCCGTGGCCGTGGCCGCCGTCAACGGCCCGCGCGCCACCGTGCTGGCGGGCCCGGAGGAGGCCGTCCTGCGGATCGCCGGGCAGCTCGCCGACGCCGGGCACCGCACCCGGCGGCTGCGGGTCAGCCACGCCTTCCACTCCCCGCTGATGGACCCGATGCTGGCGGAGTTCCGCGAGGTCGCGGCGGCGCTGACGTACCACGAGCCGCGGATCCCGGTGGTCTCCGGCACCGGCCGCCCGGTGGCCGCCGAGGAGCTGTGCACGGCGGAGTACTGGGTCGGCCAGATCCGTGCCGCCGTCCGCTTCGACGACGTGTTCCGGCGGCTGGCCGCCGACGGGGTGAACCGGTACCTGGAGCTGGGCCCGGACGGCGTGCTGACCGCGATGGGCCAGGACTGCCTGGCCGGGACGGCGCCCGAGGGCGGCTTCGCCCTGCTGCCCGCGCTGCGCCGGGACCGGCCGGAGGCCGCGGCCCTGGTCCGGGCGGTCGGCGCGCTGCACACGCTCGGCGCGGAGGTGGACTGGCCGGCCTTCTTCGCCGCGGCCGGAGCCGCCGCTTCCCGCCGTGTGGAGCTGCCCACCTACGCCTTCCAGCGCGAGCGGTTCTGGCTGGACGGCCCCGCACCGGCGGCCGACCCGGTCGACACCGCCTTCTGGGCGGCCGTCGAGCAGCAGGACCTGGCCGCGCTCGGCGCGAGCCTCCGGCTGGCCGAGGAGGAGCAGCGCTCGCTGGGCGAGGTGCTGCCCGCGCTGTCCTCCTGGCGCCACCGCAAGCGGGACGGCTCCCGGCTCGACTCCTGGCGCTACCGGGCGGGCTGGCAGCGGCTCCCGGAGCCGGCGGCCGTCCTGCCGCGGGCCGACCGCCCGGCGGGCAGCTGGCTGGCCGTGCTGCCCGCCGGGGGCGCCCCGGCGGCCGTCGAGGGCGCCCTGGCGGCGCTGGAACGGCACGGCGCGGACCTGCTGCGGGTGACCGTCGGCCCGGACGGCCTCGACCGGAGCACCCTGGCGGGCCCGCTCCGGCAGGCCCTGGACGGCGCGGCCCCGACCGGGGTGCTCTCGCTGCTGGCCCTCGCGGACGGCGCCGACGAGCACACCGTCGCCTCCGGCGCCGTGGCGCTGCTCCAGGCCCTCGGCGACCTCGCCCCGGACGCCCCGCTCTGGTGCGCGACCCGGGCCGGCGTGACGGTCGGCGGGCAGGTCGCGAACCCGGCGCAGGCCGCGCTGTGGGGCCTGGGACGGGCCGCCGCGCTGGAGCACCCCGACCGCTGGGGCGGCCTGGTGGACCTGCCGGAGGAGTTCGACGGCCCGGCCGGGGACCGGCTGGCCGCGCTGCTGACGGGCGCGTCCGGCGAGGACCAGGTCGCGGTGCGGCCCGACGGCCTGTACGGGCGGCGGCTGCTGCCCGCGCCGTCGGCCCGGCGCGGCGACGCGCCCGGGTGGGACCCGGAGGGCACGGTGCTGATCACCGGCGGCACCGGCGCGCTCGGCGCCCGGCTGGCCCGCCACCTGGTCGCCGAGCACGGCGTCCGCCACCTGCTGCTCACCAGCCGCAGCGGGCCCGGGGCCCCGGGCGCGGCCGACCTGACCGCCGAACTCCGCGCCCTCGGCGCCACCGTGACCGTCACGGCCTGCGACGCCGCCGACCGCGACCGGCTCGCCGCGCTCCTCGCGGACATCCCGGCCGAGCACCCGCTCACCGCGGTGGTGCACGCCGCCGGCGTGCTCGACGACGGCGTGATCGACGCGCTGACCCCGGAGCGGCTGGCGACCGTCCTGAAGGCCAAGGCCGCCTCGGCCCGCCACCTGCACGAACTGACCCTGGACCTGGAGCCGGCGGCCTTCGTGCTGTTCTCCTCCTTCAGCGGCACGCTCGGAGCCCCCGGGCAGGCCAACTACGCCGCCGCCAACGCCTACCTGGACGCCCTGGCCGAGCGGCGCGCGGCCCTCGGCCTGCCCGCCACCTCGGTGGCCTGGGGGCCGTGGGACGAGGGCGGCATGGCCGCCGGGGGCGAGGTGCTGGAGCGCGCCCGGCGCACCGGGGTGACCCCGCTGGCGCCGGAGTCGGGGCTGGCCGCCCTGGACGCCGCGCTGGCCCAGGGCGACACCGCGGTCGCCGTGGTGGACGTGGACTGGTCCCGGTTCGCGCCGGGGTTCGTCGCGGCCAGGCCCAGCCGGCTGCTCGCCGAGCTCCCGGCCGTCCGGGCGCTGGCCCCGGAGCGGGACGGCCCGGCCGCCGCGGCCGAGGACGGGAACGCGCTGGCGGCCAGGCTGGCCGGCGTCTCCGGGGCGGAGCGCGAACGCGTCCTGCTGGAGCTGGTCCGCCGGCTCACCGCGGAGGTGCTCGGGCACCGCGGGCCGGAGGCGGTGGAGCCCCGGAAGGGGTTCCTGGAGCTGGGGTTCGACTCGCTGACGGCGGTCGAGCTGCGCAACCGTCTCGGCGGCGCCACCGGCCTCCCGCTGCCCGCCACGCTGCTCTTCGACCACCCGGACCCGGTGGCGCTGGCCGCCCTGCTGGCGGGCCGGCTGGCCCCGGTGGAGGACACCGCCGGGGAACCGGACGTGTTCGCCGGGCTGGACGCGCTGGAGGCGGCGCTCACGGACGCCGGGCTGGACGACGAGGACGGCCGCCGGGTCACCGTCAGGCTGGAGACCCTGCTGGCCAAGTGGCGCGAGTTCAGGGGTGCAGGGGTGGCGGTCAGGGGTGTCCCGGCCCCGGGTGCGGCTGCCACTGTCGAGGCGGACCTCGAACTGCAAGCCGCATCGGTGGATGAGGTGCTCTCCCTGATAGATGCGGAATTCGGCCTCTGAGCGGACAACCGCTGCCTGGAAGGTGTGCAATGCCGACGGATGACAAGGTCGTCGATTACCTCAAGAAGGTGACCGCAGACCTGCGGCGGACGCGTCAGCGGGTCCGCGAGCTGGAGGCCGCGGAGCACGAGCCGATCGCGATCGTCGCGATGAGCTGCCGCTTCCCCGGCGACGTCGGGACACCCGAGGAGCTGTGGCGGCTGCTCGCCGACGGCCGTGACGCGGTCGGCGGGTTCCCCGCCGACCGCGGCTGGGACACCGACCGGCTGCTCGGCGGCAACGCCGACGGCACCGGCGCCTCGTACGTCCGCGAGGGCGCGTTCCTGTACGGGGCCTCGCGGTTCGACGCGGGGTTCTTCGGGATCAGCCCGCGCGAGGCACTGGTCATGGACCCGCAGCAGCGGCTGCTGCTGGAGACCTCCTGGGAGGCCTTCGAGCGGGCCGGCATCGACCCGCGGTCGCTGCGCGGCAGCCGGACCGGCGTCTTCGCCGGCACCAACGGGCAGGACTACGCGGCGCTGGTGACCAGGGCCCCGGAGGCGGCCGAGGGGTACCTGGCGACCGGCATCGGCGCCAGCGTGGTCTCCGGCCGCATCTCCTACACCTTCGGTCTCGAGGGCCCGGCGGTCACCGTGGACACCGCCTGCTCCGCCTCGCTGGTCTCCCTCCACCTCGCCGTCCAGGCGCTCCGACAGGGCGAGTGCTCGCTCGCCCTGGCGGGCGGGGTCACGGTGATGTCGACCCCGCTGTCCTTCGTGGAGTTCTCCAAGCAGCGCGGGCTCGCCTCGGACGGGCGCTGCAAGGCGTTCGCCGAGGCCGCGGACGGCACCGGCTGGGGCGAGGGCGCCGGCATGCTGCTGCTGGAGCGGCTCTCCGACGCCCGCCGCAACGGGCACCCCGTGCTCGCGGTGGTCCGCGGCAGCGCCGTCAACCAGGACGGCGCGTCCAGCGGTCTGACCGCCCCCAACGGCCCCTCCCAGCAGCGGGTCGTCCGCCAGGCCCTGGAGAACGCCCGGCTCTCCACCACCGACGTGGACGCCGTCGAGGCGCACGGCACCGGCACCCGGCTCGGCGACCCGATCGAGGCCCAGGCCCTGCTGGCCACCTACGGGCAGGACCGCGAACGGCCGCTGCTGCTCGGCTCGGTGAAGTCCAACATCGGGCACACCCAGGCCGCCGCCGGGGTGGCCGGCGTGATGAAGATGGTGCTGGCCATGCGGCACGGCCTGCTGCCGCGGACCCTGCACGTGGACGCGCCGTCCTCGCAGGTGGACTGGTCGGCGGGCGCGGTGGAACTGCTCACCGAGGCCCGGGAGTGGCCGGAGACCGGCCGCCCGCGCCGGGCCGGCGTCTCCTCCTTCGGCGTCAGCGGCACCAACGCCCACGTCATCCTCGAACAGGCCCCCGAGGAGCAGCCCGCCGACGAGGTGCCCGCCGACGAGGCTCCCGCACCGGGCGCGCTCCCCTTCCTCCTCTCCGCCAAGACCGACCAGGCCCTGCGCGACCAGGCCCGCCGCCTGCGCGACCACCTGGACACCGAGGCCGCCTCGGCCGACCTCGGCCTCTCCCTCGCCGTCTCCCGCACGCAGTTCGCCCACCGCGCGGCCGTGGTCGCCGCGGACGGCGCCGAACTCGCCGCCGCCCTGGAGGCGTTCGCGGCCGGCGAGGAGCCCGCCCGACTGGTCTCCGGCACGGCCGACGTGACCGGCAAGACCGTCTTCGTCTTCCCCGGCCAGGGCTCGCAGTGGGTCGGGATGGCCGTCGAACTCCTCGACAGCGAGCCGGTGTTCGCCGCCCGGATCACCGAATGCGCCGACGCCCTCGCCGAGTTCACCGACTGGAAGCTCCTCGACGTCCTGCGCGGCGCCGAGGGCGCCCCCGGCTACGATCGGGTGGACGTCGTCCAGCCCGCCCTCTGGGCCGTCATGGTCTCCCTCGCCGCCCTCTGGCAGGCGTACGGCGTCCAGCCCGACGCCGTCATCGGCCACTCCCAGGGCGAGATCGCCGCCGCCACCGTCGCCGGCGCGCTCTCCCTCCAGGACGGCGCCCGGGTCGTGGCCCTGCGCTCCCAGGCCATCACCGCCATCGCCGGAGCCGGCGGCATGGTCTCCGTCGCCCAGCCCGTCGGGGAGATCGACCTCACCCCCTGGCAGGAACGGATCTCCGTCGCCGCCGTCAACGGCCCCTCATCCACGGTCGTGGCCGGGGACGCCGACGCCCTGGACGAGCTCCAGGCCGCCCTCGACGCCCGGGGCGTCCACGCCCGCCGCGTCCCCGTCGACTACGCCTCGCACTCCGCCCACGTCGAGCGGATCCAGGACGAGCTGCTCACCCTGCTCGCCCCGGTAGCCCCCCGGACCTCCGAGGTGCCGTTCTACTCGACCGTGGACGACGCCTGGCTGGACACCGTCCGGCTGGATGCCGCGTACTGGTACCGCAACCTGCGCCGGACCGTCCGGCTGGAGGAGGCCGTCCGCGCCCTCGCCGCCGACGGCCACGCCTTCTTCGTCGAGGTCAGCCCGCACCCGGTGCTCGCCTCCGCCGTGCAGGACACCCTGGACGCCGCCGAGGCCACCGCCGTCGCGGCCGGCACCCTGCGCCGCGACCACGGCGGCCCCGCCCGGTTCCGCTCGGCGCTCGCCGCCCTGCACGTCCGGGGGCGCACGGTCGACTGGCCGGCCGTCTTCCCCGGCGCGCGGCGGACCGACCTGCCCACCTACCCCTTCCAGCACGAGCGGTACTGGCTGGAGGCCACCGCCTCCAACGGGGACGCCGTCGACCTCGGCCTCGGCTCCGCCGACCACCCGCTGCTCGGCGCCTCGCTCACCCTCGCCGACGACGACGGCCTGCTGCTCACCGGCCGGCTCTCGCTGCGCACCCACCCCTGGCTGGCCGACCACGCCGTGCTCGGCTCGGTCCTGCTGCCGGGCACCGCCTTCCTCGACCTGCTCGTCCACGCGGGCGACCAGGCCGGCTGCGACCGGGTCGACGAACTCGCCCTGGAGAGCCCGCTGGTGCTCCCGGAGACCGGCGGGATCGCCCTCCAGGTGCGGGTCGGCCCGGCCGACGAGAGCGGCCGGCGCGAGGTCACCGTCCACTCCCTCCGGGAGGACGCGCCGCTGGACGCGCCCTGGGTCCGGCACGCCAGCGGCTGGCTCGCCCAGGCCGCCGCACCGGCCGCCGCCGAGGACCTGACGGCGTGGCCGCCGGCCGGCGCCACCGCCGTCGACCTGGACGGCTACTACGAGCGGCTGGCCGCGGGCGGTCTCGGCTACGGCCCGGCCTTCCGCGGTCTGCGGGCCGCCTGGCTGGACGGCGACGACATCTACGCCGAGGTCCGGCTGCCCGAGGAGCAGCGCTCCCGGGCCGAGCGCTTCGGGCTGCACCCGGCGCTGCTGGACGCCGCCCTGCACGCGCTGGGCTGCGCCGTGGACGGCGGCGAGGGCCTGAACCTGCTGCCGTTCGCCTGGAGCGGGGTGACCCTGCACGCCTCCGGCGCGGCCGAGCTGCGCGTGCGGCTCAGCCGCACCGGCCGGGACAGCGTCTCGCTGCTGGTCGCCGACCGGTCCGGCGCCCCGGTGGCCACCGCCGACTCCTTCGTGCTGCGCCCGATCGGCGCCGCCGGCACGGCCGCCCGGCCCGCCACCCCCGACTCGCTGTTCCGGATCGACTGGACCGCCGTCCCGCTGCCCGAGGACACCGTCGAGCCGTACCGGACCGACGGCCTGGACGCGCTGCCCGCCGAGGTGCCGGCCACCGTCCTGGTGCCGGTCGACGCGCCGGCCGACGGCGGCACCGCCGAGCAGGCCCGCGCCGTCACCCACCGGGTGCTGGAGCTGCTGCAGGCCTGGCTGGCCGAGGACCGCTTCGCGGGGTCCCGCCTGGTCCTGGCCACCAGCGGCGCCGTCGCCGCCCACCCCGGCGAGGCCGTCACCGCCCTGGCCTGCGCCCCGCTCTGGGGCCTGGTCCGCTCCGCGCAGTCCGAGAACCCGGACCGGATCGTCCTGGTCGACCTGGACGGCACCGCCGCCTCGGCCGCCGCGCTGCCCGCCGCCCTCGCCACCGGAGAGCCCCAACTCGCCCTGCGCGAGGGCACGGTGCTGGCCGCCCGGCTGGCCCGCGCGGCCACCTCCGGCGCGCTCACCCCGCCCGCCGGCGAGCCCTGGCGGCTGGACACCACCGGCCGCGGCACCCTGGACAACCTCGTCCTGGCCGCCTGCCCGGACACCCTGGAGCCGCTCGCCCCCGGCCACGTCCGGGTCGCCCTGCGGGCCGGCGGCCTCAACTTCCGCGACGTGCTCAACGCGCTCGGCATGTACCCCGGCCAGGCCGGCCTGCTCGGCAACGAGGGCGCCGGCGTCGTCCTGGAGGTCGCCGGGGACGTCACCGCACTCGCCCCCGGCGACCGGGTGATGGGCATGTTCGCCGGCTCCTTCGGCACCACCGCCGTCACCGACCACCGGCTGCTGGTCCGGATCCCCCGGGGCTGGGACTTCACCGAGGCCGCGTCCACCCCGATCGTCTTCCTCACCGCCTACTACGCGCTGAAGGACCTGGCCGGGCTGCGCCCCGGCGAGTCCGTCCTGGTGCACGCCGCCGCCGGCGGCGTGGGCATGGCCGCCGTCCAGCTCGCCCGCCACCTGGGCGCCGAGGTGTACGGCACGGCCAGCGCCGGCAAGTGGGACGCGCTGCGGCCGCTCGGCCTGGACGACGCCCACCTGGCCGGCTCCCGCACGCTGGACTTCGGCCGCGAGTTCCTGGCGGCCACCGGCGGGCGCGGCGTGGACGTCGTGCTCAACGCGCTGGCCGGGGAGTTCGTCGACACCTCGCTCGGCCTGCTGCCCCGCGGCGGCCGGTTCGTCGAGATGGGCAAGACCGACATCCGGGACGCCGAGGAGGTCGCCGCCCGGCACCCCGGCGTCGCCTACCGCGCCTTCGAGCTGTTCGAGGCCGGCCCGGAGCGGATCGCCGCGATGCTCGCCGAGCTGGTCGACCTGTTCGAGGCCAGCGTGCTGCGGCCGCTGCCGATCACCACCTGGGACGTCCGCCGCTCGGTCGACGCCTTCCGGTACGTCAGCCAGGCCCGGCACACCGGCAAGGTCGTGCTGACCGTGCCGCCCGCCCCCGACCCGGACGGCACCCTGCTGATCACCGGCGGCACCGGCACCCTCGGCGCCCTGCTCGCCCGCCACCTGGTCACCGAGCACGGCGTCCGCCACCTGCTGCTCACCAGCCGGACCGGCGCCGAGGCCCCCGGCGCGGCCGGACTCACCGCCGAACTCCGCGCCCTCGGCGCCACCGTGACCGTCGCCGCCTGCGACGCCGCCGACCGCGACCGGCTGGCCGCCGTCCTCGCGGACATCCCCGCCGCGTACCCGCTCACCGGCGTGGTGCACACCGCCGGGGTGCTCGACGACGGCGTGATCGGCTCGCTCACCCCGGAGCGGATCGACGCGGTGCTGCGGCCCAAGGTCGACGGCGCGCTCAACCTGCACGAGCTGACGCTCGACCGGGACCTGGCCTGCTTCGTCCTGTTCTCCTCCGCCGCCGGTGTGCTCGGCGGCGCGGGCCAGGGCGGCTACGCCGCCGCCAACACCTTCCTGGACGCCCTCGCCCAGCACCGCCGGGCCCGCGGCCTGGCCGGCTCCGCGCTCGCCTGGGGCCTGTGGGAGCAGCGCAGCAGCATGACCGGGCACCTGGACGCCCGGGACGTCGAGCGGATGAGCGAGGGCGGCATGACCCCGCTCGGCTCGGAGCTCGGCATGGCCCTGTACGACGCGGCCGCCCTGCTGGACGAGCCGCTGCTGCTGCCCGCCGACCTCGACCTGTCCGCCCGGCGCGGCCGGGGCCCCGTCCCGGCGCTGCTGCGCGGCCTGCTCCGGGCCCCGGCCCGGCGCAAGGCCGAGGCGGTGTCCGGGCCGAGCGGCTCGGCGCTGACCCGCAGGCTGGCCGCCCTCCCCGAGGCGGACCGTACGGAGCTGCTGCTGGACCTGGTCCGCGGCCACGCGGCCTCGGTGCTCGGGCACGGCTCGGCGGAGGCGATCGACGCGGACCGCGCGTTCAAGGACCTCGGCTTCGACTCGCTGACGGCGGTGGAGCTGCGCAACCGGCTCGGCACCGCGACCGGGCTGCGCCTGCCCGCCACCCTGGTCTTCGACCACCCGAGCCCGACCGCGCTCGGCCGCCACCTGCGCGCCCGGCTGCTCGACGAGCAGGCCCCGGCGACCGCGGGACCGGCCGCGGCCACCGGCGCGACGGCCCGGGACGGCGACCAGGACACCATCGCGATCGTCGCGATGGGCTGCCGCTACCCCGGCGGGGTCGGCTCACCCGAGGACCTGTGGCGGCTGCTGCGGGCCGGCGGCGACGCCCTGACCGGTTTCCCGGCCGACCGCGGCTGGGAGCCCGGCGGCCAGGGCGGGTTCCTGCACGACGCGGCCGAGTTCGACGCGGCCTTCTTCGGGATCAGCCCGCGCGAGGCGCTCGCCATGGACCCGCAGCAGCGGCTGCTGCTGGAGACCTCCTGGGAGGCCTTCGAGCGGGCGGGCATCGACCCGGCCTCGGTGCACGGCACCCGGGTCGGCGTGTTCACCGGCACCAGCGGCCAGGACTACGCCTCGCGGCTGCGCCGCGTCCCCGGCGAGGTCGAGGGCTACCTGGGCAACGGCAGCGCGGCCAGCGTGATCTCCGGCCGGGTGGCGTACACCTTCGGGCTCGAGGGCCCGGCGATCACCGTGGACACCGCCTGCTCCTCCTCGCTGGTGGCGCTGCACCTGGCGGCGGCCGCGCTGCGCCGCGGCGAGTGCGACCTGGCGCTGGCCGGCGGTGTGGCCGTGATGTCGACGCCCGGCCTGTTCGCCGAGTTCGACCGCCAGGGCGGCATGTCGGCGGACGGCCGCTGCAAGGCCTTCGCCGCCTCCGCCGACGGTACGGGCTTCGCCGAGGGCGTGGGCGTGCTGCTGGTCGAGCGGCTGTCGGACGCCCGCCGCAACGGGCACCCGGTGCTGGCGGTCGTCCGGGCCACCGCGATCAACCAGGACGGCGCCTCCAACGGGCTCACCGCCCCCAACGGCCCCGCGCAGGAGCGGGTGATCCGCGAGGCGCTGGTCGCCGCCGGCCTGGCTCCGGCCGAGGTCGACGCCGTCGAGGCGCACGGCACCGGCACCCGGCTCGGCGACCCGATCGAGGCCAACGCCCTGCTCGCCACCTACGGCCAGGGCCGCGAACTGCCGCTCCAGCTGGGCTCGTTGAAGTCCAACATCGGGCACTCCCAGGCCGCGGCCGGGGTCGGCGGCATCATCAAGATGGTGCTGGCCATGCACCACGGGGTGCTCCCCCGCACCCTGCACGTGGACGAGCCCACCCCGCACGTCGACTGGACGGCCGGATCGGTCGAGCTGCTCACCGAGGAGCGGGAGTGGCCGCAGACCGGCCGCCCGCGCCGGGCCGGCGTCTCCTCCTTCGGGATCAGCGGCACCAACGCCCACGTCATCGTCGAGCAGGCCCCCGAGGAGCAGCCCCCGCCGGCCGCCCCGACCGGGCACGGCGCCCTGCCGTTCCTCCTCTCGGCCCGCTCCGAGCAGGCGCTTTCCGCCCAGGCCGAGCGGCTGGCCGCCTTCCTGGCCGAGCGCCCGGAGGCCGCCCTGCCGGACCTCGCCCACTCGCTGACCGCCGCCCGGGCGGCGCTGCCGCACCGCGGCGCGGTGGTCGCCCGGGACCGCGAGGGCCTGCTGGACGGCCTGGCGGCCCTGGCCGCCGGCCGCGGCCCGCGCGGCACCGCCGCGACCGGGAAGACGGCCTTCCTCTTCACCGGCCAGGGCGCCCAACGCCCCGGCATGGGCCGGGAGTTGTACGACACCTACCCGGAGTTCGCGGACGCCTTCGACGCCGTCTGCGCCGAGCTGGACCGGCACCTGGAGCGGCCGCTGCGCGAGGTGGTGTTCCAGCAGGGCGAGCTGCTCGACCGGACCGGCTGGACCCAGCCCGCCCTGTTCGCCGTCGAGGTCGCCCTCTACCGCCTGGTCGAATCCTTCGGCGCGCGGCCGGACTTCGTCACCGGCCACTCGGTCGGCGAACTGGCCGCGGCCCACGTCGCCGGGGTGCTGTCGCTGGCCGACGCGGCCGCGCTGGTCGCCGCCCGCGGCCGGCTGATGGAGCAACTGCCCTCCGGCGGTGCGATGGTGGCGGTCCGCGCCACCGAGGAGGAGGTCCGGCCGCTGCTCACCGGGCAGGTCTCGCTGGCCGCGGTCAACGGCCCCGAGGCCGTGGTGATCGCCGGGCCGGAGGAGCCGGTGCTGGCCGTCGCCGCCGTGCTCGCCGAGCGCGGGCGCAGCACCCGGCGGCTGCGGGTCAGCCACGCCTTCCACTCCCCGCTGATGGACCCGATGCTGGCGGAGTTCCGCGCCGTCGCCGAGTCGCTGACCTACCACCAGCCGCGGATCCCGCTGCCGGCCGAGGCCACCGACCCCGAGTACTGGGTGCGGCACGTCCGCGAGGCCGTCCGCTTCCACGACACGCTGCTCGCGCTCGCCGAGCGGGGCGTCACCACCTTCCTGGAGCTGGGCCCGGACGCGGTGCTCACCGCGGCCGGCCGGGAGAGCCTGCCCGGCTCCGGGTTCGCGCTGATCGCCGCCCAGCGCCGGGACCGGCCCGAGGAGCAGTCCCTGGTCGAGGCGCTGGCCGCGCTGCGGCTGCGCGGCGCCGCGGTCGACTGGTCGCGGCTGCTGCCCGGCGCCCGCCGGACCGAGCTGCCCACGTACGCCTTCCAGCGCGAGCGGTACTGGCTGGAGGACGACGGGGGCCCGGTCGGCCTGGCCGGGGCCGGACTCGGCTCGCCGGAGCACCCGATGCTCGGCGCGATGGCCGAACTGGCCGACGGCACGGGCTTCCTGTTCACCGGTTCGCTCTCCGAGCGGACCCACCCGTGGATCGCCGAGCACGGGGTGATGGGCCGCACCGTCGTCCCCGGCGTCGCCTACGCCGAGCTGGCCCTGCACGCCGCCGAGCAGGTGGGCTGCGACCGGGTCGAGGAGATCACCCACCTCGCGCCGCTGGTCCTGCCGCGCACCGGCAGCGTGCTGCTCCAGCTGCGGGTCGGCCCGGCCGACGCCGCGGGCCGGCGCCCGCTGGCCGTGCACTCGCGGCCGGAGGACGCCCCCGAGGGCGAGTGGACCCACCACGCCGACACCGTGCTCGGCACCGGCGCCGGCGCCCCGGACTTCGACCTCCGGGCCTGGCCGCCGGCCGGCGCGGAGCAGGTCGACCTGACCGGCTTCTACCGGCGGGCCACCGAGACCGGCTTCGCCTACGGGCCGCTGTTCGCCGGCCTGACGGCGCTCTGGCGGCGCGGGGACGAGGTCTTCGCCGAGGTCGCACTGCCCGAGGAGGGCCGTACGGCGGCCGCCCGGTTCGGCATCCACCCCGGCATGTTCGACGCGGTACTCCAGGCGATGGCCGCCTCCACCCTGCTGGAGCGGATCTCCACCGACGAGGCCCCGCACGGCCGGCTGCCCTTCGCCTGGACGGGCGTCGAGCTGTACGCCTCCGGCGCCGCCGCCGTCCGGGCCCGGCTCACCCCGGCCCGCACCGGCGGGGTGGCCTTCGCCATCGCCGACGCCACCGGTGCGCCGGTCGCCTCGGTGGAGTCCCTGGTGATGCGTCCGGTCTCGCCGGAGGCGATCACCGGGGCCGGTACGGGCGGCCGGGACGCGCTCTACCGGGTCGAGCCGGCCGAGCTGCGGCTCCCGGCGGCCCCGGCCACGGCCGACTGGGCCGTGCTCGGCGAGCCGGCCTTCGGCCTGCCGGGCCGGCCGGACCTGGCCGCCTTCGACGCGGCCGCCCCGCACACCGTCCTGGTGCCCTGGACGGCCGGGGGCGAGGGCCCGCTCGCCGAGCGGGTGCACGCCGCCACCGGCCGGGCGCTGACCCTCCTCCAGGAGTGGCTCGCCGACCAGCGGTTCGCCGACTCCCGGCTGGTGTTCGTCACCCGGCACGCGGCCGGGGCCGACCTCCGGGACCTCGCGCACGCCCCGCTCTGGGGCCTGGTCCGCTCGGCCCAGGCCGAGCACCCCGGCCGGTTCGTCCTGGTCGACCTGGACGGGGACGAGGCCTCCGCCGCCGTCCTGCCCGCCGCGCTGGCCACCGACGAGCCCCAGCTGGTCGTCCGCCGGGGCACGGTCTCCGCGCCCCGGCTGGCCCGGGCCGGCGCCGGCGCCGACGCCGACGCGACCGGCGACGCCACCGCCCCGGCCCTGCGCCCGGACGGCACGGTCCTGGTCACCGGAGCCACCGGTGCGCTCGGCCGGCTGGTCGCCCGCCACCTGGTCACCGCGCACGGCGTCCGCCGCCTGCTGCTCACCAGCCGCAGCGGCCCCCGGGCCGAGGGCGCGGACGAGCTCACCGCCGAACTCACCGCGCTCGGCGCCGAGGTCACCCTCGCCGCCTGCGACGCGGCCGACCGGACGGCCCTGGCGGCGCTGCTCGCCGCGCACGACGTCACCGCCGTGGTGCACACCGCCGGGGTGCTCGACGACGGCGTGCTCGACGCCCTCACCCCCGAGCGGGTCGCCACCGTCCTGCGCCCCAAGGTCGACGGCGCGGTCAACCTGCACGAGCTGACGGCCGGCCGGGACCTGGACGCCTTCGTCCTGTTCTCCTCCGTCGCCGGGGTGCTCGGCGCCGCCGGACAGGCCGGCTACGCCGCCGCCAACACCTTCCTGGACGCGCTCGCCCGCAGCCGCCGCGCCGACGGCCTGCCGGGCACCGCGATCGCCTGGGGCCCGTGGCTGCTCGACGACCCGGCGCACGCCGGCATGGCGGGCGGGCTCGGCAGGGCCGACCTCGGCCGGCTGGCCCGCGGCGGGATGGCGCCGCTCCAGGCGGAGCAGGGCCTGGAGCTGTTCGACGCCGCCCGGTCCGGCGCCGACCCGCTGGCCGTCGCGGTCCGGCTGAACCCGGCCGCCTTCCGGGGCGGGGAGGTGCCGCCGATGCTGCGCGGCCTGGTCCGCGCCACCGGCCGGCGGGCCGCCGAGACCGGCGCCGGCCAGGACCCGGCCCGCCGGATCGCCGGCCTCACCGGGGAGCACCGGACCCGGGCCCTGCTCGACCTGGTGCGCACCCAGGTGGCGGACGTGCTCGGACACGCCTCGGCGGAGTCCGTGCAGGCCACCCGGGCGTTCAAGGAGATCGGCTTCGACTCGCTGACCGCCGTGGAGCTGCGCAGCCGGCTGCACGAGGCGACCGGGCTGCGGCTGCCGGCCACCCTGGTGTTCGACTACCCGACCCCGGCCGCGCTGGCCGGCTTCCTCGACGGGCGGCTGCCCCGGGAGGGAGCACCGCGGGAGGAGCCCGTCCTCGCCGAGCTGGACCGGCTGGAGGCCGCCCTGGAGCGGCGGCTGGCGGACGGCCACGCGCTCGACGGCCTGTCGCCGCGCCTGCGGGCCCTGCTCGACCGCCTGGACGGCCCGGACGCCTCCGCGGCCGGCCTGGCCGGGGACGACAGCGACCTCGACGCCGCCTCCGACGACGAGCTCTTCGCCCTCGTCGACTCCCTGGACTGATCCAGGAACCCCCCGCGCCGCCGGGCCGGCCCCCTCCGGGGCACGGCCCGGCGGCCCCCCGGACACGCCCGGACGCGGCCGCGCCCCGCCCCGGAGCCGGACGACCCCGGCAGCCACCACTCCGCCGCAGGAAAGTGATCTGAGATGGCCAACGAAGACCAGCTTCGCGAGTACCTCAAGCGGGCGGTGGCCGATACCCGTAAGGCCCACCGGCGGCTCAAGGAGCTCGAGGACGAGCGCCACGAGCCGATCGCGATCATCGGCATGGCCTGCCGCTTCCCCGGCGGCGTGCGCAGCCCCGAGGGGCTGTGGCGGCTCCTGGTCGACGAGGCCGACGCGATCTCCGAGTTCCCGACCGACCGCGGCTGGGACCTCGACTCGGTGTACGACCCCGATCCGGGCGCCGCCGGCACCAGCTACACCCGCCACGGCGGCTTCCTGGACGGCGCGGCCGGCTTCGACGCGGGCTTCTTCGGCATCAGCCCCAACGAGGCGCTGGCGATGGACCCGCAGCAGCGGCTGCTGCTGGAGACCTCCTGGGAGGCCGTGGAACGCGCGGGCATCGACCCGCAGTCGCTGGCCGGCGGCCGGACCGGCGTCTTCGTCGGCACCACCTCGCAGCTGTACGGCACCGGTTCGGACATCCCGGAGGGCGTGGACCTCTACCTGGGCACCGGCACCACCTCCAGCGTCACCTCCGGCCGGATCGCCTACCACTTCGGCCTGGAGGGCCCGGCGGTCTCGGTCGACACCGCCTGCTCCTCCTCGCTGGTCGCGCTGCACTGGGCCGCCCGCTCGCTGCGCCAGGGCGAGTGCACCACCGCGCTGGCCGGCGGCGTGACGGTGATGTCCAACCCCGGCATGTTCGTGCTGTTCAGCCAGCAGAAGGGGCTGGCCCCGGACGGCCGCTGCAAGGCCTTCGCGGGCGCCGCCGACGGCACCGCGTGGAGCGAGGGCGTCGGCATGCTGATGCTGGAGCGGCTCTCCGACGCGCGCCGCAACGGGCACCGGGTGCTCGGCGTGATCCGCGGCAGCGCCGTCAACCAGGACGGCGCCTCCAACGGCCTGACCGCCCCCAACGGCCCCTCCCAGCAGCGGGTGATCCGGCACGCGCTGGCCGACGCCCGGCTGGCGGCGGCCGAGGTCGACGTGGTGGAGGCGCACGGCACCGGCACCACCCTCGGCGACCCGATCGAGGCCCAGGCGCTGCTCGCCACCTACGGCCAGGAGCGTGAACTCCCGCTGCTGCTCGGCTCGGTGAAGTCCAACATCGGCCACACCCAGTGCGCCGCGGGCGTGGCCGGGGTGATCAAGACGGTGCTCGCCATGCAGCACGGCGTGCTGCCCCGCACCCTGCACGTGGACCAGCCGACCCCGCACGTGGACTGGACGGCCGGATCGGTCGACCTGCTCACCGAGGCGCGCGCCTGGCCGGAGACCGGCCGCCCGCGCCGGGCCGGCGTCTCCTCCTTCGGCGTCAGCGGCACCAACGCCCACGTCGTACTGGAGCAGGCCCCGCCGGTCGAGGCCCCGTCGGACGAGGCTCCTGAGCCGTCGAGCGCGCCGACCGGCCCGGTTCCGCTGGCGTTCTCCGCCAAGAGCCCGGCCGCGCTCCGGGACCAGGGCGCGCGGCTGCGCGAGCTGCTCGCCGCCGACCCGGCGCTCGTCCCCGCCGACCTCGCCTCCTCGCTGGCCTCGTCCCGCTCCGACTTCGTCCACCGCGCGGCGGTGGTCGGCGCCACCACCGCCGAACTCCACGGCGCCCTCGGGGACTTCGCCTCCGGTACGGCGGACGTCACCGGGCGCACGGTGTTCGTGTTTCCCGGGCAGGGCTCGCAGTGGGCCGGCATGGCCGTCGAACTCCTCGACAGCGAGCCGGTGTTCGCCGCACGGATCACCGAATGCGCCGACGCCCTCGCCGAGTTCACCGACTGGAACCTCCTCGACGTCCTGCGCGGCACCGAGGGCGCACCCGGCTACGACCGGGTCGACGTCGTCCAGCCCGCCCTCTGGGCCGTCATGGTCTCCCTCGCCACC
>NZ_JBSFKI010000072.1:0-28918 GCF_053598475.1 Kitasatospora sp. NPDC001119
TGGCTCCACACCTACAATCACCACCGCGGACACACCGCACTCGCAGGCAAACCACCCGCCAGCCGCGTCCCCAACCTCACGGGTCAGAACACCTACGCCGCCGATGTCGATGCCGGGTGGCGCCTGTGGCACCAGGCGGCGAACAACCGGACCGCCGTCGGGAACATCGCCCCGGACCTGATCCGGCACGGGGAGGCGCTGGCCCGCTCGGCCGGCGGCGACGACCGCCGCACTGCACTGGTGGGGCTCGCCTCCGCGTACCGGCTCGCGCAGCAGGTGATTGCGTACATCGGCCCGGCAGAGGCCGTGTGGATGCTCGGCGACCGTGCCATGGCAGCCGCCGCCGACGCCGACGACCCGGCCGCCATGGGCGCCGCCGCATGGAACCTCGCGAACACCATGCGCGCCGTCGGTGAGCACGAAGGCGCCATGCTGATGGTGACCACGGCAGCCGACCGGCTGCGCCCGCACCTCGCCGACGGACCGCAGCACTGGCGGGGCCTGTACGGGGCGCTGCACCTGCACGCGGCGATCACCGAGGCGCGGGACGGCCGGGACGGGATGGCGTGGAACCACTGGGACACGGCCGACAAGGTCGCGAAGTCACTGCCGGCCGGGTACACCGAGCTGTCGACGGTGTTCGGGCGGGCGAACGTCGACCTTCACGCGGTCAGCATCTCCACCGAGCTGCGGAGCTCAGGCAAGGCACTGTCGCTGGCGGACGAGATCGACCCGGACTCGATCCCGTCGACGGAGCGCCGAACCAGGCTGTGGGTGGATGCGGCCCGGTCGCACATGCATCGGGGCGACCGGACCGCCGCGCTGCACGTGATGGGGATCGCGCTGCGGATCAGCCCGGAGACGGTCCGGTTCACACCCCAGGCTCGTTCGGTCGCGGCCGAGTTGTGGCGGAAGTCGCCGCGCGCGATGCGAGCGGAGACGTTGGAGCTCGCCGAGGCGGTGGGGATCACGACCGGCGTGTGACCCGAGGCGCAGCCCCAACCCCGGAAGGTGACAACCGACCCCATCGCGCAGGGAGATCGGATAGCCAACTGGAAGAGATCTGGAACTTCCGGTTCGACGAGCAGACTTGAGCAAGGGGATCCAGTCGCGATGATCGAGGCGAACACGCGACGAGGCCACAGGCGTCGGACCTGCGGCGAGCCGGTCGCGCGCACCGGGGCGCCGGAGGAGGCCGTCGCCCTTTCGGAGGGCCTCGGCCCGACGACCTGAGGCGATGGACGCGGAGGACCGCGATCAGCACAACCGGCTTCCGCCGCATGGGAAGTCGGACCGGCCGACTTCCCATGCAGCGGGTGGGCTCCGTGGGCCACGCCGGCGTCAGGAGCGCCGGCGGCCGTTCCGGCGGGCGAGACGGAACACGGCGACACCGACGCCCACGCAGAGCAGGGCGCTCATCAGGAGGGTCGGTGTGCTGCTCCCGGTCTCGGGGAGTTGGCCCCCACCGTGGCCGGGCGCCGGACCGGGCGAGTGGTGGTGGCTCGGGCCGCCCGTGGGCGACGGGCCGCGGGACGCCGAGTGGCTCGGGCCGGTCGTCGGGGACGCCGAGTGGGTGGGAGAAGCCGTCGGGGACGGCGAGTGGGTGGGAGAGGTAGTCGGGGACGGCGAGGAGGACGGGGACGGCGAGGGGGAGGGCGAGGAGGACGGGGACGGGGACGGCGAGGGGGAGGCGCAGGCGACCTCCTCGATCACGACCTCCCCGTTGCCGCTGCGCGCTCCGGTGGTGAAGGTCGCGGCGGCCGGGCCGAGGCTGGAGCCGCCGCCTCCCCCGCCGCCGTCGAGCGTGCTCGCCGTGGAGGAGCCGCCGGCGCCGCCCCCGTGGGCACCGCCACCGCCTCCGCCGCCGGCGCCCATGTGGGGGTCGCCGATGTTGACGGCCGCGTCGCCGCCCTTGGTGCCGGTGGCGCTGCCGCCCGCGAAGCCGTCGTGGTCGAACTCGGTGGTGGCGGTTCCGCCCGCGCCACCCGCTCCCCCGTTTCCGCCGGACTTGCCGCCCTTGCCCGCCGCGCTCTGCCCGGTGTCGGCCCCGTCGGTTCCGGCCTGCCCGCCGGCGCCGCCGGACGCGGTTCCGTCGTTGGTGAAACTGCCGGCACCTCCGCCGCCGCCACCCGCGATGATCAGCGCGCTGCCACCCGTCGTCACGGTGGTGGCGCCTCCGCCGCCGGCACCGATGGCGCCGTTGCCGGGCCGGTGCTCCGTGTTGGAGGAGCCGCCCTGGCCGCCGCCGCCGTACCCGCCGTAGGCCAGGCTGCCGGGGACGGAGAGGTCTCCTCCGCTGCCCGCCTGCCCCACGTCGACGGTCAGCACCTGACCGCTCGTAACCTGGACCGTGGCTCGGACCTGACCGCCCTTCCCGCCGGGCGACCCGTAGACGGCGTTCCCTCCCGCACCGCCAGAGGCTTGCACCACCAGCTCGCAGATCCCTTCGGGGACCACGTACTGCTCGGGCGCGCCCTTGTAGTCGAACGTGTGGATTCCGGGGGCCGCAGACGCCTGGTGCGGGGCGCAGACGAGAAGGGCCGCCAGGGCGGCCGAGGCGGCGATTCCACCGGTTCCGTAGTGGATGTTTCTCATACAAACCTTGTAATCGAGCCGCGTTCCTCTCGAGGGGCAACACACGGCGCCGTCCGGGTGAACCGTGCGGGGCGGGAGCACGCCACCGTCGAGTGGGAATCATCAACCCGCCCCGAGAGCACGGGGGTTGGCGACCCCCGTCGCTCGGGCCACCTGACCGGCCGTCGGCCCGGCATCGCGATCCCGGAGGGGGCTTCCGGCCCCGGAAAGCCGGTCGGCACCGGAAAACCCGTTGGATGCGACAGTCCCGCCGATGGTAAACATGTGACATGTTACAAGGCACCCTCATCACCCTCCGGGCCCGTCACGACGCCGACCTCCCGGTCCTCCTGGCCGAGTTGTACGACGACGTGGCGACCCGCGCCCGGGCCGACACCCGGCCCTGGCGGCCCATCCCGCCCGGCTCGGCGGACTCCCCGTACGTCGTTCCCGGGCCGTCCGACGAGGCCGCCTGCTTCTCCGTGGTCGAGACGGCCTCCGGGGAGCTGGCCGGTGAGGCCCTGCTGTGGGGCATCGACGCCCACAACCGCAGCGCCCACCTGGGCCTCGCCCTCCTGCCGGGTCACCGGGGGCGCGGCCTCGCCCCGGACGTCCTGCGGGTGCTCTGCCACTACGCCTTCCCGGTGCTCGGCCTGCGCCGTCTCCAGCTGGAGACCCTGGCGGACAACACCCCGATGCTCCGGGCCGCCGCCACGGCCGGCTTCACCGTCGAGGGGCGGCTGCGCCAAGCCGCCTGGGCGTACGGGGAGTTCGTGGACCAGCTGGTGCTCGGGCTACTGGCCGAGGAGTGGCAGGGGTGAGCGACGGCCCGTCCGGGCTGCGGCCCCTCCCCCACGGCTACACCAACCGCACCGCGGGTGACGGCACGGTCGTCGTGAAACGGTACGAGGGGCCGGACGCCGAGGAGCGGCGCCGGCGCGAGCACCGGCTGCTGTCCCTGCTGCACGGGCTGCTGCCGGTTCCCCCGGTGCTCGGCACCGAGCCGGGCGCCATCACGCTCGGCCACCTTCCCGGAGTGCCCGCGCAGGACCTGCTGGACGCCGGGCACGGCGCGCAGGTCCTGGCCGCCTGCGGGCGGGTGCTGCGACGGCTCCAGGCTGTCGACCCCGGCGTGGCCGGCGACGGTCCGGCGCCCCCGGGTTCGGTGCTGGCGCACGGGGACTTCGGGCCCAACAACCTGCTGCTGGACCCGGCGACCTTCGCCGTCACCGGCCTGCTGGACTGGGAGTTCGCCCATCTCGGCGAGCCGGTGGAGGACCTGGCCTGGTGCGAGTGGATCGTCCGCATGCACCACCCGGCCCGGGCGGGCGCCCTGCACCACCTCTTCGACGCGTACGGGCAGCCGGTGCCGCCCTGGCCGCGGCGCCGGGCCGCCATGCTCGCCCGGTGCGCCCGGCTGGAGGAGTTCTGCCGCCGGGGCGACCCGGGCGGGCCGGGGGTACGGCAGTGGCAGGAGCGCGGGCGCCTGACGGCGGGCTGGCCGGAGCAGCCGGGGCCGCCCTCCTGACCCAGGCGGGGCGGGCGCTCCGGGCGCGCGCACAGCGGGTCGTGACGATCTGTGAGACGGATCTGGCGCACGCCTCGACCAGTCCGATACGGTCTGGACCAATCAGCGGGCGATCTTCCTGTGGCATCGTTCCGCCACGCTCCGAACGCCTCCGGGAGTCGTCATCAGCGCCCGACCCGCCTCCGTTCCGCTCACCCTCCCGGCGCTCCTGGACCACCGGGCGGCGCTCCATCCCGATCGCACCGCGCTGCTCGTGCCCGGTGGCGGGAGCCTCACCTACGGCCGGTGGCGCGAGCGGGCGGTGCGGGCCGCGCACGGGCTGGCCGGGGCGGGCGTGCGGCCCGGGGACACGGTGGCGCTGCTGTTCACCAACCGGGAGTGGGACGCGTACGCCGTGGCGTTCCTGGCCGCCCACTACGCGGGTGCGGCCGGGCTGGTGATCCGCGAGGACTTGGCCCCGGCCGATGTGGAGCGGCTGGTCGAGGCGGCCGGGGCGCGCTGGGCGGTCGCCGGGAACGGCCCGCGCACCGCGCTGCCCACCTTCGCGCTCGAAGGACTCGACGGCCTCGGCGGTCTCGACACGCCGGACACGCCGACCCCGGACGAGCCGCCGCACCGGGTCGCCCCCGGGGACCTGGCCCAGGTCATCGGGACCTCGGGCACGACCGGAACCCCGAAGGGCGTCCGGGCCGCGCACGCGAGCCTGACCGCCGGGCTGGTCCTCGACCCCCGCCCCCGCCCGTACGCGCATTCGCGGCACGCGGTGCACGCCTTCCCGATCGGCACCAACGCCGCCCAGGCGGTGCTGGTGAACGCGCTGACCGCGCAGCCCACGACGATCTGCCTGCCGCGCTTCGACGCCGAGGAGTTCGGGCGGGTGGTCGAGGAGTCCGGCGCGGGCACGGTCTTCCTGGTGCCGTCGATGGCGGTGGAACTGCTGAACTCCGGGATCGCCGACCGCCGGGACCTCGGCAGCGTCCGGCTGGTCGGGTCCACCGCCGCCGCGCTGCCGCCCGCCGTCGCCGCCGGGCTGTCCGCCGCCCTGCCGAAGGCGACGGTCGTCAACACCTATACCTCGGCCGAGGCCGCCCCCGCGCAGATCTCCGCGGTGGTGGACCCGGGCCGTCCGGGTTCGCTGGGCCGCCCGACCGACCCGGCCGACCTGAGGATCCTGGACGAGGCCGGGGAGCCGGTGCCGCCCGGCGGGACCGGCGAGATCTGGCTGCGCCAGCCCGGCCCGCCGCGCGGGTACGCCGGGGCGGCCTCCGACGCCGTCTTCCGCGACGGCTGGGTGCGGATGGGCGACCTCGGCCGACTGGACGGGGACGGCTACCTCCACCTCGTCGACCGGGAGAGCGACATCGTCAAGTCCGGTGCGCTGAAGGTCTCGACGCTGCGGATCGAGGCCGTGCTGCACGAGCACCCGCAGGTCGCCGACGCGGCCGCGCTCGGCCTGCCGCACCCGGTGATGGGACAGGTGCCGGTCGCCGCGGTGGTCCCGCGACCGGACGGGATCGACCTCGACGGCCTGCGGCTGTTCCTGAGCGAGCGGCTGGCCAGGCCCGAACTGCCGGTGCGCGTCCTGGTGTTGGACTCCCTGCCGCGCAACCCGAGCGGCAAGGTGCTCAAGCACGAGCTGCGGACCGCGTTCGAGGAGCCCGCCCCGACGACCGGAAGGGCCCCGGAGACGGAACGCGAGCTCGCCCTGGCCGGCCTGTGGCGGGCCGTGCTGGGACGGCCGGTCCGGGCGGTGGAGGAGGAGTTCTTCGCCCTCGGCGGGGACTCGTTCCGCGCCGTCCAGCTGGCCGCCGCGATCTCCGCCGAGTTCGGTGTGGCGGCCCGTACGGCGCTGGTCTTCGAGCGCCCCTCGCTGCGCGCCCAGGCGGCCTGGCTGGAACGGGCCGACGTCGCCCCGGCCGGGACGGTGGAGCGCTCCGGGGCCGAGGTGTCGGACTTCCTCCGCTCGCTGCGCGCGCAGCCGCACGACCTGCCGCTCACCTCCCAGCAGGAGAACTTCCTGCGCTGGATGGCCGAGGCCCCGGGCCGCAACGTCGGCGCGGTGGCGGTGATGTTCCGGGTGACGGAGGGCCTGCGGACGGACGTCCTGGCCGACGCCCTGCACGAGGCGATCCGCCGCCATCCCGCGCTGCGGACCAGGTTCGTCCCGGTGCCCGGCGCCGAACCGGGGGTGCTGCGGGCCGTCCTGGACGACGAGCCGCACGCGGACGTGGTGCTGGTGGAGGCGCCCGGCGCGAGCGACGACGAGGTGTCGGCGCGGCTGGTCGCCGTGCGCGACCGGCTGACGGACGTCGCCTCGGGGCCGATGACCAGGCTGGCCGTGGTGAGCCGCGGGCCGGCGGACCACGTCGTCCTGCTGGCCGTCCACCACCTCGTCAGCGACGGCTGGTCGCTGGGGGTGCTCCTGCGCGAGCTGGGGGTGGCGTACTCGGCGCTGTGCCACGGGCGCCGGGTGCCGGCCGCCCGGCCCGGCCCGGAGTACGGCGAGCTGGTGGAGTGGTCGAACGCCCACTGGCCGGCGTCCCGGTCGCACTTCGGGACGGCGCTCGCGCACGCGCCCGCCGCGATCGACCCCTTCCCGGGGCGCCGGCACACCGAGGTGGTGCTGAGCGCCGCCCACGCGTTCACGGTGCCCCCGGCGGCGGCGGACGCGCTGCGGGCCAGGGCGGCGGAGCTGGGGGCCACGCCGTTCCTCGCGGTGGCGGCGGTCTGGAGCGGCCTGCTGGCCGCCCGCAGCGGACAGCCGGACCTCGTCCTCATGACGCCGGTGCCCGGGCGGACCAGGCCGGAGGCGGAGCGGGCGGTCGGCTGTTTCGTGCAGTCGCTGCTGGTGCGGGTGGACGTGTCGGGCGCGCCGGGGTTCGCCGAACTGCTCGACCGGGTCCGGTCCGCCGCCACCACGGCGCTCGACCACCAGCTCTACCCGTTCGCGGAGTTCAGCCCGCTGGTGCCGTTCGCGGCCTGGCTGCGGTACGAGAACTGGAGCGCGCCGGCCCAGCTGCCGGGGGTGGCCTGCGCGGCCTGGGAGCTGCCCCGCAACGCCACCGTGCCGTATCCGCTGCCGGGCGGTGACCGGCACGTCCCCGAGCTGGCGGTCACCGAGCAGCCGGACGGCGCGCTGCGGTGCTGGCTGCGGTACAACGAGCACGCGTTCGAGGCGGCGACGGTGTCGGCGCTGGCCGACGACCTCGCCGCGGCGCTGGCCGGGGCGGCCGGCATCTGACAGGAGGCGAGCGGGGGTGCGGCCGTCACCGGCCGCACCCCCGGACCATTCGGCCGCCCGCTCAGCCGGAGAGGCGCCCGGCCGCCTCCTCCTCGCTGAGCGCGTCGATCTCGGCGATCAGCAGCGCCTCGATCCGGGCCGCGAGGGCGGCCGGTGTACTGCTCTCGAACACCTCGCGGATGGGGATGTCGAGTCCGATCCCGGCCCGGATCCGCGCGGCGACCCGGGTGACCAGGAGCGAGTCCCCGCCCAGCGCGAGGAAGTCGTCGAACACCCCGACCCGCGGCACTCCGAGGACCTCCTGCCACAGCTCGGTGACCAGCTGCTCGGCGTCGGTGCGCGGCGCGACGTAACCCGACCCGGCGGCCGGCCCGGGGTCGGGCAAGGCCGCGAGGTCGGGCTTGCCGTTCGGGGTCAGCGGCAGCCGGGCCAGCGTGACGACGGCGTCCGGGACCATGTAGGCGGGAAGCCGTACGGCGAGGTGCTCGCGCAGCTCGGCCGGCCCGGGCTCGGCCCCCGGGCGCGGGACGGCGTACGCCAGCAGCCGACGGCCGTCGCGGACCAGCACGGCGGCCTGCGCGACGCCCGGGTGCGCGGTCAGCGCGGACTCGATCTCGGCGGGCTCGATCCGGTAGCCGCGGAGCTTCAGCTGCGCGTCGCCGCGCCCCAGGAACTCCAGCCGGCCGTCCGCCCGCCACCGGGCCCGGTCTCCGGTGCGGTACATCACGCCGCCGGCGAAGGGGTCGGGTACGAAGGCCGTCGCGGTCAGGTCGGGCCGGCCCAGGTAGCCCCGGGCCAGGCCGCTGCCGCCGATGTACAGCTCGCCCTCGGAGCCCCGGGGCAGCAGTCCGCCGTGCTCGTCCAGCACGTGGAGCCTGACGCCGGGCAGCGGGCGGCCCAGCGAGGGCCGGCGGTCGGCGTCGGAGGCCGTCAGCTCGGCCGCGGTGACGATCACGGTGGCCTCGGTGGGGCCGTAGGTGTTGACGAGCCGGACCGCGTCCCCGTGCCGCCGGCGCCAGCGGGCGACCGTACCGGCGCGCGCCTCGGAACCGCCGATGACGACCAGGCGCAGCGCGTCCGGCCAGCTGGTCCCGTCGTCCAGGCCGACGAGCTCCTCCCAGTACGCGGTCGGCAGGTCGAGCACGGTGACGGTCCGGCCGGCCGGACCGGCCAGCAGGTCGGGCAGGGTCCGGCCGCCGCCGGGCAGGAGCACCACGCACGCCCCGGCCGCGAGGGCCGGCCAGAGCTCCTCCACGTGGGTGTCGAAGCCGAGGGAGGCGAACTGGACGATCCGGTCGTCGGGGCCCAGCGCGTAGCCGTCCGGGCCCGCCATCCAGTCGACCCGGGCGGAGACCGCCGGGTGGTCGACCGCGACGGCCTTCGGCGCCCCGGTGGACCCGGAGGTGTAGAGGACGTACGCGAGGGCCCGCGGGTCGGGCGGGGCGAGGTCGGCGGTCCCCGCCCCCGGCAGGTCCGTGCCGGTGAGGGTGAGGACGGCGTCGGCCTCCCGGACCATCAGGGCGCGGCGCTCCTCGGGGTGGGCCGGGTCGAGCGGGAGGTAGGCGGCACCGGCCTTCCAGACCGCCGTCAGGGCCACCACCAGGTCGAAGGAGGGCGCCATCGACACCGCGACCACCCGGCCGGCCACCGGGCCGAGCCGGCGGGCCAGTTCGGTGGACCGCCGGTCGAGTTCGGCGTAGGACAGCGTCCGTCCGTCGCACTCCAGGGCCGGCGCGTCCGGTCGGGCGGCGGCCTGCGCGGCGAACCGCTCCAGCACCGTCCGTACGGCGGCCGGAGCGGCCGGGCCCGCCCCGAGGGCGAGCAGCGCCGCCCGCTCCTCGGCGCCGACGAACCAGTCGCCGTGCAGGGGGAGTTCCGGGTCCTCGACGATCCGCGCGTACAGCTCGCGGCACCGGTCGCCGAGCGCCTCGACGGTCCCCCGGTCGAACAGCTCGCGGTCGTAGCAGAAGGAGAGCGTGATCCCGCCGTCGGGGGTGCGCCAGCTGTCGAGCAGCAGGTCCGTCTTGGCCTGGTCGAAGCCGGAGTCCATGCCGGTCGTCCGGACGCCCTCGGGCAGGGCCGGCTCGCCGGAGCCGACCGCCAGGTCGTTCTGGCTCTGGTGGACGAAGACGGCCTGGTAGAGCGGTCCGGCTCCGGTGTCCGCGGGCAGGCCGAGGTGGGCGGCGAGCCGCTCGGCCGGGGCGTCGGGACGGCTCAGCGCGGCCAGTGCGGCGGACCTGGTCCGCTTCAGCACGGTGCGGAAGCCGGGCTCGCCGGTGAGGTCCGACCTGATCACCGCGGTGCGGTTGAAGTAGCCGAGCAGCGCCTCGTGCGCCGCCTCGGTACGGCCCGCCAGCGGGGTGCCGACCACGAAGTCCCGGCAGCCGGTCCAGCGCGCGAGCACGCTCTGGTAGCCGGCCAGCAGCACCATGAACGGGGTGCACCGCTCCTGCCGGGCCGTCCGGTCGAGGGCGGCGGTCAGCTCGGGGCCGAGGTCGACGGTGACGAACCCGGCGGGTCTGGTGGGGCTGGACGGTCTCGGCCGGTCGAACGGGAGGCGCAGCGCTCCGGTGCCGGCGAGCCGGTCCGCCCAGAACCGGAAGGCCTCCTCGCCCGCCTCCCCGCCCGTCCTGGCGCGTTCGGCGCGGGCGAAGTCGCCGTACTGCAGGGCGAGTTCCGGCAGTTCCGCGGGTGCCTCGCCGATCGCCTCGCGGTAGAGGGCGAGCAGTTCGCGCCACATCGTGCGGAAGGACCAGCCGTCCGCGACGATGTGGTGGACCACCACGCTGACCGCGTGTTCCCGCTCGCCCCCGCTGATCAGGGTCGCGCGCAGCGGCGGCGCGGCGGCGAGGTCGAACGGGGCGTTGACGTACGGGCGGCAGGCGTCGGTGAAGTCCTGCTCGGTCGCGCCCTCGGGCAGGCGGATCGTGACCAGGTCGGTCGCGGCCGGGGGCTGGACCAGCTGGACGGGCTCCGCCTCGTCGGGTCCTTCGGGCGCGAAGCGGGTGCGGAGGATCTCGTGGCGGGCGGTCAGCCGGTCCAGCGCGGTGCGCAGGGCCCGGGGGTCGATCGGCCCGGTCCAGCGCCGGTTGAGGTACATGTTGAAGCCGGCGTCGTCCGGGTGGACCTGCTGGAGGAACCAGAGCCGGCGCTGTTCGGCGGTCAGCGGGTGGATGGCGGTGGCGGTGGTGGTCACCGGACGGTCACCTCGGTCTCGGAGCGGTGCGGGAGGGTGGGCGCGGCGGCGTCGGCGGCCCGGTCCTGGATGGTCTGCAGGCCGACCAGGTCGTCGGGCTCGGCGTCGGGGACGTCCCGGTCGAAGTGGCGCAGCACGGGCACGGCCAGGCAGACCAGCGCGAGGGCCGCCATGGCGAGGCCGAACAGCAGGTAGAGCAGTCCGATGCCGCGGCCGTCGCCGGTGCCGATGAGCCGCCCGACGCTGCCGGCGAGGGCGCCGTCGTGGTCCATCAGCGGCTGGAGGAGTCCGGGGCCGAACGGGGCGACCACGGCGAAGCCGACCGGCAGGGTCGACCAGGCGACCATGGTGTTCACGGCGATCACCCGGCCGTGGAAGCGCAGCGGCACCTTGGTCTGCACGATGGTCGCGTAGGCACCGTTGAGCAGGGCGAGCGCGAAGGTCATGCCGAACGCGCCGAGGGCGACCGTCCAGATCGACGGGCGCAGCCCGGTGAGCAGGCAGGCCGCGGCGACCACCAGGGTGGCGAGCAGCACCCCGCGCAGCTTCCGGCGGCGCGGTCCGCCCCAGGCCACCAGCGTGATCCCGCCGAGCACGGCGCCGAGGCCGGCGGCCGTCGACACCCAGCCGGCCGCCGAGAGCGGGGCGAAGGAGAGCACGAGCGGGGTGGTGAGCAGGAACAGCGGGGAGAGGAAGACGTTCAGGACGGCGAAGTACAGCAGCATCGCGCGGAAGTGCCTGCTGCCCAGGGCCCGGCGGAAGCCTTCGCGGATCTCCGCGGCGATGCTCTCCCGGCGGGTGGAGCCCATCAGGTCGGGGAACCGGACGGCCAGGGTGACGGTGACCGCGACGGCGTAGCCGGCCACGTCGAGGGCGAGGATGCCGCCGAGTCCGATCGCGGCGAGCAGCCCGACGGCGAACAGCGGGACGAGGAACTGGGCGAGGCCGAAGGCCATCTGGACCACGCCGTTGGCGCGGCCGAGGTAGCGCTTGGGGACGAGCTGCGGCACCGCCGCGTTCCAGGCGAGCCGTTGGAAGGAGAGGGCGGCGGACAGCACGGCGATGAGCGCGTAGGCGTGCCAGACCTGGAGGCCGCCGGTGGCGTACAGCAGGAGCAGGAGGGCCTGGGTGAGTCCGGCGGCGAGGTCGCCGAGGAGCATGGTCCGGCGCCGGTCCCCCCGGTCGACGACCGCGCCGGCGAGCGGGGCGGCGAGGATGCCGGGGACCAGTCCGCAGGCGGCCAGCAGTCCGAACTGGGCCAGGGAGCCGGTGCGCAGGTAGATCCAGACCGGGAGGGCGAACTCGGTGAGCGCCGATCCGATCATCGACACCTGCTGCCCGGAGGCGACGGTGAGGAAGCGGCGCATGGTGGGGCGGACGGACGCCCGGTCCCCGTCCGCGGCCGGCCGTTCGGCGTCCCGGGAGAGCCCGGCCAGCCACCAGGTCGCGCTGTCCGTGCGGCGGTGGCGGTCCTCCTCCCCCGCGGCGATCGACCGGTGGACGCCGGTGACGACGGCCGCGAGTTCGGCGGCCCGGTACTTGAGGTAGAAGTGGCCGGCCTCGTCGAGGACGACGACCGCGGTGGTGTCGGCGATCCGGTGCCACTCGCGGAAGCGCTCCTGGTAGAACTCGGTGGCCGGGTCGCGGTCGCCGCAGACCGCGATCACCGGGGCCTTGATCCGGCCGCCCTCGGTCGCGAACATCCGGGTGAAGTACCGTTCGACGTCCTTGGTGCCGGTACGGCGGTTGCGGACGATGAGCCGCAGCTGCTCCGGGTCCAGTTCGTCGGTGTCCAGGCCGGCGGCGGCCAGCCCGTTGATCATGTCCTGGTCGCTGCGCAGCCGGTCGAGGAGTTCGGCCCAGCGCTCCCCGACCGCCGCGCCGCGGCCCTTGGGCCGGGCGAAGGGAAAGATGCCGCCGAGGTGGACGGCGTCGATGTCGCGGCCGGCGGCCTCGACCCGGCGGGCGATCTCGACGGCGAGGCGCACGCCGACCCCGCAGTGCCCGTACAGCACGATCCGGCCCTCGACGTTCTCGAGGATCTCGCGGGCGCAGCGGTCGGCGACCTCGTCGACGTCCATCGGCTCCTCGCCGAGTTCGTGTCCGGGGACGGCGACGGAGTGCAGTGCCCAGTCCTCGGGCAGGGCGTCGGCGAGCGGTTTGTAGATGAGGGCGCTGCCGCCGCCGTAGGGTGTGCAGACGACGCTTCCGGTGGTGCGGCGCCGCTCGGGGGTGAGGCGGTGCAGCAGGCCCTGCGGCCCCCGGTCGGCGGCCGGGTCGGCGACGAGCACGGCGAGTCGGCGGACGGTCGGGAAGCGGAAGAGGTCCATCACGCCGAC
Organism: Kitasatospora sp. NPDC001119; assembly: GCF_053598475.1. NCBI lineage: Bacteria > Bacillati > Actinomycetota > Actinomycetes > Kitasatosporales > Streptomycetaceae > Kitasatospora > Kitasatospora sp. NPDC001119. Next base: position 12,879 of record NZ_JBSFKI010000072.1, read on the forward strand.
GGGTGTCGGCAGGTCGGGGAAGGCGCGGCGCAGCCGGGCGACGACCTGGGTGGCGAGCAGCGAGTGCCCGCCGATCTCGAAGAAGTCGTCCAGGGCGCCGACCGTCGCGACGTCGAGCACCTCGGCCCAGATCGCGGCGATCAGCGTCTCGGTCGCGCCCTCGGGCTCCACCCGGCCGGCGGCCGGGGCGGCGTCCTCGGGTTCGGGCAGGGCCTTGCGGTCGACCTTGCCGTGGGCCAGCAGCGGCAGCCGGTCGAGGACGACGAACCGGGCGGGGACCATGTAGTCCGGCAGGACGGCGCCGAGCTCCGCGCGCAGTTCGGCGGGGGCGGGGGCGGTTCCGCCGCCCGGGCGTTCGAGGTAGGCGACGAGGTTCTGCCTGATCCCCTCGCCCCGGACGGTCACGAAGGCCTGGGTGACGCCGGGCAGCGCGGTGAGGGCGGCCTCGATCTCGCCGGGCTCGACCCGGTAGCCGCGGACCTTGATCTGGTCGTCGGCGCGTCCGAGGTATTCCAGCGTGCCGTCCGTCCGCCAGCGGGCGAGGTCGCCGGTGCGGTACATCCGGCCGCCGGTCGCGGCGAACGGGTCGTCGAGGAAGCGTTCCGCGGTCAGGTCGGGGCGGCCCAGGTAGCCGCGGGCGAGCCGGTGCCCCCCGAGGTGGAGCTCCCCGGTCACGCCGGGCGGTACCGGCCGCCGGGCGCCGTCCAGTACGTAGCAGCGCGCGCCCGCGAGCGGGGTGCCGATCGGCGTGTTCCCCGGGCCGTGGTCCTCCGGGTGGACCTCGTGGACGGTGACGCCGACCGTCGCCTCGGTGGGGCCGTAGTGGTTGAACACCGCGCACCGGCCGAGGCCGGCCAGGTCGGCGGCCCAGGCCCGGGACGAGGCCTCGCCGCCGAGCACCAGGGCCCGGTGCGGCAGCAGGCGCTCGAGCGGGGCGTCGGCGGACAGCGCGGCCAGGTGGGAGGGCGTCATCTTGAGGTAGTCGAGCCGCGACGCCTCGATGTGCCCGGCGAGTTCGGCGCCGGCGATGCGGCGGGGCAGCAGGTGGACCTGGCCGCCGGTGGTGAGCGCCAGGTAGAGCATCGTGATGCTGAAGTCGAAGGACAGGGACTGCAGCAGGCCGTAGCGGGCGCCGGGCTCGATCCGCAGCCGGTCCCGCACGCCGGCCAGGTAGTTGAGGATCTCGCGGTGCTGCACCGCGACGCCCTTGGGCTGCCCGGTGGACCCGGAGGTGTAGATGACGTACGCGAGGTCGTCGGGGCCGGAGGCCTCCGGGAGCGGCGCGTCGTCCGGGGCGTCGTCCGGCGCCGGTGCGGCGCGGTCCACGAGCAGCTCCGCGCCCCCGTACGCGGGGAAGCGTTCCCGCAGCGCCGAGTCCGTCACCAGGACGCGCGCGTCGGCGTCCGCCACCAGGTGGGACAGCCGGGCGGGCGGCTGCTCCGGGTCCAGTGGCAGGTAGCAGCCGCCGGCCTTCAGGACGGCGACCAGCGCGACCGCCAGGTCCGGCGACTGCTCCAGGCACACCGCCACCCGGTCGTCCGGCCGGACGCCCAGCGCCCGCAGCCGCCGGGCCAGGGCCGTCGCCCTGGTGTCGAGTTCGCGGTGGGTGACGGTGGCGTCCTCGAAGACCAGGGCCGGGCGGTCGCCCGCCTCCCGGGCCGCGGCGGCGAGCAGCGCGGTCAGCGTCCGGGGCCCGCCGTCGGGGAGGTCCGGGCCGGCCGCCCAGTGGTCGAGCACGTCGCCGCGCTCGGTCGCGGTCAGCAGCGGGAGGTCCTCGACGGGCCGGTCCGGATCGGCGGCGGCCGCGGTGAGCAGGACCTCGAAGCGCTCGGTGAGCCGGCGCACGGTGTCGGCGTCGAACAGGTCGGTGCGGTAGGTGATCAGGCCGAAGAGCCCGCCGTCCTTCTTCTCCCGGAGGTAGAACGCGAGGTCTGCGTGGCTGGTGGTGGCCGCGTGCCCGAATCCCTCCGCGGTGGCGGCGGGTGCGGCGGAGGCCGCTCGGTCGCCGTAGTTCTGGAAGGCGAAGGTCACCTGGAACACCGCCGAGCGGCTGACGTCCCGCTCGATGTCCAGGTCCGCGACCATCTGCTCGAACGGCACCTCCTGGTGGGTGTAGGCGTTCAGCGTCGTCTCCCGCACCCGGCCGACGAGCTGCCCGAAGGTGAGCCCCTCCTCCAGTCGCGCCCGGATCGGCAGCATGTTGACGAACGCGCCGACCACGCCCTCCAGTTCGCGGTGGAGCCGGCCGGCCACGGCCGAGCCGACCGCGAAGTCCCGCTGTCCGGCGTGCCGGCCGAGCAGCGCCTGGAGCCCGGCCATCAGCACCATGTACGTCGACGCCCCGCGGGCGCGTGCGCACTCCGCGAGGGCGTGCACGAGCTCCGGGCTCCAGTGCAGTTCCACGGCCGCGCCGTCGTAGCCGAGCAGCGGCGGCCGGGGGCGGTCGGCGGGCAGCTCCAGGGCGGGGACGTCGGCGAGTTCGGTGCGCCAGTAGGCGCGGGAGTCGGCCAGGGCGCCGCTGTCCAGCCGGTCGCGCTGCCAGCGCGCGTAGTCCCCGAACTGCACCGGGAGCGGCGGGAGTCCGGCGTCGGCGCCGTGGGCGTACCGGGCGTAGAGCGCGTCCAGTTCGCGGTTGAGGATGTCGATCGACCAGCCGTCGCCGACGATGTGGTGCATGACCAGGGCGAGGACGTGGTCCTCGTCGGCGAGCCGGACCAGCAGGGCCCGCAGCAGGGGGCCGCTCGCGAGGTCGAAGGGTCTGGCGGCGAGCGCGCCGATCTCGTCCGCGGCTCTTCGTCCCGGGTCGGGGTCGTCGGAGGCGTCCACGAACTCGGCGGGGAACGGGCCCGGTTCGGCGACCAGGACCTCGGCCCTGCCGTCCTCCGTGACCGGGAAGGTCATCCGCAGCCCCTCGTGGCGCTCCACCAGGGCGGCCAGGGCGGCGTCCAGCGCCGGGCGGTCCAGCGGCCCGCGCAGCCGCCGGGCCGGGGCGAGCGTGTACGCGGTCGCGCCGGGCGTGAACTGGTCCATGAACCAGAGCCGTTCCTGTCCGCTGGACAGTGGCGGCGCGCTGTCCGCAGGGCGGGGCTCGACCACCCGCACCGGGGCCGCGGCGCCCCGCAGGCGCTGGGCGAGGAGGGATCGTTTGGCGGCGGACCAGTCTGCGGGCAGGTCCCGGGTGTCGGTCATCGGCAGTCCATTCGGGCGTGGAGCGGGGCGGTCGCGGAAGGGCGGTCGGCGGCGGTCAACGCCGCTCTCGCACGACGGCGGCCAGGGCGGCCGGGGTGGAGGCGTCGAAGAACAGGTCGAAGTCGAGTTCGACCCCGAACGCGGCGCGGATCCGGGCGGTGATCTGGATGACCGTCAGCGAGTGTCCGCCGAGGTCGAAGAGGTCGTCCTCCGGGCCGATGCCGGAGGCGCCCAGGACCTCCTCCCAGATCGCCAGGACGCTCGCGGTGACCTCGTCGGCCTCCACGGGACCGGCCGCGGCGGTGCGCGGCGGGGCGGGCAGGGCGCGCCGGTCGAGCTTGCCGCTCGCCGTGAGCGGCAGGCGGTCGAGGGCCACGAACTGCCGGGGCACCATGACCGCGGGGAGGGTGCGCAGCAGGTGGTCCCGCAGGTCCGCGTCGGACGGCGGTTCGCCGCCGGGTGCGGCCACCCGGTAGCCGACGAGCGCGGGGTCCCCCTCGGCCTGCCCGCACACGGCGACGGCGGCCGCGGCGACCGCCGGGTGGTCGAGCAGCGCGGCCTCGATCTCGCCCAGCTCGATCCGGTGGCCGCGGATCTTCACCTGGTCGTCGATCCGGCCGTGGAACTCCAGTTCGCCGTCCGGCGTCCACGCCGCGAGGTCACCGGTGCGGTACATCCGGCCGCCGGTTCCGGCGAACGGGTCCTCGACGAAACGTTCCGCCGTCAGTTCGGGGCGGCCGCGGTAGCCGTCCGCGACGCCGTCGCCGCCCAGGTGGAGCTCGCCGGGGATCCCGATCGGCAGCGGCCGGCCGTCCGCGTCCAGGACGTACGCCCGGGTGTTGGCGACCGGCCCGCCGATCACCACGGCCTCCGGTCCGGCCGGGACATCGGCGCAGGTCGCGTAGATCGTCGCCTCGGTCGGGCCGTACCCGTTGATCAACCGCCCGAGGGAGCCGCGGAGTTCGCGGGCCAGCGGCAGCGGCAGGGCCTCCCCGCCGACGATCCCGGTCAGCCCGGCCGCCAGCGGCCCGGCGCTGAGCAGCACGCGCCAGCCCGCGGGGGTCGCCTGGAGGTGGGTCACGCCTTCGCGCCGGACCAGCCCGACCGTGCCGGGCGCGTCCAGCGCGGCGCCCTCCGGTGCGAGCACCAGCCGGCCGCCGGTGACCAGTGGCAGCAGGATCTCCAGCCCGGATATGTCGAAGGAGAGCGAGGTCAGGCCGAGCCAGACGTCCCCGGGCCCCGAGCCCAGCCGTTCGGCGAAGGAGGTCAGCAGGTTCACCAGCGCCCGGTGCCCGATCTCCACCCCCTTGGGCCGCCCGGTCGAGCCGGAGGTGTACAGCACGTAGGCGAGGTCGCCGGGCGGGGTCGGCGCCGCCGCGGACCCCGGCTCGGCGCGGGCGCTCCCGAGCCGGAGGACGGCCGGCGCCGCCGCCACCACGTCGGGGGCGGGCTCCCGGTCGGCGACCAGCAGGGCCGCGCCGGAGTCGGCGAGCACGAAGGCGAGCCGCTCGGCGGGGTGTCCGGGGTCGAGCGGCAGGTAGGCGGCCCCGGCGGCGTGCACCGCGAGCAGGACGGCGGGCAGGTCGGCGGAGCGCTCCAGGTGCAGGGCGACGACGTCGCCCCGGCCGATGCCAGCCCCGCGCAGGACGGCGGCCAGTTCCTCGGTCCGCGCCACCAGCGCCCGGTAGGTCAGCCTCGCGGCGCCCGCGCTGACGGCGGGGGCGTCCGGCGTCTCGGCGGCCCGCTCCCGCACCAGGTCCAGCACGGTGCGCTCGCGCGGGTAGGAGCGGGCGGTGGCGTTCCACCCGTCCGTCACCAGGTACCGCTCCTCCGCGCCCAGCACCGGCAGGGCGTTCAGCGGCGCCTCGGGCGTGGCCGTCGCGGCTTCCAGCAGCGCCGTGTAGTGCCCGGCGACGCGGTCCGCGGCGTCCGGCGACAGGACCGCCGGGGCGTACTGGAGCGAGAACGCGAGCCCGTCGGCGGTGTCGACCGCCTGGAGGTGCAGGGTGTTGCGGGCGGCGCCGTTGAACACCGTGCGGTCCACCCGGACGGTGCTCCCCGGGAACACCGGGTCCACGGCGCGGGCGCGCCGGTAGCCGAACGACACGGGGGCCAGCCCGGCGCGCGGCGTGAGGCCGCCGACGGCCGCGCCGAAGGGCACGGGGCGGAACGGGTACCCGCCGCGGGCCTCGGCGCGCACGGCCCGGGCGTACTCGGCGAAGGACGTCCCGGTGCCCACCCCGGCCGGGGCGTGCACCGGCAGCTCGTTGACGAACAGCCCGATCTCCCCGGCCTGTTCGGGCGTCCGGACGGACAGCGGCACGGAGACCGGGACGGCCTCGCCGCCGTAGCGCAGCAGCAGTGCGTGCAGTGCGGCGAGCAGGAACTCGAAGACGGTGACGCCGCAGCGCTCCGCGGCCTCGGCCACGGCGGCCCGGCCGCGCGCGTCCGTCCGCCACGTGCCGCAGGCTCCGGAGGCCGGGGCGGTGACGGCGTGCGGCAGCCCCGGGAGGACGGGCTCGGTCACCGCAGCCCACCGCGGGCCGTACCGGTCCGCCGCCCGGCGGACGAGGTCGGGGTCGAGCGGGGCCGGGGGCGTGGACGGGGGCGTGGACGGGCTCCGGTCGGCGGCCGGGGCGGGCCCGCCCAGGGCCTGCGCGTAGGCCGCGGCGAGGTCCGCCACCAGGACGTCCTTCGACTCCCCGTCGAAGACCGCGTGGTGCACGACGGCGAGCAGCTCCGCCGCCTCACCGCGGCCGCGGTAGAGGGTGAACCGCGCCAACGGGCCCGCCTGGAGGTCCAACGGGCGTGCCGCGTCCTCGGCCAGCCGCTTCTCCCGGCTCTGCGCGCAGTCCTCGGAGGCGTCGACCACGTCGAGGACCGGGGCGGTGCCGGGCTCCGCGACGAGGCTCCCGCCGCGCTCCACGAACACCTGGGACAGCACGGGGTGCCGTGCCGTCACCGTCGAGACGGCACGGGCGAGGGCGTCGGCGTCGACCCGGTCGAAGGAGAGCAGGACGGGCATGTGGAACACCCCGTGGTGGCCGCCGAGGCGCTCGGTGACCCAGATGCCCCGCTGGAAGGGCGAGGCGTGCGGGGGGAGGGAGTGTGGCATGTGCGGCTCGATTCGGCAGTCGGTGAATGGTGCGTTCCCCGTGGCCGGGCGCCGACGTGGCCGACGCCGCGGATGCTCTGGCGACGCGGCCGACGGGCCGCCCCCCGGCCTCGACCTGCCCGGCCCGCAGATCCCCCCTGCGCACCGCCGGAGCGCCGTCGGTCCTCTCCCCGTCGAAGAGGCCGATCATGGTCCAGACCTGCCGAGAGGTTGGCAGAGAAGCCCTGCGCCGTCAAGGGTCGTTCCGACCCGTAGGAAAGACGTCATGAACGCGTCCAACCTGCGGGAATGCGACCACGGGGGCGGGCTTCTGATCGTTCGTCATCGTCTCAACGGGCGGCCGCTCCCGCCGTCGGCCCCCGGACCCCCGGAGCCCTCGCCGAATCGGGTCCGGGCCGTCGCCGCATCAGCTGAGCGCCCGTCGCCGGAGCGGCCCAGCAGCCACCGCCGGATCAGCCCCGGGGCCCGCCGATTCGGCCCCGGGGAGCCGCCGAATCAGCCGAGCGGGCGGCAGAGCAGCGCGGCCGGGGCCCCGTACTGGAGGCGCTGCCAGGTGGACGCGACGCCGGCCAGGTACTCGCCGTCCGCGCACTGGCCCTTGTAGCGGCCCGGCGCCCAGTCGCTCGCCACCGAGCCGCCGGTGGCGGGCCGGTTGTCGCCCCGGTCGAACCAGACCGTGCGGCCGGTCAGCGGCAGCGGACCGGCCGCCGGGGCGCAGAGCAGGGCGGCCATGGCGTTGGCGCGCACGCTGTAGCCGACCGCGAAGCTGCGGTCGGGGCACTGGAGCTTGTCGTAGCCGGACGCCCAGTCCCCCGCGGTGACGTAGCGCCCGTCGGTGACGGTGGTCCAGTCGCCGCCGCCCACGGCCGGCTCGCCCGCGTCGGTGCACAGGGCCCGGCTGTCGCCGCGGGCGAGGGCGGTCAGCCGCAGGCCGTCCGGGCAGTCGCCCTTGCGGTTGCCGGGGCTCCAGTCCGGGCGGGCCAGCATCCGCCGGGAGAGGACCTGGTCGGCGTGGTCGAGGGCGAGCATGCTCCAGTGGTCGACGGCGGGCACCGGGCCGCTCGCCGACGGCGCGCCGACCAGCCGGGTCCAGTCGGCGGCCCGCCAGTCGCCGGGGTCGGTGAGGCCGGTCCGGGCGCCGTCCGGGCCGTAGGAGAGCAGCGCCCAGCTGTCCTGCGGCCGCCCGGCGGCGTCGGCCCAGCCGACCAGCGGCCAGACGGCGAAGTCGGTGTCGCCGCGCACCAGGATGTCGGTGAACGCGTGCAGCCAGGCCTGCTCCTTGGCGTCGGTCGAGCCCCGGCCGCCCGCGCCGAACTCGCTGATCCACACCGGGGCGGTGAAGTGCTGCCCGGCCCGGGTGACGAACAGCGCCTGGTCGTCCACCACCTGGGCGAGCTGCTCGGGGGTGAAGTCCTGGTAGCGCGGGTCGCTGGTGGATCCCGGGCCGCTGCCCGCGCCGGTGTTGGCCGGGCCGGTGTAGCCGTAGAAGTGCGCGGCGTAGACCAGCTTGCCGGAGTCGATCAGGGTGTGGGACAGATTGCGCACCGGGGTGAGCATCGGGCGGCCGTGGCTGAACCCCGCGGCGGGGATGCCGTACCAGTTGATGCCCTCCATGACGACCAACAGGTCCGGGTCGGCCCGCAGGATGCGGTTGCCGGCTTCCTCGAAGGCGGCGTACTCGTCGTGGGCGTCGCCGAGGCCCCAGTTGGGGTCGTCCCAGGTGTCCCGGCGGACCTCGTTGCGCAGGTCGACGCCGACCACCCGCTTGTCGGCCTTGTAGCGGTTCACCATGAACAGCCAGTCGTCCTCCCACTGCGCGGTGGACTGGCCGCTGTTCCACCGCTCGTTGCCGTCCAGGCCGCAGCAGAAGCGGTAGCTGGTGGTGTGGTTGTTGAGGATCACCGCGAAGCCGTCGGCGGTCAGCGCGGCCACCACGGCGTCGAACACCTGGAGCGGGGTCCGGCCGCGCAGCTGCGGGTTGGCGGCGACGGCGGAGTCCGGCACGGGGGCGGTGTCGTGGATCATCGCGTTGGCGAACGGCAGCCGGACACTGTTGAGACCCAGCCCGTGGAAGTCGGCCAGCAGCCGGGCCACCGACACCCGGTCCAGGCCCAGCGGGAGGTTGTGCGACACCTGGCCGGCCTGGTTGTTCGCCGGGTCGTCGGTGCTACCGCTGCCCTGCCAAGTCCCTTGGGCTCCGGCCCAGTTGGCGGCCTTCAGCTTGAAGCGGTCGCCGTCGGCGTCGACGATGTAGCGCCCCCGGGTGCTCAGCGGGCCGGTCCAGGACGCGGCGAGCCGGGCCCCGGCTCCGCCGTCCGGCGCCGCGATGCCGGGGCCCGCAGCCAGCACGGCGAGCACCGGCAGGGCCGCGACCAGGGCGAGCAGGCGCGCCGCGAGACTCTTCATCGTCATCCCCGCTGTGGTGAGGTGGCTCGGGCCGGCACCCGGCGCTCGGGCGCGCCGTCGGCGAGAACGACAATATGACGGAACCTCATGTTCCGGGAGGGTGCGTGCGGCGGCGCTTCCCCGGCGGCCCCCGCTTCAGTCCTCGCCGTCCTCCCCCGGGCCGTCCTCGGCGCGCTGGTCCTCGGTGCGCCCGGCCCGCCAGTAGCCCATGAAGCAGACCGCGCGCCGGTCCATCCCCCGCTCGCCAACCAGGTGGCGGCGCAGCTCGCGCACCGAGGCCGCCTCGCCCGCGATCCAGGCGTACGGCCGCCCGTCCGGCAGGTCGGCGGCGCGCACCGCCCCGGTGAGGCCCGGCGCGCCGGAGCGGCGGTGGAGCCAGACGGTCTCGACTCCCGCTCGCTGGGCCGGGAGGTAGGCCTCCTCGGCCGGCCCGTCCACCTCGGCGAAGACCCGGACCGGCAGGTGCGCGGGCAGTTCCTCCAGGATCGCGGCGATGGCGGGCAGCGCCGACTCGTCCCCGGCCAGCAGGACCCAGCCGGGGTCGGCGGGCAGCCGGAACTCCACGCCGCCTGCCTCCTCGACGGCCGGTCCGCAGACCACCACCCGGTCGCCGGGCGTGGCCGTGGCGGCCCACCGGGAGCCCGGGCCGAGGTCCCCGTGCACGGCGATGTCGATGTCGATCTCGTCGGGGTCGCGGCGTTGGCCGCGGACGGTGTAGGTGCGCAGCACCGGGCGCACCCGCGGGTCGGCCTCCCGCCAGCTCTGGTACCAGCCGAAGTCGCCGTCGCCGGGCGGGATCAGCGGCTCGGACTGCCCGGGGAGCGGCAGCAGCAGCTTGATCCGCTGGTCGAGGCCGCCGTTGACGAACCCGGTGAGACTCTCACCGGTGAGCGTGACGCGGACCAGGTGCGGGGTGAGCCCGGCGGTGCGGGCGACGCGCAGGGGGAAGAGCGCGAAACGGGCGGGAGCGGTGACGGTGGACAGGGCGGGCTCCTTCCAGCGAACGGGCGGACGCCGCGGCCGTGCCGGTCCGTACGTCCTCGACGCGCACCGCAGCTTAGGTGAGGCTAACCTAAACTCCGCGTCGTGGACAGCCGCCCTGGCTCACCGCCCTGGTCCGCCGTCAGTCGCCGTTCCCGTCAGTCGCCGCTCCCGGCCGCCACCGGGTCGGTGATGCCGCCGGGCGAGGCCTCGCCCCGGACGTCCCAGCCGGCCAGGCGGGCCGCGGGCTCGTAGACGGACTCGTAGAAGTCCAGCACCACGGCACGCGGGTCCTCCCGGCCGCGGACCTCGTCGTACGGCAGGACGGCCAGGTGGCTGCCGCTGCGCTCGACCCAGCGGGCGGCACCGGGCCGGAGCGGGCTGTCGGCCAGGCCGGCGGGCTCGGGGGCCGCGTAGGAGTAGAAGGCCGGGTCCGGGAAGGAGTCGTCGCCGAACCAGAAACCGGAGCTCACGACCTCGCGGGAGTAGGCCTCACGGGTCACCGGGTCGACGGTCCGCGGCTGTTCGATCACCCGCCCGGAGAACCGGGTGACGGCGATGTCGAAGGTGTGCCAGAAGTGGTGCACCGGGCTGATCTTCCCGCAGAAGCCGGCGGCGAACTCCTCCAGGAGCAGGTTGACCTGGCTCAGCACCTGCCAGTAACGGTTGACCCAGAACGGGTCGTAGGCGGCGTGCTCGGTGTCCTCGGTGAACGGCCGGCCGGCGTCGGGCAGGTCGAACGGGAACGGGTGCGAGACCGTGACCGGCACGCCGACCGCCGCGAGGGAGTCGAGCGTACGGCGGTAGAACGACGCCACGGACTGCCCGGTGAGCGGGAACGAGGCCGTGCGGCCGTCCGAGGAGGAGACCACCAGCCGGTGGTCGACGAAGTCGAAGTCGACGCAGAAGGTCCCGCCCCCGTCCAGCACCGCCATCGGGCGGGTGGTGATGCCACGCCCGGTGAGGTGGTAGGGGACGTTCCACCAGTGGTTGCGCCGCACGCTGCACGCCAGGCGGATCTTGCCGACGACCTGGGCGAAGCGGTGGACCGTCGCCTTGGAGTCCTGCCACTGGGCCAGCGGGATCGGGGGGAACAGCTCCATGAGGGCCACGCTAGGCCGGTGGGGGCCGCCCCGCATCCGCACCCGGGCGTCGCACGGCCTCGGCCGGCGCGCCCCGCCGGGGGGACGCGCCGGCCTCGGTCCGACCTTGTTCCGGACCCGTCAGAGGGCGCGCGCCCTCGTCCAGGCGGCCTCGCGCAGCAGCCGCAGCCCGTTGAGGCCGACGATGACGGTCGAGCCCTCGTGGCCGAGCACGCCCAGCGGCAGCGGGAGGGTGGCGACCAGGTCCCAGACCACCAGGGCGGTGATGAACACCGAGGCGATCACCAGGTTCTGCACCACGAAGGACCGGGCCCGCCGGGAGAGCGCCACCACGGCCGGGACGGTGGCCAGTTCGTCACGGACGATCACCGCGTCGGCGGTCTCCAGCGCCAGGTCGGAGCCGGCCCGGCCCATCGCGATGCCGGTGTGGGCGGCGGCCAGCGCGGGCGCGTCGTTGACGCCGTCGCCGATCACCAGCACCTTCCGTCCGGCCGCCTCCCGCTCGCGGACGGCGGCGACCTTGTCCTGCGGCAGCAGCCCGGCCCGGATGTCGGTGATGCCGACCTCGGCGCCCAGGTGGGCGGCCGCGCGGGGGTTGTCGCCGGTGAGCAGCATCGGCGCGGTACCCGTGAGGGCCGTCAGCGCGGTGACGGTGGCGGCGGCGTCCGGGCGCAGCCGGTCGGCGATGCCGAGCACGCCGACCGGGACGCCGTCCGCCTCGACCAGCACGGCGGTGCGGCCGGCCTCCTCCAACTCGGCCGCCAGCGCGGCGGCTTCGGCGCACGCGGCGTCGGTACGGCCGTTGATCAGCCGCGCGGGCGCGCCGACCGCGACCACCCGGCCGTCGACGGTGGCGGTGACGCCGACGCCCGGGGTGGAGCCGAAGTCCTCGGCGGCGGCCGGGGTCAGGCCGCGGTCGCGGGCGGCGTCGACGACGGCGCGGGCGAGCGGGTGCTCGCTGGGGTGCTCGGCCGCGGCCGCCAGCGCCAGCAGCTCCGCCTCGGCGAGGCCGGAGCCGGTGAGCGGCCGGAGGTCGGTGACGCGCGGGGTGCCCTCGGTGAGGGTGCCGGTCTTGTCGAGGGCGACGGCGTCGACCTGGCCCAGACGCTCCATCACGACGGCGGACTTGACCAGGACGCCGTGCCGTCCGGCGTTGGCGATGGCGGAGAGCAGCGGCGGCATGGTGGCCAGCACCACCGCGCACGGGGAGGCGACGATCATGAAGGTCATCGCCCGCAGCAGCGAGCCGGTGAAGGCCGCGCCGAAGGCCAGCGGGACGGCGAAGACGGCGAGGGTGGCGGCCACCATGCCGAGCGAGTAGCGCTGTTCGACCTTCTCGATGAACAGCTGGGTGGGCGCCTTGGTCTCGGAGGCCTCCTCGACCAGCTGCACGATCCGGGCGATCACCGTGTCCGAGGCGTCCCGCTCGACCCGCAGCCGCAGCGCCCCGGTGCCGTTGAGGGTGCCGGCGAACACCTCGTCGCCGGGCTGCTTGGCGACCGGCAGCGGCTCGCCGGTGATGGTGGCCTGGTCGACCTCGCTCGCGCCGTCGAGCACCCGCCCGTCGGCGCCGATCCGCTCGCCGGGCCGGACCAGCACGGTGTCCCCGACGGCCAGCCGCTCGGTGGGCACGGTCTCCTCGCCGCCGTCGGGCAGCAGCCGGGTGGCGGTGGCCGGGGCGAGGTCGAGCAGTCCGCGCACCGAGTCGGCGGTACGGGCGGTGGCCAGCGCCTCCAGGGCGCCGGAAGTGGCGAAGATGACGATCAGCAGCGCGCCGTCCATGACCTGCCCGACGGCGGCGGCGCCGAGCGCGGCCACGATCATCAGCAGGTCGACGTCGAGGGTCTTCTCCCGCAGCGCCTGGAGCCCGGCCCAGCCGGGTTCCCAGCCGCCGGTGGCGTAGGCGAGGGCGTACAGCGGGCCCCAGGTCCAGGCGGGGGCGCCGGTCAGCTGGAGCGGCAGCGCGACCAGGAAGAGCACCGTCGCGGCGGCGGCCCAGCGGGCCTCGGGCAGCGACAGCACCCGGGTGCGCCGCCGGGGCGCGGTGTCCGGACGCGGCGCGCCCGGGGACGCGGGGCGCTCGGTCAGGGTGGTGGAGGACATGGCGGACGGGACCCTTCGGGGCAGGCCTGGGCAGGGCGGAGCCGGTGACTCACTCACGATACATGAACATATGAAGGCCCCTTCATCTATCAGTTGTAGTATTGCCCGCATGGGTCATGGAGCCACCCCCGCCACCGCCGTCCCGCACACGCGCCTGGACGCCACCAGCGCTGCCCGGGTGGCCACCACCCTGCAAGCCCTGGCCACACCCTCCCGGCTGCTGATCCTCTCCCGGCTGCGCGAGGGCCCCTGCGCCGCCACCGAGCTCGCCGCCGAGGTCGGCCTGGAGCAGTCCGCCTGCTCCCACCAGCTGCGCCTGCTGCGCAACCTCGGCCTGGTCATCGGCCGGCGCAACGGCCGCCAGGTCGTCTACGCGCTCTACGACAACCACGTCGCCGCGCTGCTCGACCAGGCCGTCTACCACATCGAGCACCTGCGCCTGGGACTCAGCGACGCCGACGACCCCCAGGACGCGGACGAGCCGGTCGGCACCGCCACCCGCTGAGCACCACGGGCCCGCCCGCGTCGTCCGCTCGCAGCCGTCCTCGGCCGCCCCCAACCGTTCTCAGCCGGACGCGTCGGGAACCGGCCTCCGGGACACCTCGGGACCGATCCGCACCCGCCGGGCCAGCAGGTCCGCGAAGGCCACGGTGAGCGGGTCGGGACGGGTACGGGTGTACGCCGTGAGGGTGCGCAGGACCGGGGGGTCCGGGCGCAGCAGCGCGCCCTCGAAGTGGGCTGGCACGATGTCGGCCGGCACCAGGGCGGGCCCGAGCCCCGCCGCGGCCAACAGCGGTGCGGCAGAGGTCTGTTCGGCGCGGATCGCCGCCCTGGGATGGAAACCCGCCCGGGCGCAGACCTGGTCGAGCAGGTCGGCGAGCCCGTTGTCCGGGGCGTAGTGGACCCAGTCGCGGTCGGCGAGTTCGGCCAGGCCGACCGTACCGGCGGGACGGTCGGCCAGCGGGTCCTCGGCGGGCAGCACCACGGTGAACTCCTCGACGCCGAGTTCCCTGATCGGCCCCTCCCAGCCGGTGGGCACCGGGCCGATGGCGAGATCGGCGCGCCCCTCGGCCATGGCCTCCCGGAGCCGGTCGGCGTGGGCGTACTCGCGCAGCCGGATCCGCACGCCGGGGTGCAGGCGGCGCCAGTCCCGCAGCACGGGCGGCAGGACGCCGAGGCTCACCGAGTAGACGACGGCGACCTCCAGCTCGCCCTCCTCCAGGCCGGCCGTCCGGCGGGCCGCCGCGTGCAGGCGTTCGGCCTCGGCCAGCGCGGCGCGGGCGTGCGGCAGGACCGCCCGGCCCGTCGGGGTGAGCCGTACGGCGCGCGGCAGGCGCTCCAGCAGCGGGCCGCCGAGGGCGACCTCCAGGGCGCGGATCTGGTGGGAGAGGGCGGGCTGGGTGACGTGCAGCTGTTCGGCCGCCCGGGTGAAGGATCCGGTGTCGACCACGGTGGCCAGATATTCGAGCTGTCTGAGCGTCGGCATTGCCATGAACAGATTTTATCGCTGCGGTAGATAACAAGCCTTGGACTCATCATCGCTGGTCGGGAGAGGGTCGTGGTGCGGCCGCCGACGGGAAGCAGCGGGCGGCCGATCCCCCGATGATTCGAAGGAGTTCCGCCATGTCCGACACCACCTCCCTCCAGGGTCAGCGACTCGTCGTGGTCGGTGCGGGTTCACGCACCGGCCAGGCCCTCGCCAAGGCCGCCTCGGCGGACGGCGCCACCCTCGTACTGGCCGGCCCGGACCCGCGCAAGCTGGAGTGGACGGCCGGGGAACTGTCCGGGCCGTCCGAGGTGATCGCCCTGGACATCGCCGACGAGCGGTCCATCGCCGACTTCGCCGCCCGGGCCGGCCGCTTCGACCACCTCGTCTCGACCGCCGCGATGCCGGCCAACGGCCCGCTGCGGGATCTCGAAGCGGCCGACGTCCAGCGGGCGTTCGCGGCGAAGGTGATCGGCCCGCTGCTGCTGGCCAAGCACCTGGCCGGGCAGGTCTCCGCGAGCGGCTCGTTCACCTTCTTCTCCGGCGTGGCCGCGTGGCGTCCGGCGCCCGCGCGCACCGTGATGGCCACCACCAACGGCGCACTGGCCTTCCTGGTGCAGGCGCTGGCGGTGGAGATCGCGCCGGTCCGGGTCAACGCGGTCTCCCCCGGCATCGTCGACACCGGCTCCTGGGACGGCCTGGGCGCCGACAAGGAGGCGTTCCTGCGCGGGGTCGCCGAGCGCAACCCGGCCCGACGCGTCGGCACCCCGGAGGACCTGGTCAAGGCCGTCCGCTACGCCATCGACAACCCGTACGTCACCGGCACGGTGCTCCACGTCGACGGTGGCGGCCGGCTCGCCTGACCTCCGGCCCGCCGCGGCCGACGCGGTGTCACCCCTCCCCCGGCACGCCCGCACCCGCGGGCGTGCCCACCCCGATCCGAGGAACCGGTCCCATGAACTCGCGCACCCTGATCCGCACCACCGCCGTCCTCGCGACGGTGATCGGCCTGGCGGCCGGCACCGTGGCGGCCGCCCCCGCCCGCGACACCGGCCGCCACGACTCCGCACACGACTGGCCACAGCGCCTGATCGACCGTTCGCCCGACCTCGTCCAGCCGAAGGCCCTCACCGTGGACCACTCGATCGGCGCCCGGCGCGCCGCCCAGGAGGTCCACCTGGCACAGCAGTTGTACACGTTCTGGAACACCGGGCAGCAGCGCTACCTGGACGCGGCGATCAGCCCGCACTTCCGGGACAACACCCTGCCGCCCGGCCGTCCGCAGGGCCCCGCCGGGCCGCTCCTCGCCTCGGATAGCTTCCGCGCCGCGGTGCCGGACCTGACCTGCGAACTCTCCGACCTCCTGGTCACCGGCGACAGGATCACCGCCCGCCTGGTCTTCCGCGGCCACTTCACCGGCACCTTCGACGGCGTGCGGGGCCAGGGCCAGAGCGTCGACTTCAACGCCATCGACATCCAGCACGTCGGCACCGACCGGATCACCGAGGACTGGCACATCGAGGACAACACCGCCCTGCTGGCCCAACTGGGCGTTCGTGCCTGACGCCGCCCGGTCCCTGACTGCCAAGGTCGCGTGGATCGCCGGCGCGGTGATCGGAATCGAGGATTCGCCGCGGCGCCGGACGATGCTGATGAA